>JAFPZY010000022.1 GCA_017417025.1 Paludibacteraceae bacterium | reverse complement strand
TATTTTTTCATAGTTCAGCCGCATCTTTTCTTTCTCCCAAGCTTTGTTTGTAGGGGACTTTTACCACTGTCGGATTACTAAATAAAAGTATGTCACAAAAAACGGTCGTTTTTTATAGCATAGTTTCTTTTGTTCCGGCGCATTTGCCGCTGCGCGCCACGCGCACGCACGCAATATATTAAGGAGAGGATAAAGGCAGAATAGAGATAGGATAAGAAGATATAATAAAATAATGAAGATAAGGAGATAAAGAAGATAAGAAGATAAGAAGATAAGGAGATAACGAAATATCAATTATCAATTGCCAATTGCCCACCGGGTACGCAGGCTTCCGGCCTGCGAACCGGAATGACACAATGCAACCGAAACACCAAAAACTATGACACTTTGACAGAGCAGAAAAGCAACAACGATCAGCAACTCTCACGCTACTCTCGCGCTACCTTTACGCTACCCTTGCAAAAAAACAAAGTGTCAGTAAAAACAGCAATAAGCACTGCACGCGGACACATACAATGACAAAGCAATAAAAGTAGCAGAGCGTTGAAATATCAATCACCCTGCAATAAAGAAGCAGAATACTAAAACAAACAAAATATAAGTTTAACCCTCAAAAAACCGAATTATTATGAAAAAATTATTTTCGTTATTAACCGCCATCGTGCTATCAGCAGGTATGGTAACCTATGCAGAGAAAGCCCAATGGTATTTTACTTGGGATCAGTTTTGCACTAACGAATATGTATCTATGGGAACTGCGGCAACATACCCTGCCTATTGTTATTGTTGGGGGGATAATTGCGAATTTCAATTGATTATGACATTTAATACTGCAAACAAAGGAATTTGGTATGACTCTCAAAACAATGCTTATGATATGCCTGCAAAAGGGACTTATACTGTTCAGCCTGGTTCTTCCGGAGGAATGAAAATCGCGAATATTACGTCTGGTTGGTGTGGTTATAATTCTTCTCCGTCGGCTTTCTTTTTTCAAAGCACATTCTATTTATATCGCGGGACATTTTACGTTGAAGAGGGTGCAGATGGACCATACATACATACAGCAGAAAATACAATGACTGTGAAAACAAGTTCATCTGCTTCGGAAGATGGCTATTATGGTGTTTATGTTGGTTCCCCAGCTGTTTATTGCACTATTACAGTTCAAGCCAATGACAACACATACGGTTATGTTGACAGCGAATACAAAAGCGGTTATGTATATGCTAACAATCGTAGCCAGGAATATAAGAAAAACTCTACTTATACTCTTAAGGCAACCGAAACAAATGGTATATTTGTTGAATGGCAGAAGAATGGAAACCGCATATCCGGCGAGAAAGAGGTTGATGTTACCATTGATGGCAATGCAACCTACACCGCCGTCTTTACCGCTGCTTCGGGCGGCACAATTACCGTCAATGCGGGCAGCAACGGACAAGTAAAGTTAGACAACGGCTCGTGGGGTAGTAGTTTCAACGACACCTACGAAGGCGGAACAAATGTGCAGATTGCTGCACAAGCTAACAGCGGTTATCTATTCTACCAATGGTCAGACAATGCCGGCAATACCAACTCCAGCAATCCTTATACAATAACCGTTAGTGGAGACAATACTTACACCGCACAATTCAAACGTGCATATATGCTGACCGCTGACGTTGATAATCCGTCTTATGGTAGTGTCAGTCTTACTGAACCCTATCGCGACGGCAAGTACTATGACGGGCAAAGTGTTACCCTTACCGCCACACCGGCCAACTCGTTCTCCTCATTCGTCAAATGGCAGAAGAACGGCGTGGACTACGCAGGCGGCGCAAGCATCAACGTAACCGTCAATGCCAACGACACCTATACAGCTTTCTTTGCAGAACGAGAGATAGAAACCGTGTTATTTACTAATGCAACTTATAATTTGCAAGGCAATTATTTTGAATTTGGAGGGACAAATGCTGATTATGAAATTCAGTTCGCATCGTTTAAAACATATATACAATCGGCTCGTTTCGAACATAGTAATATTTGGTACACTAAATTGATTCACAATAGTAATGAAATGACATTTGAGAATTATGCTGCCGATATAGTCAATATGCAGGGCGACCTGTGGTTTTATCATGCATATTTATACAATACAACGGGTACTGTGTATGATGTTTACGCATATTTTCATGTTCCAATCAGCAATGAACAAGGAAATAATAATACAGGCAGAGAATTTACAATAAATCAGATTACTTATGATAATGAAGATGGATTCTATTTTATAGAATCTGATTTTGACATAACACAGGGAAGCCAATATACAGACAAATATAGCGCAGGCATTCAAATATATCTGCCCAATAATGGTTGCGGCATCTTATCAGGAACATATCCGATTTCAGGATCAGGGTTGGAAGAAACCGCTGGTAGTGGCTATGTGACGGCAGACAATAGTTTAGCTGGTACTTATCTTTATGATTATCGCAAAGATGATATGTTCGGAGGCGCATACAATTATTATTGGCTGCTTCAATCTGGATTTGTAGAAGTAACTAACAGAGATGGGGTATTTGTTGCACATGCAAGTGGAAAAAATTCAAAAGGGAACGACGTTTCATATACTATAAAATCAGCAGGAGCCCCTAATACGTATGCGGTTACTCTTACTGCAGGTAATGGAGGTATTGGACAGATTACCTATATTTCCAGTTGTGGAACTGAAGTTTATTCCGCTACTCCTACAACTACACAGAAATTTTTCTCTGGTAACACAATCACGCTTACAGCCACTCCCAATAATAGCTACGAGTTCTGGCGTTGGTCGGATGAAGATGCTTCTGTAAAGACTTCTGCATACGGTGCTTCGCGTAATGTAACCGTTAGCGGCAATCTTACTCTGCAAGCTATCTTCCGCACATCAGGTCCAGCTACTTACACAGTCAATGTGGCAGTGGACGAGGCTGGACACGGCACGGTGACGGCTGACAAAGACAAAGTGGACGAAGGCGGCAGCGTGACTGTGACATACACGGAGACGCAATACACCAGCCTCACAAACGAGACGGTGGCAGGCTTCTACAGATTTGTACGCTGGTCGGACGAAGACGAGAATGCTGTCTCTGCCGGTACACAACGCACCATCAGCAACGTAAACGCCGACATCGAACTCACCGCCGTGACGGAACTGAAAACCGACCTCGTGCTGTATGATGCCATGCCGGACGAGTACTACGATGACATGGCCAAAGCCTACTACAACAACGGAGCCAAACAGCTGAAATCAATAACCTACCAGCGCACTTTGCCGGTCAACCAGTGGACGGCGTTCTCACTGCCCTTCAACATGGTTTTGGAGGACACCGACTTGGACGGCAAAGTATATGCCTATACCGGAGCGACAGGCAATGCCGACGAAGGTCTGAACGTGAACTTCGCAAAGAACGGCAGCAGCATAGAGGCAGGCGTTCCTTACCTCTTCTACAGCACGACACCCCTCACCAACCCGACCTTCACCCCCACCAACGGCGGCGCAGCACTGCAACTGACAGAGGCCATCAAAACACCCGGCTACACCTACGGACAGACAGGCAGCGTGCGCTTCACAGGCACCAACCGATGCACTCCGCTGACAGGAGGGGACAAGAGCATCATCTACCTCACACGCAACCGGCTCTACTACCCAAATAAGGCAGGCAACACGATGCGCGCGTTCAGAGGATACTTCAAAGTGCCGGCAGAACAACAGGGTGTTACACCGAGACTGCGCATAGTGGCTGAGGGCCAGACAGTGACGGAGATTGAAGCCGTTGTCGAAGACGGACAGCAGGCAACAGTGCGCAAGTATATTGAAAACGGCGTGCTCGTCATCGAGCGCAACGGAGTGCGTTACGATGCTACAGGCGCACGCATGGAATAAACAGGACGGCTACTGCCGGCGGCCTACTGAAGGCTGCCGGCAGACAGACGGACAAACTTCAACAATAACATAATAATCATATAAACAACAAACTACAGATGAAACTCAAAACATACATCAGCCCAAGCAGCGTTGTTGCAGGCACAGTCCGCCCGATGGCGATTGTCTGCGCCACCAACATCAATCCGGTTGTGAATCAGGACCAGAATTCAGGACTCATTGATGATACTGACCAATAGGCTGACTGACGGACCGCCGCGAAGGCGCATTGAACAAACTTATAGCGGGGAGGGGTATGTTATTTTCTTCCATGTGACTTGGGGGGCTTAGCAGATATAAAATAAAGATTCGGTTTCTCCCCTCCCCCTTCTTTTGTAATTGATAGTTGATAATTGATAGTTCTACTAGTCTTACTAGTCCTATTAGTCTTACTAGTCTTCTAGTCTTACTAGTCCTACTATTCTTCTAGTCTACTAGTCTTCTAGTTTTACTAGTTTTACTAACCGACTACTGCCGGCACTATGTTGTGCCGGTGTCGGTGTGTTATATGTTGTTTAGGACGAGGGGGATGCACTTTTGGGGAGGGAAAGTGCATTTTTTATTTTTGTGTGATAGATTTTCGGCAGTTGGGGCCTCTATATATATGAAGGCCCTCTGATAAGCCGTCCGCGTCCTCGGGGAAAGACGTGGATAGAGAGAGGGGGGAGAAGGTTCTGCAAGTGAACTACAAGGGGCTGTGAGGGTACTGCGAGGGTACTGCAAAGGTTATTAAAGCAGCAAAGGTGTGGCTGTAGAAACATGGTTGTTAAGACGGCATGTGAGACGGTAGTGACACAGTAGTGATACGGTAGTGACACGGTAAAAACTGCGGCAAAGCGTTGGCGGGAAGATAGCGGGAAAGTACATAACTGGCAGTGGGAAAGGAAAGTGGAAAATGAAAGTGAAAAAGATTTGCATATATGATAAAAATGTTGTAACTTTGCTGCGGATAATAACCTTGCTGCGAATAATAGCCGGTTTTGCCAACAGATGATTAAGAAACATAGTCAAAGAGGAAATATAAAAATACATTGTAACATAGTCAAAGAGGAAAACATAGTCAAAGAAGAATATAAACATAATATACAAAAACTATAAAAACATATATACGACAATGAAAAAACAGGAATTGTCAATCAAGAAGTCCTATTGGCTGATGAAAGAAACGGGACTGCCGATGATGAAGTCGGAGGTGTCGGGGATGTCAGGGAGACCTGTGCAGTCGGGGATGTCAGGGGAGACAAGGAAAACCGGGATGTACGGGAAGTCGGGGATTTATGTCTTTGCTGTAATGATATGGACGGCTGCGGCGGTGATGATGACGGCATGCACGGACACTGAAGCACAACTGCGACAACGCGCCGCGGAACTATGCCGATACATCCCCGACCATGAGCTGAAAGAACAGTCGCAAGAATATATGACAAGCGACTTCTACGCCGTGCTCGACACTATGTTCAACATGCCGGAGCATGAAGCTATGGACCATGAATGGCTGTACTACTTTGTCACCGGCAACGGAGGGACCATAGCCGACTACGAAGTGACAAAGGCGGAGCTGACGGACGCGACCCACGCAGTGGCGACTATAAAAGTAAGGCAGATGTGGGAGGACGGCAGCACAGCCGACAACGACGAGGCAGAGACGGAGGAACACATGCTGCAGATGGAGAAGCAGGACGGCAAATGGCTAATGTCGGACTTTGACGGGCACAAAGCCGACTGCATACGCCACATAGCCATCAACCGCAGAGAGCAGGCCATAAGAGACGCAATAAGCAAGATGCTCGTGCACGACATAGGCGAACATTATTTGAAGGGCGAGGTGTGCGTGCTGGCACTGATGATTGCGGCAGAAGAAGAGACAGGCACTGACACCACGCAGGTCTTCGGGGAGTTTGTCATTTACTGGTACAACATATCCGGCGACACGCTGAAGACTGTGTCCGGAGGGACACACGCAGGCTGCGTGACCGTCGCCACGAAAGACGGCAATGCCGAAGTGACCGCCTTCCGGCAGACAGAGGACGGCGCAGGCAACGACAAAAGTGCACGCCGCATATTCGGCAGGCACTACGATGTATATCAGAACATACAATCAAACCCCGACGTGCGTGAAGCAATACGCCGTGAGCAACTGCGCGAATACATACGCGACCACGGCATGAACAGCCGCTACTACAAGGACTACGGCTGGCCGGCAGTGGAATTGTAAGAAAAAAAAAGTGCAAATATTTTGCAGATATGAGATAATAGCCGTATCTTTGCAAGCGCAAAACCACAACACACAAAAAAACACACCGCTATGAAAGAACTGAAAGGGACAAAGACCGAGCAGAACCTCAAGGAGGCTTTTGCCGGCGAGAGCATGGCACGCAACAAATACACCTTCTTCGCATCGAAGGCAAAGAAGGACGGCTATGTGCAGATAAGCAAGCTGTTTGAAGAGACCGCCGCCAACGAGAAAGAACATGCCGAGATATGGTACAAATACCTGAACGGCGGCAAAGTGAGCGGCACCGAGGCGAATCTTGCAGACGCAGCAGCCGGCGAAAACGCCGAATGGACCGACATGTACGCGCGTATGGCACGCGAAGCCCGCGAAGAAGGCTTTGACGAGATAGCCGACAAGTTCGAGATGGTGGGCGCGATAGAGAAACACCACGAGGAGCGCTACCGCAAACTGCTGAAGAACATAGAGGACAAGAAAGTCTTCTCGCGCGACGGCGACTGCATCTGGCAATGCAGCAACTGCGGACACATAGTGGTGGGCAAAGCGGCTCCGGAAGAGTGCCCCGTATGCCACCACGAGCAGGCGTATTTCCAGCTGCTGGCAGAGAACTATTGACACCGGCAAGAGAGCGGAAAAGGACGGGGCATGTATATTTCAGTCACCAACGGCTTAGAAATAGACCGCGCAGAAAGGCTTTTGCGCCAGAACGGGAAAGAAGTGCGGCTGACGAGTTTAGAGTTCGGCCTGCTTGAGTATTTAGCCTCGCGCCCCAACACCGTCTGCCCCCGCGACGAGATACTGGACCATGTATGGGGTCCGCGCTTCAGGTATGACACCGGCACAATAGACGTTCACCTCAACGCCCTGCGGCGCAAAGCGGGCTGGAGCAGCAAAAGTCCGATAGAGACGATACGCGGCGTAGGTCTGATATTCCGCGCCAAACGCGAAGTGGCACACTACACTATCGACCTGCAGTCGTTTCTGGCAGAGTGGCTGCACAGCCATGAACCAGAAACCCGAAATGCAGGTCTGGTGGTGCAAATGCACCTGACACCGTTTGTGAACGAGATAACCATAGAGCCGGAGGCACTGAAACGCATGCTTGACAACATACTTGCCGCCCTGCTGCCTGCCACCCACCCCGGGGTACTGCGCCTCAGCTCCAAACTGACGATGCAGCACTTCATACTGTCGCTCGACCTGAACGGGACAACCAACGAACTGCGCATCCCCATTTATGGTGATTTTTAAGTGTCTTAAGAAAATCTTAAGAATTATTCCGGCAAAAAGCAGTATCTTTGCAGCAAAATCTGTAATCATGCGCGCAAAGATATTGTTTTTAAGTCTGCTTGCCGCAATCTGCTGCATGCCGGTGAGCGGTGCAACGGCGGCGGACACAGCCCTGCAGGCGAATGAAAAACCGCCTGCACAGACCTGCGACAGCACACGTAACGGCAAAGTGTATCAGGGTTTTTCGGGAGGCATGATGCTGCACACGGGCTATCTGTTCGGGCGCGACAAGTCCGCCCCCAAGACGGCAGACGGCACCTTGTGCAGTCCGCAAGGCGCGACCTTCGGCATAGGAGGCAGTCTGCGCGTGCACCTCTGAAAGCACCTGCGCGCCGGCTTCGAGGGCTTTGTCTCGACAATGAACAGCGGCACAACCGACCGCCACCGGCAACTGAAAAGCGGCAGCTACGTGAGGACAGGCTGCGGCGGAGTACTGGCCGACTGCTGCTGGAGGCTGGAGAAAGCATGGCCGTACATAGGCGGGACTATAGGAGGCGGGGCCATGAAAGCGCTGTATATCCTGGAAGGGGACCAGAACAGCTGGACAGCGGACGCAAACAGCACATTCCACAAACAGAGCTTCTTCTATGTGACACCTTATATAGGATGCGACTACTGCATGACAAGCAAGGTGCACCTGACTTTCAGGGCGGACTGGATGCTGACATTCCACAAAGGGGCTCTCGCCCTGCCTCAGGGCCCGCGCCTGTATGTAGGCTTCATGTTCACACATTAGGCTGCCCGACAAGAGCCGGAAACAGAGCCAACGGCAGAGTCAGAACCGGCATCAGCAAGCAAATATAAGAAAAATCCCGCACAGCTCTTGCGTATGTGGGATTTTTGTTGTAACTTTGCGGCGGTGTTTTGTCAAGCCGCACCAAAGCACGGCAAAAACAAACCGCCGAGGACAGGAAACATGCAAACGACCATATAAAAAAAGAAAAGCATGAAAGAGGCAATAATGTACACCATACCGGCTCTGATTGTGCTGGCTGCGACATGGATTGTGATGCACAAACTGCTGAAAAGCGAACAGGAAAAGCGGCTGTGGGAACTGAAAAAAGCGAGTCAGAAAGAGATTTCGCAAGTGAGGCTGCGCGCATACGAGCGGCTGGCAATACTGCTGGAGCGCACAGAGCCGGAGCACATACTGACCAACACGGACCTGAGCGGCATGACAATACAGGAACTGCAGAAAAGACTGCTGCAGACAGTGAGACTGGAGTTCGACCACAACATGAGCCAGCAGATTTATGTGAGCGACGAGCTGTGGGACAAGATAATGCTTGCGCGCAACGAGATGGGGGCATTCATAACCACCATCGCTCTGCAGATGCCCAAAGAGAGCACGGCTTTAGACTATGCGAAGACCATGATAACCGCCTACCGCAACAACGGGACCACCCCTCACCAGATAGCATCAGAAGCACTGAAAGAGGAGGCACGGAGGCTGCTAAACTGACAATTGACAATTGATAATTGACAATCTGTTGAAACGCGGGATTGTGATATTGGCAGTGCTGTGGGCTGTGACAGCGGCAGGAGCGAAGATGACTGCTGCAGAGTCGGCAGACACCAATGAGGCTGCGGCTACAGAAACTGCCGCCGAAACAAAGGCGGAGAAGAAAGCCGGATTACGCACATACGATGAAAAAGCTATTTATCAGGGAGTGTTCCTGAAGCTCGACCTGTTTACGCCCGCATACGAGGCCATAAGGACCAAGGGGAAGATGCAGGACTACGAAATATCGGCAAGCGTAAGGCTGAAGAACCACTTCTATCCGACCTTAGAGGCCGGCGCAAGCTTCGGGACGCTGCAGACAGACAGTGCTACGCACAAAGGCAGAGGAGGATTCATGCGTATCGGCATGGATTTCAACGGGATGAGGAAAAATGCAGGCGGTCCGCACGCCTTTCTGGTGGGGCTGCGAGTGGGCACAGCCTACCAGAACTTCGGCCTTTACGGACTGAGCGAGACGAGCCTCGACAGAGCGGAGAACGGCGGTGCGGACAGAGTCGGCAACAAACGCTGGGACGCATGGGCGGAAGTGACGGCAGGCTGCCACGTGAACATAGCAAGCGGATTTTACATGGGCTGGCAGTTCAGGTTCAAACTGCTGCTGACCTACAAACGCAAAGAGGGAGAAGCACTGCCCTGCTACATACCGGGGTTCGGCGACTTCAGCGACACCAACTGGGGAGCAAACTACTATATCGGCTGGAGATTCTGATTTATACAACGAAGAAAAGAAAACCAAATATATGAACACAACAAAACTAATGAACCGTGCGGCGGACAACATAAGGATTCTCGCCGCAGCCATGGTGGAAAAAGCCAAAAGCGGACACCCTGGCGGAGCCATGGGAGGCGCAGACTTCATCAACGTGCTTTACTCTGAATTTATTGAGTACGACCCCGAAAACCCGCAATGGGAGGGCCGCGACAGGTTTTTCCTCGACCCCGGTCACATGGCACCTATGCTCTACTCCACCCTGTGCCTTGCAGGGAAATTCAGCCTTGAGGACTTGCAGCAGTTGCGGCAATGGGGCAGCGTGACCCCAGGGCACCCGGAGCGCGACCTTGCACACGGAATAGAGAACACAAGCGGTCCGTTAGGACAAGGGCACACCTTTGCCGTGGGCGCAGCAATAGCCGCCAAATGGATGAACCAGCGCTTCGGCGAAGTGCACAATCCGACCATCTATGCTTTCATCTCCGACGGCGGCATACAGGAGGAGATAAGCCAGGGCGCAGGCCGTATGGCAGGGCACCTGGGACTCGACAACCTGATAATGTTCTACGACTCGAACAAGATACAGCTCTCAACCGGCTGCGAGGAAGTTGATACAGAGGACGTTGCAAAGAAATATGAGGCATGGGGCTGGTTCGTGCAGGAGATACCAGGCAACGACCCAGATGCCATAAGAGAAGCCCTCAAACGCGCGAAAGAGGAGAAGAAACGCCCGAGCCTGATAATAGGGCACACGGCAATGGGCAAAGGCAGCGTAACGGAGGACGGCAAGAGCTGGGAAGGCAAATGCTCGACCCACGGTCAGCCGCTGTCGAAATCGGGCGCGTCATTCGAGAAGACAGTGGAACACCTCGGCGGCAATCCGGCAGAGCCTTTTGTGATATTCAAGGAGGTGAAAGAACTGTATGACAACCGCGCTGCAGAACTGAGGGAACTGACAAACAGGAAATACGAGAAATACTATCAGTGGCAGCAGCAATGCCCCGAAGACGCACGCGCATACGAAGCATACTTCAGCGGCGAGACACCATGCATCGACTGGAGCCGTATAGAGCAGAAACGCGGCTGTGCGACAAGAAACGCAAGCGCGACAGTGCTGGGCTACCTGGCTGAAAACGTGGGCAATATGATTGTGTCGAGTGCCGACCTGAGCAACTCGGACAAGACAGACGGCTTCCTGAAAAAGACGCACGCAATACGCAAAGGCGATTTCTCGGGTCAGTTCCTGCAAGCGGGCGTGAGCGAGCTGACGATGGCTTGCGTGATGACGGGCATGGCGTTGCACGGAGGCATCATAGCCGCCTGCGGGACGTTCTTCGTGTTCAGCGACTACATGAAGCCCGTAGTGCGTATGGCGGCACTGATGGAGCTGCCGGTGAAGTTCATCTGGAGCCACGATGCCTTCCGTGTCGGCGAAGACGGTCCGACCCACGAGCCTGTGGAACAGGAAGCGCAGATAAGACTGATGGAGAAACTGAAGAACCACTCGGGCAAGAACTCGATGCTGGTGCTGCGTCCCGCCGATGCAGACGAGACCACTGCGGCATGGCGGCTGGCAATGGAAAACACGGACACGCCGACTGCACTGATACTGTCGAGGCAGGACGTGCCGATGATACACGGCGAAGGCTACCCGCAGCACGAGCTTGAAGCCGAAGTGGGGAAAGGCGGCTACATAGTGAGCCGCGACGAGCAGCCGCAGGTGGTGATGTTTGCAAGCGGCAGCGAAGTGGCGACATTGCTCGCCGGAGCAGAACTGCTTAGGCAGGACGGCGTGCGGGTGCAAGTGGCAAGCATACCGAGCGAGGGGCTGTTCCGAAGCCAATCTGCAGAATACCAGCGCGAAGTGCTCCCCGCAGGCGTGCCGCGTTTCGGCCTGACCGCAGGCCTGCCCTGCACGCTTGAAGGTCTGGCCGGCGAGAACGGCAAAGTTTGGGGATTAGAGAGTTTCGGATTCTCCGCTCCGTACAAAGTCCTCGACGAGAAACTCGGCTTCACCGCCCGGAACGTCTATGAGCAAGTCAAGAAGCTGCTGTGAGAATAAGCATTGATGGCTAAAACGCACGACATAGAGAACCCGTACATTCCGGAGTTTGAAAAGTATCTTCGAACTCCGGAACCCTCTGTGCGTGAGCGTGCAGATTACTGGCGTACGGCTATCGGTCTGCAAGCTGTTGACCAACTGACCGTTTCTGATTTTCTCAAGCAGACAGCCCAAGAGCATATTGAGGGGCAGATTAGTGCTGACGAAGCGGAAAAAAGGATTAAGGCATACTACCAAGCCAAAGAATTTCGTCTGCCCGATGATGATGAGAAAGAAGAGGCGGATAAAGTCTCGATTAACATCATCAAATTGCTTAGCGAGCAGTCGTTCACGTTCAGCGTGGCAGGTTTGGTGTCTATCCATCGGCAGATATTCAAGAGTGTATTTAAACATGCAGGGCAGTTCCGCGACTATGACATTACCAAGAAAGAATGGGTATTGGACGGCGACACGGTGCTGTATGCGAGTTGCACACAATTGCAGGCAACGTTGGAATATGATTTGGCGCAAGAGAAGCAGTTTGATTACTCCAACCTTGCTCTTCCCGATGCTATTCGTCATATTGCTGCTTTTGTGGCGAATATCTGGCAAATACATCCTTTCCGCGAGGGCAATACACGTACCACCGCTGTTTTTACTATCAAATACCTGCGTTCCATTGGATTTCAGAATATAGACAATACGCTCTTTGAGCAACACTCATGGTTCTTTAGAAACGCGCTCGTGCGCGCTAATTATAAGAATGCGCGACTTGGTGTCAATAACTCGCCGCAATACTTGGAGCGTTTCTTCCGGAATCTGCTTCTTGGCGAACAAATGCCGCTGCATAACAGAGATTTGCATATCGCAGCCATTGACATTCAAAGCACTAAGACCGAACAAGTACCGAACAAGTACCGAACAAGTACCGAACAAGTGCAGGACAAGTACAGGACAAGTGCAGGACAAGTACAGGATAAGTTCGAGACAAACAGTCTAATAAGCATTGGAAATCAACTGCACACAGACGATGAGAACACCATTCGTTTGGTTATGTCTATAGGGCTTGAAAAACTATCTATTAAGGAAATAATGGGCAAAATAGAATTGAAGCACCGCCCGACTTTTATGGAGAACTATCTCAATCCCGCCATAGAGAACGGCTTTGTGCGTCTGCTCTATCCCCATAGTCCTCGCCACCCTCGCCAGAAATACCTGCTGACGGTGAAAGGAATGATGCTATTCAATCAGCTATCCAACAAATAACCTCAAATAAAGTCCCGCTTATGGCGAAAGATATTGATTTATTGACCAAGTGAAGAAGCTGCTGTAATGGGAATGAGTCGGTGACAAATTGTCACCAGTTGAAATTACCCGTACAAGGTTAGAATTTTAAAAATGGATTTCTCGTTGTTGGCATGAAACAGATTATCAATATACAAGAGCAATACGGTGCAGAGTTACACACGCGTCAGATTATGGAGCGTTTGTCTGCTTCGTTAGTTCCGACCAACGAATATCAGTTAGATATGGCAGGTGTGGAGCAAATCTCCCGTTCGGCTGCGGATGAGTTATACAACCTCACCCACAGCGAAATACATGTGGACTTGATCAATCTGGAACCGTTTGTGGAGAAAATGCTCTCTGCGGTCACCAAAGGTCGTTTCCTTCCGCGCCAACACACAGCAGGCGACATGCCAATTATCCATTGTGCCACCATCGGCAGCGTCCAACGCCAACTGATGACAAAATAAATTACGTCCCTCTCCGAGCGGTACTTCCGAGCACTCCGGGAAAGGAGAAAAACATTAGACATAAAAGACAAGCGCAAAGCGTTGCGCTAATTAAATAAAAACAAAGCATTACTATTATTTCGCGTTTACCGAAAGTGTCAGAAGCTTAAAAGGAATAATCAGTCGAAATAATAAATAGGCAGCATACTGATGCACAAGAACTTGTGCGATAAAGGTATACCTAATCTATCATATAATAGATGCTTGCACGAATAGTGTGAGTTTCTTATGATAGATTAAGGCTCCTTTCTGACACTGCCTTGGTAACGCGATAAGAAACTCGCACTTTTCTTATCGCAACGATTGATAGTTATGCGTAAACAAGTAATTACTATCAATCATGCTTTTTAATAGCCTTGAATTTGCATTCTTTCTGCCGATAGTGTTTTTGCTCTATTGGTTTCTGACGCCCTCCGGCACAAACGGACCGCGTTACTCGCTCTTCCGTTATTGGCATGTGAGCGAACAAACGGCACTGCGCATCCAAAATGCCTTTGTCCTTATCGCCAGTTACATCTTCTATGGCTGGTGGGACTGGCGGTTTCTGCTGCTGATTGCTTTTACCTCCTTCTGCTCATGGGGTAGCGGTCTGCTTATCGGCAAATCTGTTGCTCAATCTGTGGACGGTCATAAAAAAGCCAAAGCATGGATGATTGCAAACATCATTCTCAACCTCGGCATCTTGGCTATTTTCAAATACTATGACTTCTTTGTCTCGGAGTTCGGGCAGTTGTTCGGCATCAGCACGGATAGCCTGTTGCTGAAAATCATTCTCCCTGTCGGCATTTCGTTCTATACCTTCCAAGCCCTGAGTTACTCGATAGACGTTTATCGCCAAAAGATAGAACCGACCAAAGATATTATTGCATTCTTTGCGTTCATCGCGTTCTTTCCGCAATTAGTCGCCGGACCTATTGAACGAGCAACCAACCTCTTGCCGCAGTTCCTAAACAAACGCACGTTCTCTTACGACCAAGCGACGGACGGAATGCGTCAGATACTCTGGGGCTTGTTCAAGAAAATAGTAGTTGCCGATAACTGCGCCACATACGTAGATCAAGTCTGGGCAACATACGACACCCAAACCGGCTCGACACTCTTGTTGGCAGCCATTCTCTTTACCTTCCAGATTTACGGAGACTTCTCCGGCTATAGTGACATAGCCATCGGAACAGCTAAGTTGTTTGGTATCAAATTGATGCGCAACTTCAACAATCCTTATTTCTCGCGTGACATAGCAGAGTTCTGGCGTCGCTGGCATATATCCCTTACTACTTGGTTCCGTGACTACGTCTATATCCCTCTCGGCGGTAGCCGACCGGAGATCCCTGCCCACATCCAACACCCCGAACGCTACAAAAAACTAATCATCATCCGCAACACTTTTGTCATCTTCTTGCTTTCGGGCTTTTGGCATGGCGCGAACTGGACTTTTATTGCTTGGGGCGCATACCATGCTCTTCTCTTCCTCCCTCTCATCCTTCTTGGCAAGAACCGCAAATACACGAACCAAGTCGCCGATGGACATTTTTTGCCTACATGGAAAGAGTGCGCACAAATACTTATTACGTTCATGCTTGCGGTGCTGGGGTGGATTATTTTCAGGGCAACGGGCATACTATCTTTATTCCATTTTATTGATGGAATATTCGATAGTTCTCTTCTTTCGATCCCTTGGTTAATGACACGAAAATATTATATCCCATTGCTAATATTTTTAGGTATTATGATATCAATGGAGTGGTATAATCGAACACTACCACATGGCTTTGCTTATTGTTTCAGACATAGATGGGTACGGTATGTTCTATATTTTGTATTATGCTGGTGTATTGTTTATTACGGAGGTAAGGAAACAGAATTTATATATTTCCAATTTTAATTATGAAACGTTTTTTATCAAAAACTATATTCCTTATATTACTTGCGGTAATGGTTTTGGTGAGTTACTATTTATTGCGATTGTGGCTTCTAAAACCATTGAATCCTGATGCCGTTTATGTATGGGGAGATTCGCAAACTTACCAAGGCATTCAAATAGATTTGCTATCTAAAAATATATCATGTCCCATATGTTCTGCTGCAGAACACGGGAATGGAGTATATGATTTTCTCGTATTTACAGAAAATATTCCAGATAGTTCTATATGTTTAATAGGATTTTCAGAGGCATGTTTATTGAGAAAGATTTCATCTGATAACAACCATAGTGGTGTTAATATTCCATCAATGGTTGCATTGTACGAATCAGGATACCCCTTGTCTGAAATAGTAAATATATTTACATTAAATAGGGGAATCCCAAAACGGCAATTCTCAGAATCTCATTATATGTATTCATACTCAGATACAATTAGTCTACCGGAATCCGTAGAAGATTGGTGTAATATGTTTGAAACAGAGGATATATATCATTATTATAAACAGAGGGCATATTTATCTGGAATTGAGAAATTACATCAAAAAGGATGTGAATTAATAGTAATTTCGTTTCCTATTTATTATGTAGTAGAAGAATGCGCTTCTAATTCACTCAATCGAATTAAGACAAATGCGCTTAAAGAAAAAATATTGGAACTTTATGATATGGAAGAGAAAAACTTTTATTTGGATAGTGATAGTTTACTAATGCATGATTTATCTCACTTAAATGAAATAGGAGCGAGAAAAGCAACTCAAATGATAGTTGATTCCATACAATTTGGGGAAAGGGATTATTTTGTTTCGATACGCATTCCTGCACCTAAAAAAAATCTATAATCTACGACATCCCAATAGTCTTTGGGGATCGGCTCTACTTCTACCAAGTCCCCAGATTCATATGTAGCGCGAGAGTGGCTTGAGAGTGGCTGATTGACCGCAACAATTTGGCGAAGTGAACAATACACCCATCTTAATAATCGGACATTTTTCCACTTGTGTAATAATTTGCACTGGCATAAATGGCATAAGTGGCATAAATTATTTCACGATCTTTCTGCCATTTCTGCCACTTATGCCATATCATTTTTTTATGAAAGAGCCCCCTTTCCTATCGCGTTTGTTAGTTGTTCTTAGTCATTCTTAGTGGTCCGTTAACCATTCTCGTGGGTATCTCGAGGCTATGTCGTTCGCATTACGTTAGCATCCTGTACGTGACCGTACGATGCCTTTACCTTTTTCTTAATAATCGGATACTTTTACATATCTTCCATTGACAGCAATAGAAGTTCGCAGGTATAGGACTGGAGATGGGGATAAACGGACAAGAAATTGTCAGCATTATTACTGATAGTAACAAGCAATACCGTAATACACATTACAATTTTTCTTGCATTTTTCTTTATTTTCTTTGAAAAGGAGAAGTTTTTCATTCTATGTGGCAAAAAAGCTTGTCTCTAAACGCTTTTTTGCCTATTTACTTGTGTATGTCAAAAAAAAGTAGTAAATTTGCACGCAAATTTGTTTTTTACTATGGAATATAATTTTTCTGAGATTGAGAAGAAGTGGCAAAAGGCGTGGGAAGAGAACGGTGTTTATACCGTTTCCAACGAGTCCGACAAGCCGCATTACTATGTGTTGGATATGTTTCCTTATCCTTCGGGAGCGGGTCTGCATGTCGGTCACCCCTTAGGCTACATCGCCAGCGATATCTACAGCCGTTACAAACGTCTGAAGGGCTTTAACGTGCTCCACCCGATGGGTTTTGACTCCTATGGTCTGCCGGCAGAGCAGTACGCCATTCAGACAGGACAACACCCCGAGAAGACCACTTTTGCGAATATCGACCGCTATATCGAGCAACTCAAGAAAATCGGTTTCTGCTACGACTGGAACAGGCAGGTAAGGACATGTGACCCTGCGTTCTACAAGTGGACGCAATGGGCCTTCAGGCTTATGTTCAACTCCTACTACGACACGGCAAAGCAAAAAGCGCGCCCGATAGAGGAGTTGGTGCGCAAGTTCGAGGAGAACGACCCGAACTGGGCTAAGATGAGCGAAAAAGAGCGGCAGGAGAAACTGATGCAATACAGGATAGCCTACTTGAGCGACACGAAAGTGAACTGGTGCCCGAAACTCGGTACAGTTCTTGCCAACGACGAAGTGAGCGAAGGCTTGAGCGTGAGAGGCGGATACCCTGTAGAACAGCGTGTTATGCGGCAATGGAGTCTGCGCGTAAGTGCATACGCAGGCCGTCTGCTTGAAGGTTTGGACCGGATAGACTGGACCGAGAGCCTCAAAGAGACCCAACGTAACTGGATCGGCCGCAGCGAAGGTGCAGAGATGCAGTTCAATATCAAAGGTCAAGATGCACCTTTCACCATCTTCACAACACGAGCAGACACGGTGTTCGGCGTTACGTTCATGGTGCTTGCCCCTGAAAGCGAGTATGTTGCACGCGTAGTGACAGACGAAAAGCGCGCCGAAGTTGAAGAATATCTGAACCGCTGCAAGCACCGCACAGAGCGCGAGCGAATAGCAGACCGCCGCGTAACAGGTGTATTCACAGGCTCATACGCCATCAACCCGCTGACACAAGCAGAAATACCTATTTATATATCCGACTATGTATTAGCCGGATACGGCACAGGCGCAATAATGGCAGTACCTGCTCACGACAGCCGCGACTATGCTTTTGCCAAGCACTTCAACCTGCCAATAGTGCCACTGATAGAGGGCGCGGACGTAAGCGAGAGCAGTTTTGACGCGAAAGAGGGGAAAATGATAAACTCCGGCTTCCTGAACGGGTTGGAAGTAAAAGAGGCGATAGCGAAGATGAAAGAGTACATAACCAACACGGGTATAGGCCGTGTGAAAGTAAACTACCGTCTCCGCGATGCCATCTTCAGCCGGCAGCGCTATTGGGGCGAGCCTTTCCCCATCTACTACAAGGACGGCATGCCTTACGCCGTTCCGGAAGAGTGCCTGCCAATAGAACTGCCAGAAGTGAGCGACTTCAAGCCGACAGAAGACGGACAACCGCCGTTAGGCCATGCAGAGATGTGGGCATGGGACACCGCTAACAACAAGATTGTGAGCAAAAAAGAGATTGACAACAAGACAGTCTTCCCGCTTGAGTTATGCACGATGCCCGGTTTTGCAGGGTCGAGTGCGTACTACCTGCGCTACATGGATAACAAAAACGACAATGCCCTTGTAGGCAAAGCCGCCAATGAGTACTGGAGACAAGTGAACCTATACATAGGCGGAACAGAGCACGCTACGGGGCACCTGATTTACAGCCGCTTCTGGAACAAGTTCCTATATGACATGGGGTACGTATGCGAGGACGAACCGTTCAAGAAACTGATAAACCAGGGCATGATACAGGGACGCAGCAACTTTGTTTACCGCTATACAGGCGAAGGAGCAACAGGCAACCTTTATGTGAGCTACAACCTGATTGACAACGAGGAGTACAAAGGGAAAGTGCAACCTATACACGTGAACGTGAACATCGTAAAGAACGATGTGCTTGACATACAGGCATTCAGAAACTGGATGCCGGAGTTCAAAGACGCACAATTTGTGTACTCGGACGGCACGACAGACGAGGACAATCCTTATATCGGGACACCGGCAGAAAAACAGTACATCTGCGGCTGGGCGATAGAAAAGATGTCGAAGTCGATGTTCAACGTAATAAACCCCGATGACGTGGTAGCCCAATACGGAGCCGATACACTGCGTCTGTACGAGATGTTCCTCGGTCCGCTCGAAATGTCAAAACCGTGGGACACAAACGGCATAGACGGTGTGCACAGGTTCCTGCGCAAACTATGGAACATGTACGAAGAGCCGTCAGACGGCGAGGCTACAGCCGAAGAACTGCGCAGCCTGCACAAACTGATAAAGAAAGTGACGTGGGACATAGAGAACTTCTCGTTCAACACGTCAATACCGGCCTTTATGATTGCCCTAAACGAGTTATCAGCACTGCGCTGCAACAAACGAGCAGTACTTGAAAAAGTGGCGATAGTGCTTGCTCCATACGCACCGCACATAGCCGAGGCAATGTGGCACAGATGCGGACACACAACATTTGTAGTTGACGCAGAATGGCCTGCATGGGAAGAAAAATACCTGGAAGACAACAGTGTCAAATACCCTGTACAGGTGAACGGAAAGATGCGTTTCACATTCGAGTGCCCGAAGGACACTCCGAAAGAGGAAGTTGAGAAACTCGTCCTCGCCCACGAAGACACCGCCAAGTACCTTGCCGGCAACACGCCCAAAAAAATCATCGTTGTTCCCGGAAGGATAGTGAATATTGTGATGTAGTCACAAGCACTTATGGCAAAGAAGAAGGACATAGAAAAAATTGAGTCCGCCCCATTGCAACCTCTGGAGAATATCGAAAACCTCATCCAAGTCATCCGCGGCAAGCAAGTAATTCTTGACCGCGACTTGGCGAGGTTGTATAGAGTAGAGACTTTCCGTCTCAATGAGCAGGTGAAACGTAACATAGAGCGTTTCCCTGCGGACTTTATGTTCCAACTCTCTAAAGAGGAGTTTGAAAATTGGAAATCACAATTTGCGATATCCAATAAGGATGAATTTTCAAGATCACAAATTGTGACCTCAAACCCGGAATATATAAATATGTCATCGCAAATTGCGAGGACATCCCCTAAGAAGCGTCCTCACGCCACAGCTGTCGCTTGATTTAGAGAAACATAACGCCCAATATGCCCCGATAGAGGTAGAGCCGTTTGACCGCTCGCACGACCGCTTCTTGTGCATTGATGATACCGTTTATCATATCGGAGCGAGCCTCAAAGACCTCGGCAAAAAATGGTTTGCCTTCGCCAAGATGGAATTAACAACCGATGATTTATTAACTAAGATATAACTCTCCGCGCGTAGCGACGCGCGATAACATATTGAATTAAAAGAAGCGTTATTTGTTCTACGCCAAGTTAAAACCCAGGAATTTTTAATAAGGAACTATGCAGAATGACAAATTGTAAACGTCCGTTTTACGGGCGTCTTTTGTTGTTTCTGCAAGGCATTTCCTATGGCCGTAACTTGGGCAACAAAATTTTGCCCATTTTTAAAGCCCTAAGACCATCCTATATGCAGAATAGCAAACATAAACAAACGCTAATAAAATACAAGAAAGCACGCTTTGTTTTGTGTATGTACCTTTGGAGCGGGCAATTTCGACAGAGCAGGCATGGGATGGGCACGAAGCAGATACAGTAAGACCACGGAGAGATTGCGGTAAGACCACGGAGAGATCCCTACCCGATAGTGTCTCGATAGTGTCTCGCCAGTCTGATTTGGACAATATGGTGATGCAAACATGAAAAAAGAGAAAGACGAAACAAAAACACAAACAAAATGATGCAAACATGAAAAAAGAGAAAGACGAAACAAAAACACAAACAAAATGATGCAAACATGAAAAAGAGAAAGACGAAACAAAAACACAAACAAAATGATGCAAACATGAAAAAGAGAAAGACGAAACAAAAACACAAACAAAAAACACAAACAAAAAACACAAAGCATAACAGAATGTACATTTAGTGCACATGTGGATGCCCATACAAGTTATATTTAGAGTGATTGACTGCATAATACTTTATGCGACCTCGGGGGATGCCCATACAAGTTATATTTAGAGTGATTGACTGCATAAGTGATTGACTGCATAATACTTTATGCGACCTCGGGGTATGCCGATGAAAAAAAGAGAGTCGTGAGACTCTCTTTTTGTGAACCAGCTGGGGCTCGAACCCAGGACCCCATCCTTAAAAGGGATGTGCTCTACCTGCTGAGCTACTGATTCTCCTCGCGCGAACTACGGCTTAATACAATTCGCAATTTGCCTCAAGCAATTTTCAGCTTACGCTGGAAATACATTGCTCATATAAATTTCCGCCGTGTTCCCGCTCTCTCCAAAAATTAGAAATCTTCGCGGCCCCAAAGGGTTTCTGAAAACCTAATTTCCGAAAGCGGGTGCAAAGGTACTGCTAATTTTTGATATGTGCAAATATTTTTGCATTTTTAAGACATTTTTTTGAAAATAGCCGATAAATAGGGGGAAAATGGCGTTGTCAATCAATGTCACTCTGCTATAACAGCGCCAGTCAGCAGAGAGTCAGCGACAGGTTAAGTGAGAGATATCAGAGAGTCGGCGGAAGTAAAGTGAGAGATATCAGAGAGTCGGCGGAAGGTAAAAAGTGAGTTAGTGGAGGAGCGACAGTGGAAAAGCGGAGAGTTTGTGTGGAGGATAGCAGGGGGACAATAGAGGGAGTGCAGGGGGACGAGGAGGGTCAGCGGCGAAGCCAGAGGAGGAAATCGGAGGGAGATGTGGAAAAATAGAATGGGTCGGAAGGTACAAAATCAGGCACTGGAGCAGGTGAAGATGAGAACGGAGAAGAAAAAGGAGAAGATAACGAAGAAGACGGAGAGGAAGGAGAAAGAGAGGACGGAGAAGACAACGAAGAAGAAGGAGAGGACGGAAAGAACGGAGAAGACAACGAAGAAGAAGGAGAGGACGGAGAGGACGGAGAAGATAATGAAGAAGACGGAGAGGAGAACGGAAATAGCGGAGAAGAGGAAGAAGGAGAGGGAGAAGAAGGGTCGAGGCGGATGAAGAACGGCTGTGAGTTGGAGCGGAAAAAGTCACGCTGCAAAGCCGAATACTCCACCCCGTCCTGAATGCCGTTTCCGTTTTCATCCCGACGTGAGTCCACATAGAGAGTTATAAGCACATAGTCGGACAAGGCAGTCTTTACACTGTCGTTGTCAAGGACATACGCCTCCATTTTGCGACAATTGACACAGCCATAGCCGGAGAACTGAAGCAGCACGGGTTTGTTATGCTTGCGCGCATAGTCCATGCCCTGCTCATAATCGTAGAAGACCGCCTGCCCCTGAACCGGCAAAGGCGGAGCAAATGCTGCAACAAGCTTAACAGGAGCACCGAAAAGTCCGGGGACAAGATAGACAGCAAAAGACAACGAAAGCAGTGCTACAAGAAATCCGAGCAAAGAGAGCGAGACAGACTTTTTTTCTTTACGCGACCTCCAGAGGCGGGCAAACAGATATGCGGCAAGTCCTGCGAAACAGCATATCCACAGGAGGATAAACGCGTTTCGCGGCAAGATGTTCCAACCATAAGCCATGTCAGCGACAGAGAGGAACTTGAGCGAGAGGGCCAGTTCGAGGAAAGCGAGAGTGACCTTGAAAGAGGTCATCCAGTCGCCAGAACGCGGGAGCCGCTGCATGGCATCGGGGAACATGGCAAAGACAGAGAAGGGCAACGCCAGAGCAAGAGCAAAGCCAAACATACCGACAGCGGGAGCAAGCAAAGAGTTGCCTGCCGCCTCAACAAGGAGCGTGCCGATGATGGGACCTGTGCAGGAGAAAGAGACAATGACAAGAGTGAACGCCATGAGCACAATGCTCAAGAAGCCTGAGGCGGAGCGTGCACGGGAGTCAATGCGTGTGGACCAGGAAGCAGGCAGAGTGATATCGAACAAACCGAAGAAGGACAAAGCAAAGACCACCAACAGAACAAAGAAGAAGAGATTGAGGACAGCGTTGGTGGAAAGAGCGTTGAGAGCCGACGCCCCGAAAAGGACAGTGACCACAAGCCCGAGCCCGACATAAATAAGGACGATGGAGAGTCCGTAGAAAAGAGCACTGCGCAATCCCCCACCCCGTTTGAGGAAAAAGCTGACAGTCATAGGGATAACAGGCCAGACACATGGAGTGAAGATGGCAAGCAATCCGCCAAGAAAGCCCATGAAGAATATCCACCAAAGCGAAGCAGAGGCAGGAACTGAGGCAGAGGCGGGAGTTGCGGCAAGGCCGGCGGGATAAGTGAAGATTTCAGGGGCAGTGCACTGCGAGTCGTCACAGGCGTTATAACTGAGCCTGACCGGCGTAACGCCGTCAAAAGGCAGAGTGAGGGCGCACGAGTGCTCGTATTCCCTGCCGACAGACGAGTCTCCGAGAGAGATGAGTGTCATGTGCCAGCCCGGGTCAATGACGGCGGAAAGGCGGAGACTATCCCCCTCTTCGACTGCAGTCCAATGCACGGGCTGCAGAATCTGCGCATACATCTGCGGCAGGCAGACGAGGAGCAGAGAGAGGCAGATATGACGTATTCGCTTTGACATAGTCAGAATATATGCTTCAGTTCTGTTTATAACGGCATTTAGCCCCGCTTCGTTTTCGTGTCGTTTTCGTGTCGTTATCGTCTCGTTTTCGTCTCGTTTTCGTGTCGTTTTCGTGTTTGACAGCGGAAAGACTACATTTCGTTCACATCGGAAGGCATACGCCAGTCGCCTTTAGGCGAGAGACTCACGCCCACAACCTTAGGTCCGTCGGGCATAGCCGCGCGTTTGAACTGCTGTGTGTAGAAGCGATGGTGGAAGACAGAAAGCCAGTGGGCAATTTCGTCGGCGGTGTATTTGTCCTCAAACGCCATCTCAGCCATGTAAGCGATTTTCTCTGAAGTGAAGCCGTAGCGGAGGAAGTAGTAAAGGAAGAAGTCGTGCAGTTCATAAGGGCCGACCTTGTCTTCGGTTTTCTGCGCGATGGTGCCATCGCTGCCTGCGGGGAGCAGTTCGGGGGAGACCGGAGTGTCGATGATGTCGAGCATGACATCGCGCAAAGCGCCGGAGAAGATGTTTTCGGCGGCATAGCGGACCATATATCGGACAAGAGTCTTGGGAACACCTGCGTTGATGCCGTACATGGACATCTGGTCGCCACAATAAGTGGTCCATCCGAGCGCCAGTTCGGACATGTCGCCCGTGCCGAGGACAAATCCGTTATACTTGTTTGCCAAGTCCATAAGGACAAGCGTGCGCACGCGCGCCTGCGCGTTCTCATAAGTTATATCGTGCGTGTCCAGACTATGGTTGATGTCGCTAAGGTGCTGCGCGACCATGTCTTTGACCGGAATTTCGTGAATAGTAACCCCGAAAGCCTGCATGAGCGCGACGGCATTGTTGTAAGTGCGCTGCGAAGTTCCGAAGCACGGCATAGTGACAGCGAGAATGCGAGTGCGGTCGTATCCGAGGAGGTCGGCCGTCTGCACGGCGACGATGAGCGCAAGTGCGGAGTCAAGACCTCCGCTGACTCCGACAACGAGCGTGTCAGCATGAGTGTGCTCCCAACGCCTCGCCAGTCCGCTGGTCTGAATGGAGAGCACATCGCTGCAATAAGCGTCCTCATCAGCCTTTGAAGGGAGGAAGGGCGAGGGCGAGAAATGGCGGTGAAGCGGCTCGACAGGCTTGTTCTGATGCTCAATCGGGGCGACATAGATTTTGCGGAAATGTCCGTGCTGGTCTTTAGTGAAGTTGGTGTTGCGCTGCCTGTCCACACGGAGGCGCTCAACGTCCATTTCCTGAATAATCATAGAGGAGCGGCGGAGGAAGCGGTCGCCCTCGGCGAGCAGGTCGCCGTTCTCGGCAATGTAAGTAGAGCCGGAGAAGACAACATCGGCAGAGGACTCACCGACACCGGACGAAGTGTATATATAGCCGCAGTGCACCCGTGCCGACTGCTGGGTTATCATCTGGCGACGGAAGGCGTTTTTGCCTGTGACACAATTGGATGAGGAGAGGTTGAAGATGAGTTCCGCCCCCTGAATGGCAAGCTGTGTTGATGGGGGAAGGGGCGACCAGAGGTCTTCGCAGATTTCGATGCCGAAGCAATAATCGCGCGTGTTAAAGAGGAGGTCCGGACCAAAAGGCACGTCCCCGCCCCACAACTCGATGGTCGGGATACGTGGCACCAGTCCTGCCGCCCCGTGCTCCATAGTGGCACGGCCCGAAGTGAACCAGCGTTTTTCGTAAAACTCTCCCGTGTTGGGCAGATTGACTTTCGGGACCACCCCGACGACATCGCCGTCAGTCATAACAAAAGCGCAGTTATAGAGGTTGTTGTCCACCTTGAGTGGCGCTCCGACAAGGACGATGATGCTCTTTCCGCGCGTGAAAGCGCAGATGTCTTCAAGCGCCAGCAAGGCGTTCTGCTGCAAGCGGCGCGTGAAAAAGAGGTCGCCACAAGTGTATCCGACAACGGAAAGCTCAGGGAAACAGATGACTTCGACGCCTTCTTCGACGGCTTCAGTGATTTGCTCCTTGATTTGACTGACGTTGAAATCAGTGTCCGCAACGCGCATCAACGGCACCGCCGCCGCCACACGCACAAAACCGAAATTGCTGTTCATAATCATGCAAATGAAAAATAACGCTGCAAAAATACAAATAAATTTTGACATATCCAAGCAAAAAAAGCATTAAGAAAAATCTTTTCATTTTTATTTGCACAAATAAAAAAAAAGTATTACCTTTGCAGCGTAGTTTTGCCCTGCCCCGCCACAATGCCGGCAACAATGAAACAAGACGGCACAACCACGTTTGCAGCGGGAAAGCGGCAAGGACAAAAAAGCGACAAAAATACACGAAATAAACAAAATCACTAAAAAAAACAAAATCATGAAACCAACTCACATTGAACATCTGGGCATAGCAGTGCCCAGCCTGGAAGAGGCGATGCCTTTCTTCGAGTTCCTGACCGGCAACAAGTGCTACTCCATCGAGGAAGTGGCAGACCAGAAAGTGAAGACTGCGTTCTTCAAGGTAGGTGAAGTGAAGATCGAGCTTCTGGAGCCGACCAGCCCCGAAAGCACAATCGCAAAGTTCATTGAGAAAAACGGCGGTCGCGGCGGAGTTCACCACGTGGCATTCAACGTGAACAATGTAGAAGAAGCCCTGAAAGAGGCAGAAGCCGCCGGCATCCAGCTGATAGACAAGGCTCCCCGCAAAGGCGCAGAAAACCTGATGATAGCCTTCCTGCACCCGAAGAGCACCAAAGGCGTGCTGACCGAGCTCTGCCAGCAGCCTAAGTAAATTGACAATTGACACTGATAATTGATATTTACTATGGATCAAGAGAAATTGCAAAAACTGATAGACAGCCGCGAGAAAGCCATGGCCGGTGGCGGAGAAGCCGCAATAGAAAAACACCATGCCAAAGGTTGCTACACGTGCCGCGAGCGCATCAACATGCTGCTTGACGAAGGTTCGTTTGAAGAAGTGAACATGTTCCTCACCCACCGCTGCCACGACTTCGGGATGGAGAAGAAAGTGTTCCTCGGCGACGGCGTAGCATGCGGCAGCGGCACCATAGACGGGCGTCTTGTGTTCGTCTTCGCGCAGGATGCGACCGTAATCGGCGGCTCGCTGAGCGAAACGATGGCACTGAAGATATGCAACGTAATGGACCAGGCCATGAAACTCGGTGCACCTATCATCGGTCTGAACGACTCGGGCGGCGCACGTATCCAGGAAGGCGCATGCGCATTGGCAGGATATGCAGAGATTTTTGAGCGCAACATCCTTGCCTCGGGCGTAGTGCCGCAGATAAGCGTCATCTTCGGCCCGTGCGCCGGAGGTGCGGTTTACAGCCCAGCCCTGACCGACTTCATCATGATGACCGAGCAGAACTCATATATGTTCATCACCGGTCCGAAGGTTGTGAAGAGCGTTACGGGCGAAGACGTGACCGTTGAGCAGCTCGGCGGCGCAAAAGTGCACGCCACCAAGTCGGGCGTGACACACTTTGTGGCAGCCACCGAAGAAGAGGCCCTCGCCGAAGTACGCCGCCTCATCAGCTTCATTCCGCAGAACAACATGGAGGAGACTCCGCTTGTGGAGTGCACCGACGACCCGATGCGCGTAGAGGACGAACTGAACGAAATAGTTCCGTCAGACCCCAACAAGCCTTACAACATGAAAGATATTATCAATCTGATTGTTGATAACGGCGACTTTATGGAGGTGCACAAGGACTATGCGAAGAACGTCATCTGCGGTTTTGCACGCTTCAACGGTCGCAGCACCGGCATCATTGCCAACCAGCCGAGCTGGCTCGCCGGAGTGCTTGACTGCGATGCAAGCCGCAAAGCCGCACGCTTCGTGCGTTTCTGCGATGCCTTCAACATCCAGATACTCACCCTCGTTGATGTTCCGGGCTTCCTCTGCGGCACAGGCCAGGAGTACGCCGGCATCATCGACCACGGAGCCAAACTGATGTTCGCATACGGCGAGGCCACCGTGCCCAAAGTGACCGTAACAGTCCGCAAGAGCTACGGCGGCAGCCATATAGTAATGAGCTGCAAGCAGTTGCGCGGCGATGTATGCTATGCATGGCCCAATGCAGAAATAGCAGTTATGGGTGCAAGCGGAGCAGTAGGAGTGCTGCAGGCAAAGGCTCTGAAGGCCATTGAAGACCCCGAGGAAAAGAAGAAATTCATCGCAGAGAAAGAGGCAGAATACAAAGACCTCTTTGCAAGCCCGTATCAGGCAGCCAACCGCGGCTATATCGATGACGTTATTGAACCGCGCAACACACGCGTGCGCATCATCAACGCCTTTGAGAAACTGCAGACCAAGCGTCTGAGCAACCCGATGAAGAAACACAGCAATATACCTCTGTAAAAAAAAACAAAAGACCATGGTATTTTTAGCTGTAACTTCACAGACATGGCTTGTAACGTGTCTCGGATTTGCGCTGGTGCTGGTTCTGCTCTTTGTCTTCGTCTATATAATGAAAGGACTGGGCTGGATTATGCAGGCGCAAACGAAGACCACAAAGCCTTCGGACAAACCCGCAGACGTGAACAACAAACCCATGACCGCAACACAAGCCCCCTCAGGCGACGAAGCGGCCGTGGCTTATGCGCTTCACCTCTACTACAACAGCCTTCACGACATGGAGTCGCCCAGACTGACTGTCAGAAACCATGCCACAGCATGGCATATCATTCAATAATAAAACAACAAAACAGGATATGAAAGAGTTTTCATTCAAAATCAACGGCACTGAATACAAAACCGCCGTTACAGAAAAAGAAGGTGGCATCACCGAAGTGACCGTAAACGGCAAAACGTACAACGTCGAGATGGAGCACCCGCAGCATCATCATGTTGCCGCCGCTCCCAAAGCAGCTCCCGCCACAGCTGCCCCCAAAGCAGCAAGCGCAGCACCCGCTGCCGGCGGAATGCAGGTGAAATCACCGCTGCCTGGAAGCATTATCAAAGTGCTTGTAAGCGAAGGTCAGGCCGTGAAAAAAGGCGACATCCTTCTGACACTTGAGAGCATGAAGATGGAGAACACCGTTGCCGCCGAATGTGACGGAACTGTTAAACAGATTGCCGTGACCGCAGGTCAGAACGTGATGCAGGACGACCTGCTCGTAGTGCTTGGATAAAATGGAAGAAGGACTCATTCGATTTTTCGAGTCAATGGGATTTATGCAGATTGGCTGGCAGCAGGCTGTCATGCTTCTGGTCTCATTTTTTCTGTTGTATCTCGCCATCAAGAAGCAGTACGAACCGCTTCTGTTGCTGCCGATAGCCTTCGGCATGCTGCTGACCAACCTGCCAGGAGCAGGATTGTTCCATGAGGAGCTCTGGGCGGCTTTCCTTGACCCAAGCAGCCCTGCCTACCACAGCTACGGTGCTATTCTGAAAGAGGCCGGACTGCTGGATGTGATGTACATTGGTGTAAAAGCCGGACTCTACCCCTGCCTTATTTTCATTGGCGTGGGCGCAATGACCGACTTCGGACCGCTGATTGCCAACCCCAAGAGTTTCATTCTCGGTGCGGCAGCACAGGTAGGTATTTTCATTACATTCCTGTGCGCCAACATCTGGTTCACCCCCGCTGAAGCCGGTTCTATCGGCATTATCGGCGGTGCCGACGGACCGACCAGCATCTTCCTCACATCAAAACTCGCTCCCCACTTGCTTGGTCCTATCGCCATTGCGGCATACTCGTATATGGCCTTAGTGCCTGTTATTCAGCCGCCTATCATGCGCGCGCTGACTACAGAAAAAGAGCGCAAGATTAAGATGAAGCAACTGCGCACCGTCAGCAAGACCGAGAAGATTGTCTTCCCCGTCATCATCACCACCATTGTGGCACTCGTATTGCCGGATGCAGCTCCGCTAATCGGCTGTCTGATGCTGGGCAACCTGATGAAGGAGTGCGGCGTGGTTGACCGTCTGAGCAAAACTGCCCAAAACGAGCTGATGAACATCGTAGTTATCTTCCTCGGACTCAGCGTCGGAGCCACCGCCACAGGCGCTACCTTCCTCAGTGTCAAGACGTTGCTCATCCTTGCGATGGGTATTATCGCCTTCTCGCTGGGAACTGCCGGAGGCGTGTTGCTGGCCAAGTTCATGAACCTCTTCACAAAGGAGAAAATCAACCCGCTTATCGGCTCAGCCGGTGTATCGGCAGTGCCGATGGCAGCGCGTGTCAGCCAGATGGAGGGCGTAAAGTCCGACCCGTCAAACTTCCTGCTCATGCATGCCATGGGACCCAATGTGGCGGGCGTTATCGGTTCGGCTGTTGCGGCAGGTATCCTGCTCAACATGCTTGGTTGATAATCGGCTTTTCAAGCAAAAGGGTGTACCTCATGGCGCACCCTTTTCTTTTGTTATCACGGCTCCACCGCAAGTACATACTCAAATATAGTGCAATACCTGTCTTTGTGGCACTTCAACGTGATTGACTGGTTATCAGGCACCTGTTATGTCTCCGAGCACGAAATTCAACAGCCATTGGTCTATATCCTTGATGTCAGGACTCACATGCTTGCGCACAATCTGCCGGCGGTGGTAAATAGTGTGTTTCTGCACGTTGAGCAGGATGCTCATGTCGTTATCAGAGGCACCGATTATCACCAGAATTGCAAACTGCATATCCGACTCCGTCAAAGCCGGATAAGCCGCACGCAGTCTGCTGATAGAGCCGTCCAAAGCCTTGTCCGTTGAGGCTATCAGTTCGTCTAAGCGCTCCTTGTTAAGCACCAACTGCTCATCGCGATAAGTCTGAAGCCACTTCGGGAACACAACTTCGTTCCCGCGCATGCGCTGCAGTTCAATCTCTTTGGTCAGGCTGACTTTCTGCTGCAGCCGCTCCAACGCCAACTGCAACTGCTGCACATATTTGTTACGCAACGAGGTTATCTTGTGCTCATGTTCGCGCCGCTTGACACGATAATAGAGAAAGAGAACTATCAGCATCAGCATAGTCACAGCCAGCGTCAGCACCAGCATTGCAGACAGCCGTTTGTGCCACAGCTGCTCCCGCTGCGCCTCTTCCGCCTTTTTCTGCTCGCGCTCCACGTCATAATGCTGCGTGATGGCAAATGTCCGTGCTGAAGCGTCGTCCTGTAACTGGGCTATGGTCTTGTCATAGAGACGCAGCAATATTTTATAGGCTCTGTCATTTTGATTACGTGCCGATTTCAGCTTGCTATCCAGATATGCGTGGTTCTGCTCGTACCAGTAAGAATAAGTTGAATCCGCGGGGTGCAGTTTGTCTAAAAAGAAGGCAGCCGAATCCGTCTCCCCGCGTGCCAAAAAAATCTCCACCATCTCTGCATAACGTGTTGTCACACCGTATTCTTCTGCCAGTTTCCGGCAGATGGCCAAGCGCGCATTAATGCTGTCGGGCTCGCAGTATTCATAGAAATACGCTTGAATATCAGCCTGCAACACAGCATTGCCTGTATGCTCGGCATAAACCGCAGCTTGGCGGAACCATAGGTCTGTCGAGTCTGCATTGCCACTAAGAATGGCATTCGTGCGTGCCATGTCACGGTAGCCGCAAGCGATGAAGATATTGTTCGGCCGCTTCTTCAGCAGCGGAATAGCTTTCTCATAATAAGTACGGGCTATTTGATAGAGCATCTCACTCTCAGATGTGTTGCCCAAACAAAACCATGTAACGCCCAACAGCTGGTCGCGAAGAGCACGCTCGCCCGCAGTCATTTTCCTTTCTTCGCACTCGCTCAGATACATTTCTGCCCGCTTCAGGTAGTGTACCGAGGCCTCATAACGGCTCGTATGGTTAGACGAAGTGCCCAGCATGTAGTACGCTTCGCCAATGGCCAACCTGTCGCCGGATGCCTCCAAAGCGGACAACAAGCTGTCGATAGTCGCAGTATAATAAGGAGTAGAGAGTGTGCGCGACAAAGCTAATTGGTACTCCATGCGGTAAATATCCCGCTCATGCCGACTTAGTAAGTCTGTGTCAAGGTTCTGCAATATAGCCAGCGCACTATCAGGGTGCTCCCATACCAGCAGTCGCTCGTTTTGCAGAAGCAACGATGCTTCAGGAGCCCGGAATCGGCATGATGGCAACAATGAAATCAGCGCAAAAACACCATAAAAAACATACCGTACAACTTTATTTTCCTCCATTCTTTGTAAATTACTGATTATCTGATAGTATATCTTGACTGAAAACACCACTCGTACAACTACTGAATTTGCATGCACACACAAAAAGCAGTACCTTTGCACCAGAATTTCGGAGGCAAAATTAGTACAAAAAATTGATATGCACAAATTCCTGAAACAAAAAATGCTTTTTTGCGGCAAAATAAGACTGAATATGCTGCCGATTATCCTCTTCTGCATAGCATCGATATATGCAGCAGGGCAAGAGGCGCCATCATTTCCTGATACAATCAGGCCTTTTCTGCAAGACACTTCGCTGTACGCTGGTCCCTACTTTCCTGCCCTGTCATCTTCCGCGGACATGGAGGTGACATGCGTGCGTAAAATATCGGAGGAAGATGCACCTCCCTCTGTCGCATTGGTTACTTCGGCGGAGGCACTCTGCACTGCTAATCCCTTCTTTGCTTTCTGGGCGGAATATACGGACGACGGCACAATTGGCATCAAGAAGAGTTTCATTTATGAGTATTCAGTAGATGAAACAACGTGGACTTCCATCTGCACATCCAACGGCAGTTATACACAGCGTCCTGGAAATCTGCAGGAAGGTTGGTATCGCGTTTCGATGGCACGGACTGACGAAATAGACATGCCGGATAAATGGATAGTCAGCGAACCGGTTTATCTGCAGAAAGTTGATGGCGGTTGTACACCATTTGCACATCCTTGGCCGGACGAAATCTCCGAGAATGTATGTCCGCAGGGGACTCTGCTTTTCCGCGAAGATTTCGGCGGTAACGACCCTTCGGATCCCGTCACAAGCCAAGAAGCACTGACCCCGTTTAGCAGCAGATACCGCCAGGCCTTTGATGTTATGACCCGTGTATCCAGCGGACTGTTTATCGTCGCCAAGCGGGGTTGGCAGAACAATCTGAACACTAATCCGACAGCAAATTTATACTCACAGTGGTTTATTCAGGACGACCACACCTACCCCAACGACTATACACGCGGCTATCTGCTGGCGGTGGACGGCATCGGAGGAAATGCGGCATTCTATAGCACCACTTTTCCCGTTTGCCATGAAATGGATTTGTCTTTCTCCGCCTATGTGGCAAATGTGCTGGAACCCGGGCATAACTTTGCCCGGCCCAAAGTGCGTTTCCTCATTCAGAACGAACTGACTGGCGACACTATTCTTGAGCAGTCTTCAGGTCCCATTAAGCCGGCTCCTAACGACTATGCTGTCAATGGCAGTCCGCTGGTTCAGTCCGCGCCATGGCATCTGGTGGGAGCATCTTTCCATGTTCCGGAAGAAGTAAGCATACTGCGCTTATCTATTTTCAACGACGAAAATGCGACCACTGGCAATGATTTTGCCATGGACGATATAGAGATACGCCTGTGCGAGCCGATGGTCACTATCAATTCTGCCAATACTGCGTGTCTGGATATGCCATACACGTTTGATGCAACGGTCATGGAGAACAGCGGCTTCCGCCAGCCATACGGCTACCTCTGGCAGTTTGCCAAAGACAGTCTGCCGTACGACAGCGACGGCTGGACAGACCTGCATCTGGGAAGCGACCTGACACTTGACAAAATGACAAAAGACAACGAAGGCTGGTATCGGCTGTGTATAACTTCCAACGGCGTGGACATCAGTACAGAGCTTCATTGCCGTGTAATGAGCGACCCGTTTCATCTTACAGCCGAAGATTGCACGCCGCCATGCCCGGATTGGGCCGTTGAAATCATGGACACACTCGTTTGCGACACACTGCTCCCATTCCGCTGGCACGATACCATATTTGCGGAAGCCTCAACCATCGAAATCATTTATAAGAATGAATACGACTGTGACATCAAGAAGGGCATCTATACGCTCCAAACCGAGACATGTTGCCCCGACTTGAAATACAACAAGCGCGACACTGCCGTTTGTGATACACTTCTCCCCTTCACTTGGCAGGGACTTGTTTTCAATGTCCCTGGGGCGCAGACCACAGTCACACAGGACAGCCGCGGATGTGACAGTTTGCTGACTACATGGACATTAAGCACCATCACCTGCTGTCCGACCACGAAAAACCTACGCCGAGACACAACCGTTTGCGACACCATTCTCCCATTCACGTGGCAGGGCATCGCCTTCGATACTCCGGGCTCGCAGACCACAGTCACACAGGACAGCCGCGGATGTGACAGTTTGCTGACGACATGGACGTTGAGCACCGCAACATGCTGCTACGACCTGCAGTACGCCCCTCATGATACCGCCGTCTGCGACACGCTTCTGCCCTTCACCTGGCATGGTGTACTCTTCCGCGAACCCGCCGGACATGAGGTCATTGAATACAGTCTGCGCGGGTGCGACAGCATCCTGCACACCTACGTCTTGGACACTTTTCATTGTGAGCGCCTGTATCCTATTATCGTCAATAAATACAACTGGCAGTTGCTTTGCGACAACGTCGCCTTGCGCAGGTTATTCCCCACCCAATCGGCGCTTGCCTTCCAGTGGTACAAAAACGATGCTCCCGTTCAGGGCGCTGTTGAAGACGACTATGCCGAGCAGGACGAGCTGCATGGCAAATTCCAACTGTATGTCACCTTGACCGGAAACGGACATATATGGTCAAACATCATCGAGTTGTCCAATGCACCGGAATCCATGCCTGCTGATGTCAGGATTTACAACAGCCGTGGCATACCGGTCAGCGAGGACCGCATCACGGGCGGGGTTTATCTCTTCCGCTACGAACAAGGCGGTCGGGTTTGGACTGAGAAGAAACTGATTCCATGATAGTTGCCGGATTGGTCATATTGCTTTTGGTCATGCCGCTTCAGGCGGATGCTGAACACTTGTTTGAAGCGGGGGTCCGCGCGGGCATTGCCGGATACAATGCGCAATGCACCTATGTTGAGCCGCTCACAGGTTGGCAGGCCGGAATATTGCTGTCTTATACTTATCATTCTCCTTATGTCATCGGATTGCGGATTGCCGCTACTTTTAACCGCCATCAGGCCGGTTTTTACAAAAGCGGATACACTGACTCATATACAACTATTGATGTGGAAATCGACAGGATGCAGATTGATTATACAATCGGCTCGTTGCGCGAGGTCCACTCCGCATGGTCGGTCGGCATTCCGCTACAGATGGCTTTCTCTTGGGGGCGCTGGAATCTGTATTTGGGACCGGAAATAGTACTACCGTTTCAGAGCCGTTGGACGGAAACAGCCAATAACGCAGCACTTTCCGTTTATTATCCCAAACAGGACAACCGCGTCTATGAGTCCTATCCGCTGGCGGCTGCCCGCTCGTTCAGCGAAACTCAAAATGGCATCGGCACAAAGAAGCAGCAACAATGGTGGCTTTCGGCAGAATTCTGCTATGACCTGCCTATCTATACCTCCGCCGGACATCATTCTTATATATCTATCGGAGTATATGCCGACTATTCGCTTGCGCGGGAAACGGAAGAACCCTCTGACAGGATTTCCCTGTTGATGCTCTCCGACACACGGGAAGGTTTTCCGCTCCATCGGATTATGACACCGATAGTATCTGCCCTCCGTCAGGACAAACGCCTCGTCACGAGCAGCAATCTCTTCGATATTGGAATAAAAATCACTTTCCGTTTAGCCCCATACAATCACTTGAAACGGAATGCAAAAACATGTCATTGTTACGGCATAACATATTATTGATTTGCATATATTGAAAAAACATATTAATTTTGCATCAAATTTTAGAATCATGAAAAAGGAAAATCTTATTAATCTGCTTTTTATTGCAGTATTGTCATTAACCCAAAATTGCGTGTACGCGCAAGGCATTCCAGACGACAATTACGCATGGCGGCTGGACAGTATCCGGATTAACAGTTCTTATAAGAACAATGAAGGCGGCCGGACACAGCATTTTGAATTGGTGGATTATGCTTATGCACCGGATAGTTTGGTGGAAACTAACACCAATATCTATTATTACAATATGACAAATATGTATTACCGCGTCAATCCGAACTGCTGTAAATACGTATATCGGGATTTCGGTAAGGAAGGCAAACACTCCATATATGTATATCCATTCGGACATTTACATTGGAATGCTGAAAACGTTGCTGATTCCGCTATTAATTTGAGTGATTTACAAATTCGGGATAATGCAGGATTTGAACTGAGCCAACGTTATGACTATGCGTATGACACGTACCGTAATATTTTTGACGAGGAAGGTCATCTGATTCGACAAATCCGTAATTATGATTACTCGGTTTACCATTTGGACTCTGCGGGAAACTGGCTACCATCTTCGCGCTATTACCATGCGGAGACGGATAGCACGCTGGAATCCATCAGTTACTATTTCAATTCCAAAGAGCAGAAATGGAAGAACCAATGGAATACATACGGTCGCAACAAATACCGCAACCACCGGTTGTGGATAGAGGAAAAAATATATAATGAAGGTGATATCGACGCCGGCACGGAATACAATGAGAACGGCGGAGTAGTACGCAAATACAAAGGGGACAGCAATAACGGAAGAGAGACGTATTACCGCAGCGAGCGGATCACCGGAAAAGCCACATGGTCAACCAAGTCCGGCGTAAAGACCACCACGACGGAGATATATCTGGACGATGTGTTTACCCGGAAGACCGTGACGGGCGAAGAGCGCGACGAGGAATATCTGGTGGAGAAAACCGCAACCGGCAACAAGGAATATCCGCAACACGTGCGTTCGTGGAAATACAACGGTGAGAATGAACTGACGGCTTATTCCAACTCCGTTTACAGTTACGACGCGGAAAACCGTTGCACGCTGCGTCTGGACACGACGCTGCAAAACGGTATTTGGACTGTCAAGCGGACGGAATACGGCAACGGGGGAGAAACGGTTTATTCCAAGACTCAGGAGAAGCGTCCCGGAATAGACGAGTGGATCACTACTTCGGAAACGACGCCGGAATACACGTTCGCTACTTCCATCGTGCAATGGGTCAATGGACCCCTCCAGCGTACCACGACCAAAACATACCGCTATGGTTTTGACAATATCTATTCGATTCGGGAGACATGGAACGCTGAATTGCAGAAATGGATTACAGACTATAGTTCATGCCGCTATACGGAAGTGAGCTTAGGCGAAAACGGCGAGCCGCTGACTTCCACCCAATATGAGGGACTGAACAATGTAGGGGACTGGAATACCGGAATGGTCTATTCCTTCACGTATAATGAAGCGCTGCAGGTCTACGAGCGCGAGCCTATAAGCGCCACCGACGGCAGGTTAGATGAATATTTTAATCAAAGAGATTATGTCAATAACCGCACTTATTATAATGCGAAAGGTGAGCGCGTGGGGTATTACTACAGCCCGTATGGAGAGAATCGCGGCTATATCGACCTCTACAAGCGCGACGAGTACAACCGTCCGGTGGAGAAGGTGGAATATGCGATAGATATCAACCGCACTTTGACGGATACGCTGCATTGGACGAAATACAGCTATTTTCCGAACGACACCACCGCCGATTTGGCGCGGAAAATAGAGATGGACAAAGACACGGCTGCAGGAACATGGAAGCTCTATAAGGACACCAAAAATACCAAAGATTACAGTTCGTATTCGAAGGAAGGTATTCTGCTGTACGTAGATACCTACGGCTGGGAAGGCGATGAAATCGTTCTGACGCAAACCATGCACCACAATGATGTGATTTACGATGAACAGGGACGAATAAAAGAGCGTATCACATATTACACAGCGAATATCGGATATAATGTGCCTAACATGCGATATGTCTATTACTATCGCAATGACGAAGACCCG
>JAFPZY010000021.1 GCA_017417025.1 Paludibacteraceae bacterium | reverse complement strand
GCACCGTCGTCCGTGCATACAGAGCCTACTTCGAGGTGGACGGGCAGGATACGCCCGCAGGCATACAGCCCAGAGTGCGCATAGTGATGCACGGAGACAACGCCACCGACATGGAGGTGATTGACATGGACGGCGGCACACAGACACGCAGCAATGCGGAGGTGCGCAAGTACATGGAGAACGGCATCCTCATCATCGAGCGCGAAGGCGTGCGCTACGACGCAACAGGAGCGAAAATCAATTGATAATTGACAAGTGATAATTGATATTTAACGCCGGCACGGGCGACCGTGCCGGCACAAAACAAGAACTATGAAAAAGGCATATATTTATCCGGAAACAGGAGTAATGACAATGGCAGCCGCCAATGTTCTGCAGAGCCAGAGCGGGAAGAAGTTTGAGTCAGATGGAGAACTGGTTGGCGACAATGACTAAACACAACAGCTCCGCGCCGGAGGCAGACTTCTGCGCGGAGCTGGCAAAACTTGACAGCACTGAAAGAACTAACACAACTGACAGGCTGGCAGAGTTGGCAGTGCTGACAGTGCCGGAAGAACAGAAAGGCTGGCGGGGCTGACAAAAACTTATAGCGGGGAGGGGTATGTTATTTTCTTCCATGTGACTTGGGGGGCTTAGCAGATATAAAATAGAGATTCGGTTTCTCCCCTCCCCCTTCTTTTGTAATTCTGTTGCCTGATGAACCGGCGGAGCAAGTCGGCGTTTCAGTCGGCGGCAGGTGCTTTTCCGTCGTCTTGAACAAAAACGCCGACAAATCGGCACCCCCTTGATATATGAAAGTGTGCCACAAAAAAGCGATGCTGAAAAAACGCGCTTACGGTATTTGTCTTGTGCAGCTGATAACCACTTTGTCTCGCGGCAGCTGTATCTTGTATGGCTCGTTCCGCCTGCCGTCTATTATGTAGTGCTGTGCGATGTCTTCGGCGAGCCGCTGCCTGAAGGCGGCGTTGATTTTGCTCTTGTACTGCCTGAAAAGGTCGCTCCCCGGTGTGGTCACTTCGTTTATTGTGGCCTCTATGTTGTCAGGCTCGCCTGTCGCGAAGGCCTTGTAGATGCCGGCGAACTCGTCGCGGCAGTCAGCTATTTGGTTGAGTATAATGCCTTCTTCGTGTCGCAGGAAGAGTATGTAAACCGCTTTCCACACGGGCAGCATCTGTATCTGCATGTCGTACTCGGGCAGCAGTATGTTCAGTTTGTCGTCAATGAGCAGCGTGCTCAGCGGGCGCGGCGAGAGGTTCTCCAGTGTCCGGAAAAAGTCCTCAAAGTGTCTTTGCAGCAGTATGTTGATGCCGTCGGTCTGCGGAATGGCGGCAAGCCTGCGCTGCAACTCATCCAGGAGCTCGTCCACCTCTGCCGGAGAAGCGTCCACCTCTGCCGGAGAAGCGTCCATCCCTGCCGGAGAAGCATCCGCTTCATACAGGTCGGGTGTCGCCGCTATAGGGCTATAGTCGTCAGCCCCGCTCCTGCACACGTCCGTAGCACAGCCTTTGTTTTCCTCTTTATGTAGGAGAGGAGGGATAAACGAGGCCATGCGCCTTAGCAGTCCTGCCTGCGGTGCACTTTTCCGTGCGGCTTGGCATTGCCGTTCTTCGCTGCTGCAGGACGGGCGCTGCAGAAGCGGCTCTCTCTGCTCCTGCATGCGGAGTTGCCCGGCATAGAGTGCTATGGTCCGGGGCAAATCTTCTTCTTTGCAGCCGGTTATGTCTGCTTCAAGGAAGGCATAGACGTTGTTGTCGTCAGCCTGTATGCGTGTTGTCAGTGTAGCGCGTACGGGGAGTTCCGGCGCTTGCTTTGCCCCCGCTATGATGTCAAAGAGGCGTTCCCTCTGCTGCGGCTCTATGTCGGGGTGCATGTCAAGGAAGCCGGCCAGCGTGTCTTCTGATGCTTCAAGACAGCAGAAGCGGTAGCCGGAACAGGGGCAGACCCTGTCTATGGCGGCAAGGATGAGCGCCTGCAGCCGTGCCGCGTCCTTGAAGGGCGGACCGACATAATATATCACCCCCGTCGGCAGGTTGTAGGCTTCGCTCTCGTAGTGTCTGATGCGGGTATGCATAAAATGTCAAATGTCAATTATCAATTGTCAATTGTCCATCGTCTTCATTATGGCGGCATAAAGTTCGGGGAAGCGTGTCTGGAGTGCTACGGGGCGGCCGTTCTCCAGAAAACAGTGCGTGGACATGGCCGTGCATACCACTTTGCCCCGCACTGTCATAGTGTAGGCGAACCTCACTTTCAGCATGCTGAGATGCTCCACCCGCAGACTGATTTCTATCAAGTCCTTGAAGGTGGTCGGGTACTTGTATGTGCACTGCACTTCCGTCACGGGCGACACAACGCCCTCCTGCTCCATGCGCTCGAAGCCGTAGCCTATCTGGTCCATCCAGTCCACACGGGCTTCTTCCATGAAGCGGATGTAGTTGGAGTGGTGGGTGATGTTCATCTTGTCGCACTCGTAGTATTTGACGACGTGTTGATATGGATGCATATTACTTGTATGTTTGTTTGAATTTGCGTATTTGTACAAACAGCATTAGGGCGGCAGTGAGGGCCGAAAGAGTGTCGCTCAGCGGCATGGTCCACCACACACCCATAATAGGGTCATGCTCGAAGCAGAGGGGCAGAAGCAAGGCGAGCGGGATAAGGTAGATGACTTGCCTCGTGAGGCTCAGGAAGATGGCTTTTCCTGCCATGCCGATGCTGGTGAAGAAGTTTCCCGTCACCATCTGGAAGCCGACAATGAGCATTGCACATGCCACAATGCGCATCGGCGCAACCGAGGCTTCAATCAGCGCCTCGTCGTGCGTGAACATCCTGACCATCCACTCGGGGCATACTTCGGCGAGGACGAACACCGTCCCCATTACTATGGTCGCGCACACGGCTGTCAGCTCGAAAGCATGCAGCATGCGCTTGTACTGGCGGGCTCCGTAGTTGTAACCGACTATGGGCTGCATGCCCTGGTTGAGCCCCATGACAATCATGGCGAAGACAAAAGTGAAGCGGTTGATGACTCCGTAGGTGGCGAGGGCCATGTCTCCGCCGAAGCGCTTCAGCTGGTTGTTGATGATAACGACAACAAGGCAGTGGGCAATGTTCATCAGGAAAGGCGATGCTCCTATGACCAGAGCGCGCAGGGTGATGCCGCGGTCAAGCTTCCATATCCCGCGATGGAAATGCAGCAGCTCCTCCGGATTGCAGAAGACCACGAACTGCAGCGCCACCGCCACAAACTGCGAGATGATAGTGGCAAGTGCCGCTCCGCGGACCCCCATGCCGAGGCTGAAAATGAATATGGGGTCAAGTATGATGTTTACCGTCACTGCCACCATAGTGGCTGCCATCGAGTACTTGGGGTGCCCCATGGAGCGCAGTACGTTGTTCAGCCCGAAGTAGATGTGGGTCAGGATATTGCCGTAGAGGATTATCTCCATGTAGTCATGCGCATAGACGAGCGTGTCGTCGCTCGCCCCGAAGGCGCGCAATATGGGGTCGAGCCATAGCAGCCCCGCAAGCATGACTCCGGCACCGAGGATGACGTTCAGCACAATGACGTTGCCCAGCACGCGGCCGGCCGACTCGTACTTCTCTTCGCCCAGGAAGATGGCGACAAGCGTTGCCGCTCCAACTCCCACCAGACTGCCGAAGGCGGCGCATATATCCATGAAAGGCTTGGCTACGGTCAGTCCGGAAAGCGCCAGCGGCCCGCAGCCGTGACCTATGAAAATGCTGTCCGCGATGTTGTACAGCGACGACGCTGTCATGGCAATGATAGCGGGCATGGCATACTTGAAAAGCAGGCTTTTTACAGGCTGCGTGCCGAGTTCTATGGCTTTTACGGTCGGCATTTTTATGAGTTCAGCCGGCGGCAGATGTCTTCAAAGTAACGCGCCGCCGGATGCCCCTGCTGCAGGGCTATCGGCGTTCCGTTGTCGCCCGCCTCGCGCACCGACTGCACAAGCGGAATCTGCCCTAACAGCGGTATGTCCAAGCGCCCGGCGAGAGCCTTGCCGCCGTCCTTGCCGAAGATGTAGTACTTGTTCTGCGGCAGTTCGGCAGGAGTGAACCACGACATGTTTTCTATCAGTCCTGTTACAGGCACTCTCACTTTCTCGTTGCGGAACATCTCCACTCCCTTCTCCGCATCTGCCAGTGCCACGGGCTGCGGCGTGGTGACTACTATCGCGCCGGTCAGAGGCAGTGTCTGTATAAGGGTGAGGTGTATGTCGCTTGTCCCGGGAGGCATGTCAATGAGGAACCAGTCAAGCGTCCCCCAGTGTGCGTCCTGCACAAGCTGTTTCACCGCGTTGCTTGCCATGCCGCCGCGCCAGATGACCGCCTTGCGGGGCTCGACAAAGAAACCTATGCTGAGCATCTTCACGCCGTATTGTTCCACCGGCTCTATCAGTGTCCGCCCGTCTTCTTCCACGGAGACAGGGCGCGCATCTTCGCAGTTGAACATCTTTGGGATGCTCGGCCCGTGGATGTCCGCGTCCAGCAGTCCTACTCTGTAGCCTGCGTTGGCGAGGGCCACGGCAAGGTTGGCGGCGACTGTGGATTTGCCCACTCCCCCTTTGCCCGAATGAACAGCTATCACGTGCCTGGCATCAATCACGGGCTTGTCCGTGGAGCGGGGGTTGATATGCGCCTGCCTGAACTTGGTTTGAATGTGCACGGCGGCATTGCTGTCGGCGTATGTCTTTACGGCTGTTTCGGCGGCGCGGACAACAGAGCGCATGAAAGGGTCGTTGTCCTTGTCGAATATGAGGGAGAAAGAAACAGCCAGACCGGATATGCGTATGTCGTCTTCAAGCATACCGCTCTCTATCAGGTCTTTGCCCGTGCCCGGATAACGGACATGGCGGAGCGAGTCTATAATCTGCTGTGGATACATGAAATGGTTGTCTTAATAATTTGTCAGTTAAAGTCCCCCGCTGTTACGGTACTGTTACGGTAGTGTGACGGTAGAAAGCCGCGCAGCTATCTGGGCTGCAAGTGCGGCGTTGTTAAGCACAAGCTGTATGTTGGTGTTCAGCGAGTCGCCCCGCGTTATGTCTTTTATTCTGGCGAGCAGGAAAGGAGTGAGCCTCTTGCCGCTGATGCCGTCTTTCTCCGCCTCTGCCAGTGCCTGGCTGATGGCAGTGTCTATCACCTCCGGCGGCATTGAGTACTGCTCAGGCACGGGGTTGGTGACAAGCATGCCGCCTTGCAGACCGAGCAGGCGCTTTGTGCGGAAGGCTTCTGCTATTTGGCGGGGGGTGTCGAGCCTGCAGTCCACTCCGAAACCCGACCTGCGTGTGTAGAAAGCCGGCAGTTCGTCGGTCCGGTAGCCGATAACCGGAACACCTTTGGTCTCCAGGTATTCCAGCGTGAGGCCGAGGTCGAGTATGGCTTTCGGACCGGCGCACACAACCATTACGGGGGTCATGGCAAGTTCTTCGAGGTCGGCGGATATGTCCATAGTCTTTTCCGCGCCGCGATGAACTCCGCCTATGCCGCCTGTGGCGAAGACTTCTATACCCGCCATGGCTGCTATTATCATGGTTGTTGCCACAGTCGTCGCTCCGTCCAGTTTTTGTGCCACCACCATCGGCATGTCGCGGCGCGAGGTCTTTACTGCCTCTGTCCCCTTTCTGCCGAGCAGTTCTATGTCCTCGTGCGTGCAGCCGGCTTTCAGTGTGCCTCCTATGATGGCTATTGTGGCTGGCACAGCACCGTTCCGGCGGACCTCCTCTTCGACGCGGAGCGCCGTCTCCACGTTCTGCGGGTAAGGCATGCCGTGGGAGATGATGGTCGATTCGAGGGCTACTACGGGGCGGCCGTCAGCAAGCGCGCGGCTCACTTCGGGAGAAACGGACAGATACGGGTTGTTTGTAGTGTTCATATACTCAGTGTGCTTCAAGCCAGTTGGTGCCCACTCCGCACTCGGCAATGAGGGGTACGGCAAGTTGTGTTACGTTCTGCATCTCGCTCACTACAATCTCTCGCACCTCCTCTACGCAGTCGGAGGGGACATTGAAGTTGAGCTCGTCGTGCACCTGCATAATCATCTGCAGGTTGTCACGCTGCAACTGCTTCAGGCGGCGGTGTATAGCCACCATCGCCATCTTTATTATGTCGGCTGCTGTGCCTTGTATGGGGGCGTTTACGGCATTGCGTTCAGCAAAAGAGCGGACAACGGAGTTGTGGCTGTGTATGTCCGGCAGATAGCGCCTGCGCCCGAAAAGCGTCTCCACATAGCCCTGTTCGCGGGCGATGGACTTCTGCTTCTCTATGAAGGAAATCACCCCCGGGAAGGCCTTGAAATAGCCGTCAATCAGCTCTTTGGCCTCCTGACGCGAGCAGTCAAGCTGTTGCGCGAGTCCGAAGGCCGAGATGCCGTAGATGATGCCGAAGTTGGCTGTCTTGGCACGGCGGCGCTCGTCTTTGGTTATGTCGGCTATGTCCTTCGCGAATATCTTTGCTGCGGTCGCGGCATGGATGTCCTGCCCCTGCCTGAAAGCCTCTGTCAGGTGCGCGTCTTGCGAGAAATGCGCCATGAGCCGCAACTCTATCTGCGAGTAGTCGGCGCTCAGGAAAAGGCAGCCGTCATCCGGAATAACGGCCCTGCGTATGAGCCTGCCGCGCTCGGTGCGGACGGGGAGGTTCTGCAAGTTGGGGTTGCTCGAAGACAGGCGGCCTGTGGCTGTTACGGTCTGGTTGTAGGTCGTGTGAATCTTGCCCGTAGCGGGGTTGATGTAGGAGGGGAGAGCGGTTATGTAGGTGGAAATGAGCTTCTTCAGCTCGCGCTGCTCCAGTATCTTGCCCACAACGGCATGGCGGTCTTTCAGGGCGGTCAGCACTTCCTCCGATGTGGAGTATTTGCCGTTCTTGCCGCGCTTGGCTTTGGGGTCGAGGTGCATGTGGTCGAACAGCACTTCGCCTACCTGTGCAGGCGAATTGATGTTGAAGGTCTCTCCTGCGAGGGCGTATATTTCCTGCTCCAGAGCCTCCAGTTCGCTTGTCAGGCTCGCTTCGGCTTCCTTCAGCAGCGATGTGTCCACTCTCACTCCGGCTTTTTCCATGTCGCGCAGCACTTCTACCAGCGGGAGCTCCACCTCGTTATAGAGCCTCCAGAGAGCCTTGTCCGCTTTCAGTGCGTCCCAGTCAGGCTTCTTGTAAGGGTTGAATGCCAGTTCGGGGTTGAGCAGGTACGAGCACAGGCGGTTTTCTGTAGTGTCGTATGCAGGCTTGTCTGCGGTTGCTGCCGGCACGTCGCTGTTGCCGGCGGCAAAAAGGTCGAGTGTCATTTCCTGCCGCTGGCTGTTCTTGGCAGGCAGGGGTTCCTCCGGCTTCTGCTTCAGAAGAGAGTTGAACTCAAGCTGCCTGTACAACGGGGCGAGTGCGTCCCAGTTCTTGGTGTCTGTGAAAGCGAACTTCGTCTCGTCCCATGTCACGGGCACGTCGGTGCGTATTGTGGCGAGGAACTTGGAAAAGCGTATCTCTTCCGCATGCGACTCCACTTTGGTCTTCAGCGCGCCTTTTAGTTGTGTGGTGTTTTGCAGCAGGTTTTCCACAGAGCCGAACTGTGATATGAGTTGCACGGCGGTCTTTTCGCCGACCCCCTTGCAGCCGGGGATGTTGTCGCTCGCATCGCCCATCAGAGCCAGCAGGTCTATCACCTGCACGGGGGACGACAGTCCGTACTTGTCGCACACTTCTTTCGGCCCCATTTGCTCGAAGCCTCCTGTGTGGCGCGGGCGGTACTGGTGTATCAGTTCTGTTACCAGCTGTCCGTAGTCCTTGTCCGGTGTAGCCATGAACACTTCTGTCCCGCTGCCTGCCGCCTGCACCGACAATGTGCCTATCACGTCATCCGCCTCAAAGCCGCTGACTTCAACAACGGGTATGTTCATTGCGGCCAATATGTCCTTTATTATAGGCACCGCCTTGCGTATGTCCTCAGGAGTTTCTTCGCGCTGCGCCTTGTATTGGGCGTATGCCTCATGCCTGAAAGTGGGGCCGTGAGGGTCGAAAGCAACGGCTATGTGCGTCGGCTTTACACGCTTGATGAGGTCTTCAAGCGTAATGACAAACCCGAACACGGCGCTGGTATTCTCGCCTTTGGAATTGATGCGCGGCACACGTATGAAAGCGTAGTAGGCGCGGTATATCATTGCGTATGCATCTATTAGCAAAAGACGGTTCATGGTTATGCTGATAATAAGTGGGTTACCAATCAATTGCGGGCAAGCCGTGCTGCGTAAGATAAGCGTTGGCTTTTGAGAAGTGACCGCAGCCGATAAATCCCTTGAAAGCGCTCAACGGGCTCGGGTGGGGGGCGGTCAGAACCAGATTCTGCTGCCTGTTGATGAACTGCCCCTTGCGCTGTGCATAGGCTCCCCACAGCATATATACTATGTTTTGCCTGCGGCTGTTCAGTTCTCTTATTGCGGCATCGGTCAGTTCTTCCCAGCCTTTGTTCTGGTGCGAACCGGGCTTGTGTGCTTCTACTGTCAGTGTGGCGTTGAGCAGCAGCACTCCCTGCTGCGCCCAGCGTGTGAGGTTGCCCGAAGGCGGTGCCGGTTTGCCCAGGTCGCGTTGTATCTCCTTGTATATATTGTCCAGCGACGGCGGAATGCGCACTCCGTCATTTACGGAGAAACATAGTCCGTGTGCCTGCCCTGTGTCATGATACGGGTCCTGTCCGATGATGACCACGCGCACCTTGTCAAAAGGGCATGAGTCGAAAGCGTTGAATATCAGTGCTGCAGGCGGAAAGCACTGCTTGGTGGTATATTCACGGCGGACAAACGAAGTAAGCAACTCAAAATAAGGCTTGTCAAACTCAGGTTGCAGTACCTCTTTCCATGTATGGTCGATGCGGACTTCCATCAGTCGATAATCAGCATGGCATCTCCGTAATCGCCGAAGCGGTAGCCCTCTTCAACCGCTACTTCGTAGGCATGCATCACCTTTTCGTAGCCGCCGAAGGCCGCTACCATCATCAGTTGTGACGACTGGCTGTCATACAGATTCACGAAGAACGAGTCGGCTACGGCAAAATCGTATGGCGGGAAGATGAATTTGTTGGTCCAGCCTTCATAAACCTTCAGTTGTCCTTCTGTGCCGGCAACATGTTCCAGTGCGCGCATTATCTCCGTCCCCACAGCGCAGACATGCTTTTCGGCGGAGTGGGCATTGTTTACGGCATCAACCAGCTCTTTGCGGACAAATATCTGCTCGGAGTCCATCTTGTGCTTCGTCAGGTCCTCCACATCTATCGTCTTGAAGTTGCCCAACGACATGTGTGAGGTGAGAAACTCATGCTCTATGCCTTTTATCTCCATCCGTTTGAGCAGTTGTTTCGAGAAATGGAGGCATGCCGCAGGTGCCGCTACGGCTCCCACTTTGTCCGCAAATATGCTCTGGTAGCGGTCTTCGTCCATCCGGGTGACAGGATAGTCGGGGAATATCTTGTCATACTCGGCCTGCACTTCTTCCGACATCGGGCGGTGGATGTATTTGGGCAGAGGTGTGTTGCCTTTCTCATAAAGCCTGTCCACAAACTCCGAGTTGTCGTAGTCGGTGAGGAAACGTATAGTGCGTCCGCGCGAGGTGGTGTTGTCGATGACTTCTGCCACAATGGTGTTTTCTTCGTCCAGGAAGAGTTTGTTGCCTATTCTTATCTTGCGGGCGGGGTCCACTATTACGTCCCAGTAACGCAGATCATGGTTCAGTTCGCGCAGAAGGAATATCTCTATATTTGCAAGGGTCTTTTCTTTTTGTGCATACAGACGGGCCGGAAAAACTTTGGTGTCATTGAATACAAAAAGGTCGCCTTCATCAAAGAATTCAGGCAGGTCACGGACTCCTTTGTGTTCTATCTCTCCTGTGCTCCTGTGCAGAACTATCATCCGCGCGTCTTCCGGATATGGGGTCGGAAACTGGGCTATCTGTTCGATGGGCAGTTTGAATCTGAATTGACTGAGTTTCATATTTGTTTTATGTCATCTGTGTTTCTTTTGTCAAGCGGGGTAATCTCCCGCACAATGGCTTCGAACCGTGCAAAGTCCATGCAGTCCTCAACGCGTATGTCGCCCACGCGTGTACGCCGCAGGGCTGTTAGGTGCGCACCGCTTTGCAGTTTCTTGCCTATGTCGCGTGCCAATGCACGTATGTAAGTGCCTTTTGAGCAGACTACGCGGATTACTAACTGCATTTGCTCCTTGTCGAAATCAAGCGCCTCTATTTGGTCTATTACCAGTTTCTTGGGCTTGAGTTCGGCTTCTTCACCTTTCCGCGCAAGCTTGTAGGCGCGTTTGCCGTCCACTTTCACTGCTGAAAACATTGGCGGCACCTGCCATTGCTCACCTAAGAACTCCTTAAGAGTCCGGTCTATCAGTTCGCGTGTTATGTGCGAAGTAGGGTAGGTGGCGTCTATCGGCTTCTCCAGGTCAAAACTCGGTGTTGTTGCGCCAAGTTGCAACGTGGCAACGTATTCTTTTACATGGTTTTGCAGCTGGTCTATCTCGCGTGTCTTCTTTCCTGTGCAGACCACCACCACTCCTGTCGCTAACGGATCCAGGGTGCCCGTGTGCCCCACTTTCAGCTTCTTTACGCCAAGCTGGTGGCACAGCAGCCATCTTACTTTGCCCACTACGTCAAAACTGGTCCAGCGGTACGGCTTGTCAAACCCTATTATCTCACCCTCAACAAAGTCCATATATGATGGCGAATATGCCTGCTGCAAGGCAGTAAACCGCAAAATAGACAAGCTTTTGCCGACGCACTATCTCTAACATGAAGCGGCAGGCAAAACAGCCGGACACAAAAGCCGCGGCAAAGCCGGTCAGCATTGGCAGCCAGCCGAGTTCGGGCATACTCTCTTTGCCGGTGATGATATCCGTCAGGCTCAGGAAGGCTTCTCCGAGAATAGGTATCAGCACCATCAGGAAAGAAAAACGGGCGACACTTTCTTTTTTTACCCCGCAAAGCAGACCTGTAGCTATGGTTGTGCCGCTTCTGCTCAGCCCGGGCAGGACGGCCAGCGCTTGTGCACAGCCTATTATTATGGCATCCTTATAACTCACTTCATGCCCCGGATGTTGCATGCGCCTGCCGTATAACTCGCTGACGGAGAGAAGCAGTGCCGTTATGCACAGGCATATACCCACAAGCAGCAGACCGTTGCCGAACAATGCCTCTACTTTGTCTTTGAAGAACATGCCGATTATGAAAATTGGAATCATGCTGACTATAATCTTGGCGGCATAATCCTTTTCCTCATTCCATTTGACGGTGCCGAAAGTCCCCCTTAAAAGCTGTGCCACTTCTTTCCAAAGTACACATATCGTCGCCAGCACTGTGGCTGTATGTACAACGATGGCAAAAGCCAGATTCTCCTCGCCTGCCGTGCCGAGCAAAGCCTGCCCGATTTCCAGATGCCCGGAGGACGAAACAGGCAGGAACTCAGTGAGTCCTTGCACGATACCTAAAACCAATGCCTGCCACCAGCTCATTTCTTCTTGCCTTTATAAAGTATTGCAACAATCATCAGCACAAAGCCTCCCAATGCAATCATGGGACCTAAAGTGATGCGCCGGAAGGAGAAAATGTCCGGATTATATGTGTCTGCGCCGCTTGGAGCTCCTGCCATCAGGGCAAAACCCGCGACAATCACCAGGCACGATACGGCTATCAGCAGAGCATTGCGTTTCGGAAGGTTATATTTCATACATTTTGTCTATTTTCATTCTTACATAACGCGCTGTCGCTATGAGCGATGCAAGCCCTGTAATCACTATCCCGCTTGCTATTATCACTCCTGCTATGCATGCAATATTTTGCCATGTCAGAGGGAAAAATACTATCCCGAAGCGCATTCTTATGTACCACAGCGCACCTGTCAGCACGCACGAAGTCAGCACTCCGGCAATTACACCCATGCGCATTGCCTTGTGTACGAATGGCTTGCATATTACCCAGCGTGTCGCGCCTACAAGCCGCATCGTGTTTATCAGGAAGCGCTTTGAGTAAACTTGCAGACGTATCGTGTTCACTATCAGCACCCATGCTATCATTAGCAGCACTATCGCCACTGCAAGCAGTATGATGCTTATTTCGCTCACGCGGTTGTCCAGAGCGCGTATCACATCTTCTTGATACACCACTTTCGTTACGTATGGCAGCGACACTAACTGGCTGTTTATCTGCGCTATGCTGTCTGTGCAGGCGTATGCGGCCTTCAGGTGTACTTCGTATGCGTCCGTCAGAGGGTTGAAGCCGAGAAACTTGGTCGGGTCCTCACCCAGAGTGCTGATGTGTTCTGCCAGAGCCTCCTCTTTGGAAACAAACCTGTATGACTGGCAGTAAGGCACTGCATCAAGTACGTTTTTCAGGCGTTGCACGCTGGCTGAATCCGAATCTGCAGTCATCACCACTGTCAGTGTCAGGTCCTCTCTGATGCGGTTTATCAGGTGGTGTGCGCTGAGCAGAACCACACTCTCCAGCCCTATCAGGAAAAGAACCAGTGCCACACTGATGGTGGTGGTCAGATACATGTTAAAGAAACGGTGTTTCTTCATGCCGGTGCGTTTTTAATAATGAAAAGAGACTGTCTTGACAAATAAGGTATAGGCAGTCTCTTTTCTATGCTGCGTCGTCTTGTTAGTATTCCCACAAATCCTGTTCAAACGTCAGGAGCTCCGTTTCTATGCGGTTCTGCTCTTTCTTGGCCTCTTCTTCGGTCTTCGCGTAGTCAAGAATCATGCGGTTGTACATGTTCCCTTCGCCCACTAAATAAGAGGTGTACAGACGTTTCTGGAAGAAGTCGTCAAAAGTCACGCGCTTGGTCTCGTTCTGCTGCGGAATAAGGTAGTTCTTTGCCAGGTACGGACGCAAATCTTTGTACAGTATCCAGAAGCGGATTGACCCTTTCAGGAAATCCATCGGGTCACTCCCGCTGGCCATATCCGGCTGAAGAGGGGCAATCGCTATCAGCTGGCGGTGCAGGCGCGAGGTGTGACGGTCGAAGAATATCACTTCCTGTATCAGATATTTGACCTGGTTCTTCACGAAGTTGTTGTAGCGGTCGAAGTTGAGCGTTATCTTGCCTGATATCGAATCATAGTTCACAAGATAGGTCTCGTCGTCCTGCGTATCATATTCACCTTCAGAGTCTTGCGCAATGAAATACTCGCCTTCGCGTATTTTCTCAGGCCTGATTCTGGTCTCTTCGTTGAAGATGGGCTTGAAGTTACGCGGGTCTTTTGCGTAGATGGGCATTGTGTCCTGCACTGCTTCCAGAATCAGACGGAAAAGGCTCTTGTAGGTTGGGTCATCCGGATTCACAGGAAAGTACAGCTGGTAGTTCTGCTTGTAGCGCAGGTCTATTATGCGGTACACCAGACGAGCCCAGACAACGTCGTCCTTGCGGTGAGCCACCGTGACAAGCGTGTCTGCGGATGCGTCAAGTTCCTCGGTCTCCAAACGGATGGTTCCGTTCTCGTCAAAGAACGAGAGTACCTGTTGCTGAGCCTGCACAGAAACTAACGCACACAAGACAATGCCTGCTATTAAAAAGATTCGTTTCATAATGTGCATGTTAAGTGGTTATGTATTACTTTATGGTCAGAGCAATAGTGTTCAGCAGCCTGTCCTTGCCGTCAGGTCCAATGGCGTGGATGGAGTTGAAAATCACGTCCTCGCCACTGCGTAGCGTTCCTATCAGTTTCTTCTGCTCGTCTGTCAGCTTGCCCGACTTCGACTCAAGCAGTTTGCCGCCTGCACGAAGGGTGAAAGTGCGGATCTTGAAGTCCAGATCCAGTATGCCGTCTTCGCCGTAGCTGGCTTCTATCATTGCGTCCGAGGCCACAATCTGCTTCTTGGCCAATGCTCCCTGGTCGGCTGATACACCGCCGGTTACGAAGAATGCACTCGGCTTGGGCAGGGTCTTTACCTTGTATGTGCGCGAACCCATCGACTGAACCTTGCCGTCAAGTTCGGCTTTCACGTTCACCACCACCTGGTTGGCGTTCTCGCCCGGCTTGATTATCCACAGGCTGCCTTTGCGCGACAGGGCTGCACCCTGTACATCCACTTTCAGCTTGTCGCTGCTGATGCCCGGAACCGAGATGTCAAACTTGTTATCAAAGCCGCGATACATGATGTTCATCTCTGTGTTCGAGATGGTTACGGTCGGCTCGCCTACGCTGTAGCTGCTCTCAAAGGGCAGATACTCTTTCTCGCCCGACGGATTGGTATATACAATCTGGCCGCTGAACTTGTGCGCACCTATACCTTTGGCCAGCACCTCATACAGACCGTCAGAACCTATCTTCTGTCCGTTTACTATGTATTCCGGTGTCTGGGTCGAGTCGATGGCCGCCATGATGATGCGGGCGCTGTACTTGCCGCCTTCTATCACATAGTCCGACTTCGGGATAACGTATGCGTTCATCTTGTTCACGCGCAGGTCCCCCGCATCGGTCTGGCTCTCAAGCCATGTCACGATGTTGTTCTCCTCCGTGCGGATGTCGTTCTGTATCTTCGTCAGCATCGTTATGGTCGCGCACACAGGCATCTCGTGGAACAATGCGTTCACCCATGTCACGTTCTCTTTCTGCTCGTCGTCATAGCGGTCGTCCACATTGAATGTGAAGTTCAACTCCGCCGTCTTCGTGCCGCCCGAAATTTCGTTGAGGAACTCGCGGTATTTGATGATGCGCTCTTTCAGTATCTCGCCGTTGCCGTCGTTGATGCCGTACTGCGACGGGATGTTGGTGTCGTCCTGTTTCTTCATCTGGCGCACAGTAGCATTGGTCTCTACCGGCTCTTTGGTCTTCTGGTCAACTGCGCCGCCTGACATGCGGACGAGGTCGTCCTTGAAGTGCTGGATGTAGTTGTACAGGCTGTCCGACTCTGTCTTCACCTGCTGGGCTTTCTCATACCACTCGCGGGTCTTTTCCGGATTGTCGTTCATCGCGGCATTGAACCTGGCATAAAGTAGGTTGTTGCCGTTCTCCACTGAATTGATGGTCGCATGCAGACTGTCATCAACCTGCATGTAGCCGTTCAGAATGGCGGCACTGACGTTCAGGGCCAGCATCGCTGTCAGCACCAGATACATCATGCCTATCATTTTTTGTCTCGGGGTTTCCGGACAATTCTTTGCTCCACCCATAGTTGTGTGTTTATGTTTCCTGTGTTAAAATATTACTACTCTGCCTGCTCCGGCGCTTTTATGCGAGAGCGTTGAGCATGTTGCCGTAAATCTTGTTCAGGTCAGCCACTTGTGCAGCCAGTTTCTTCGAACTGTCTTCGTATGCAACGCAGTTCTTGGCAGCCTCGGTCATGGAGGTCTGCATCTTCTCGATGTCAGCCGATACAGCACCCATGCGCTCTGCGGTGGTATTCATGGTCTCGCTCTGTGTCTTGGCGGTGTTCAGCTGCAACTCATACAGGCTGTTCAGCGAACCCAGTTTCACGCCTATGGCCTCAACCTGCTGCTGATATGCCTTTGTGCCTTCGGCTACGCTCTGCATGCCGGTTGCAACGCTTGCGTATGCGGCTCCAAGAGCCTCGCTCTGCTGGCCTATCGAACTTACGGAAGCAATGAACTTGCCGGTTGCTTCGGTTGCTTCTTCCATCTTTTCGCCAAGTTTGTTGGTCGAAGTCGCCACTTTGCCCAGTTCGCTCAGTTGGGTAGCTGTCTTAGCCAAATCGCTGATGCCGCCTTTCAAAGCTTCCATGTCACTGTCTTTCAGACCGGGAATACCGCTGCCGCTGCCGCCGCCTGCATTGCCGAGCAAAGTGGGCTTCGGACGGGTGGACAGTTCTTCCAGAAGTTCAGGGTCTGCACCGTAGCCCATCAACTGCGGGAACACCTGTTCCCAGTGAAAATCAACGTGAGGCTTGTCCAGACAGCCGATGGCGAACAAAACGGCCTCTGTACACATACCTGTCATCAGAACGGGGCCGGCACCGGGGAAGTGCATAATCTTGAACAGTGCACCTATGATTACGACCGATGCACCCAAGCAGTAAACCATATTCACTACTCTTTTTCCACTGTAGGACTCATACCAGTGCATGAAACCACTTTGCTTTTTCTGTGACATAATTCAAAAAACTTTTTTTTGATTGTTTGTTATTTTATTTTTGTTTGTTTTCTTTTTTTGTCGGTTTAGTCGCCTATGAACGACCTTACGCAGCGGAAACCTATATAGGCGCGGCTCTCATACTGATATTCGTATGTGCGGACTCCGCACTGCAGGTAGTAGTAGATGTCTTTCCAGCTGCCGCCTTTCACCACCTTGCATTTCAGTATGTCCGGATCCTCCTTGCGGGCCATGTACTCGAAGTTAGAGTTCACATCGTTCACGTAAGTGTTGGTCGAGGGGTTGAAGGCCGTCGAGGTCCATTCGGCCACGTTGCCCGCCATGTCGAACAAACCGAAATCATTCGGGCGGTATTGGGCAACGCGCATCGTCATCGTTCCCGTATCGTCGTTGTATGCACCGCGATAGGGCTTGAAGTTCGCCAGGAAGCAGCCTTTCCCGTCGCGGGCGTAGTTCCCGCCCCACGGATACATCGCCAGTTTCCTGCCGCCGCGTGCCGCATACTCCCACTCGGCCTCGGTCGGCAGACGGTAGATGTGCGATGCCACGCTCGAGTGAGTCTCGTAGTACTGCGTGCGCCAGTGGCAGAAGGCGTGGGCCTGCTCCCATGTCACACCAACCACCGGATACTCCGAATAACCGATGAAACTGAAATAGCCGCGCATCATCGGGTCGTTGTATGCAAACTGGAAGTCCCTTATCCATATCATCGTGTCAGGATAAATGCTGATTATCTTGTGGGTCAGCAGGTCTTTAGGCTCTTGAAGCGGATGCACTATGGTCGTGTCCCTTATCCAGCCTTCCTCGTCCACCCAGAAGCTGTCCACACGGGCTCTCGCAACCTTCGGGTATTTGCCCTTAGCCACGTCAAACTTGTTGTAGGGCAGCCGCGCCTGGTCATAGTTGATCCAGCTGTAGCGGTAGTGGAGGTCTATCGTGCGCAGGGTCTTGCCGTCCGAATAGAACATCGGAGCAAGGGCCTCCTGAACTTCCTCGTCCTTGCTGTTCCACGGAATACGCTTCTTCCAGTTGATGGTGAAGTTCTCCTCGTCAAAGTCGCCGTCACGCGGAACTATGGCATAGTCCTGCATGTCAGCCTCTATCAGACGGGTGTAGGCTATCGAGTCCCTTACCCAATAGACGAACTGCTTGTATTCGTTGTTGGTAATCTCGGTCTCGTCCATCCAGAAGGCGTTCACGGTCGTCATAAACGGATTGTCCGGCTGACCGAAAATGGAGGATTGGGTGTTCTCGCCCATCATGAACGAACCTTTTTTGATGAACACCATCCCGTAAGGATTGGCTTCTTTGAAGTTTCCCGGCTTGTTCACGCCGACAAGTTCACCTGAAGGCCCTCCGCATGAAGCCAGTAAGGCTGCCATGACCATGAGGGGTAAAATCTTTTGCAGTTTCATACGTATTGTATCTTCTATAATTTTCGTTCTTTTTCTTTCTTCTTCTTACAGATAGCGGACGCTCTTGTAGCGGTTGGTGCGCTTGGGCTTAAGGATGTTGAATCCGTAACCTAAATAAATTTCGTGCGACCCGTAGGTCCCTTTTATCAGTTTGTTGGCGGGCAGTTCGTAGGTGTAACCTATCTGAAGCCCGTCTATTATATCCATTCCTAACAGTATGTTCACGCTTCCCGCTATGCGGTAGCCGGCTCCGAACCGGTATCTCGATTTCACTTCCGCAAGCATCGTCAGGTTCACGTCCCACGAAACGAAATCCGTCATCATCAGCACACTCGGCTTCAGCGTCCAGTTCTTGTTCTTCAGCCGCCAGTTGTAGCCTCCCCCCGCATAAAGCGTTCCTCGCATCCTCACATAGCTCCGGTCGCTCCAGTCTATCTTCGGCTGGGTCAGGTGGCTGTAACTCAACGACGCCCACCACTGCGGACTGCTGTAATATACGCCCACTCCCATGTCAAAACCCATGCCGTTCACGCCGTCCGAACCCGACTGCTGGGGAATCGCATCGTCGTTGCTCTTGTGGTAACCCTCCGCATCCAACGCCTCTATCGAGTCCAGATTCACTTTCGCAACATCAAAACTCAGGTTCGCAAAACCCAAATCCACGCCTGCACATATATAGCCGTTGCCCAGTTTGTGGCGGTAGGCGTATTGCACATGGAGCGACTGGTTGCTGAACAGTCCGTATCTGTCATTCATAAAGCGCAACCCTGCAGCATGTTGGGTCTTCGCTATCATAAACGGCGACGAAAATGTAAAATAGGTCGTCATCGGCATATCCGACATCCCCGTAAACTGCATGCGGTGCATTCCCGCTACTTTCATCAGTCCGCCGTCACCCGCCGCTGCGGGATTGTAACTGTTGGGCAGAAGCATATATTGACCTGTCTGCGGGTCTGTCTGAGCCAGCATCAGAACCGGAAAGAGGACCGCACAAATCAGTACAATATATCGTTTCACATCCTTTGGTTTATGTTTGTTCTATACGCCGCCGCCCCGCACAAGGGCGCGCCGCTTAATATTCGTCCTCGTCAAAGAAAAAGTCTTCTTTGGTCGGATAATCAGGCCACAGGTCCTCTATGCTTTCGTAAACCTCGTCCTCGTCTTCTATCTCCTGAAGGTTCTCTATAACCTCCATCGGAGCACCTATGCGGTTGGCATAATCCAGCAACTCGTCCTTCGTTGCAGGCCAGGGGGCATCTTCTATCTTAGAAGCTAATTCTAACGTCCAGTACATGGTTTGTCGCAGGTTTGTTTGTCTTTTTTTTATGCTCTCGGAGTATATCCTTTCGGAATTAGCGTGCAAAAGTACGAAAAAAAAATTATTTATCCAAGTTATTTTTTACTTTTTCCAGAAAAAAAATGTGATTTTGTCATTTTCTGCCTGTTTTAGTGCCAAAACAAACCAAAAATCACTCAGCCTGTTCACAAACTGCATCGCTGTTTCGCCCGTTTCGGTGCCGTTCTCTCTTGCGCTCACCATCTGCCGCTCAAGCCGCCGGGTCACCGTCCGGCATACATGGCAAAGCGACACCGCCTCGTTCCCACCCGGAAGAACAAATGCCCGCAGTGGCTCCTGACCTGCCTGCATCTCGTCTATCCATGCCTCCAGCTGCTTCACGTCCGACTCCGTTATCCATTCACCCTCTGCCGCCGCAAGCAACGCGCCGAGGTTGAACAGCTTGTTCTGTATCCACTCCAGTCGTTCCTGTTCGCTTGCCGGCATCTTGCTGCGCAGTAGGCCGGTGAAGCTGTTCAGCTCGTCGGCCGTTCCGTAACTCTCAAGACGCGCGTCCGACTTGCTCGTCCGTACGCCGTTGGCAAGGCTGGTTCTGCCCTTGTCCCCGCCTTTTGTGTAAATCTTCATAAAAAGATATCAATTATCAATTTGTTTTTCTCTTCGTTATGTTCGCGGAGCTTCAGCTCCGTGTTCCGCCCCGCGTCGCAATATCAATTCTCAAAACCGTAGCCTGTAGTTCCTGTGCAGGTAGTCGGGGTCGAAAAACACCACTCCCATGTCAAACAGGTCCATCGTCGTGCTCACGTACTCCTCATGCGCTATCGTCCGCCAGGCCGACTCCATCTCGCGGGAGTGGTGGATGTCGTCAAGGACGAATATCGATTTCTTGTGCCTGTACAGCGACAGCGCGCGCCAGTATCGCAGCGTCGCCTCTTTCGTGTGATTGGCGTCGATGAAGGCTAAGTCTATGCCCCCCTTCCCCTCGGGGGTCGCGCGCGCGATATTATATAAGGTGTCTTCAAGGGTCGTGTCTATGTCCCCCTCTATGCATCTTATGTTATGCAGCCCCAGTTCCGACCAGTTTTTTCTCGCTGTCTCCGCCACTTCATTGCTCCCCTCAAAGGTCGTCACCTCGTTCTTGGGGCTCGCTGCGGCAAGATAGGCGGTCGTTATCCCGAGGCTCGTACCCAGCTCCACTATCCGCAGACCCTCGCCTTTCCGGCTCCCCAAAAAGTTCACCCACCTGAACAGCAGCTGCGCGTTTTTCGCCTTCTCAAGCGAGGTGCGGGCTATGTCGCATACACGCCGTTCCGGATTGCGCACCCTGCCCGTACCGTAGTCCGACACATGGAGCACATCGCGGCTCGTCAGCATCTTGCGCCGTATCGACTCTATCTCGTCCCAAACGTAATAGCGGTGGCTGTCGTACATCAGCATCCTCACCAGATAAAACAAGTAGGGGGAATGTATCCCCTCGCCTCCCGTGTTCCATGCTGTCAAACCGTGCTTCAGGTAAGCCCCGAGACGGTATAGGTGGTGTGTACCTTGTGCCAACGGCATGTCTTTTGTCTTTGTCTGGTTGAAACTTTGTCTTGCCACTCTATTGACAAAACAGGACTGACTGTCGTCAATCCTCTTCGTCGCATGTGATCCATGCAGGATTCAAACCTGCAACCCCCACATCCGTAGTGTGGTACTCTATTCAGTTGAGCTAATGGACCGTTTCCGCTTTCTTCTCTTCCGGAGGCTCGCCTTTCGCAGTTGAGCCTTTGCTGGCGTTCTTTTTCGCGGGGTCTGACCGCCGGCTCACTCCCTCTTTTCTGAAAGCGGGTGCAAAGGTACTGCTTTTTTTTGATACGTGCAAATTTTTCGCACTTTTTTTTGATTTTTTTTGCTTTTTCCTTTGTCACACTGCTGTTTCCCCGCGCTCATGCACGAGGCCCGATGCTCCTGTGCCGCCTAAAAAACTTTCTTGCTCGCGTCGTAGGTCTCAACCGTCCGGGTCTGTATCACTATGCCGGTGTCGCCGCGCTGGAGATAACGGCTCTCGTTGGTCACCGTACGGGTCACGTTGCAAGCCGGCATTACACTCACGGCAAGCAGTACAAGGAATAGAATCATGCTTTTCATATACTCTCTCTTTTTGTGTTGTTTTTTTCTTTTCGCTTGGCTTCGTTGCCGGAAGCCTGCATGCCCGCTTCGTGCCGCGGACGCGCAGGCTTCCTGCTCCCCTGGACGCTCTGAAGGTCAGTCCTCCACCGGCGTCAGTCGTCCCATACCACCGTCTGCGTCCCCTCGTCGTAGCACTTGTAGGCTTTCGCTACAAGCCAGCCGAGCAGGGTGGTGTACTTCTTCTGCGCGCGGAAAGCGGCCAGGTCGGCGGCGCTGTGGCTCGGGTCCTGGATTCGCAGACGGGCGGCGGAGGTGCATACGCTGAACTTGGTGCGCATGACAAGCTCGCTGCTCGTCGGAGAGGTGCTCCTTGCACCGTGGACGGAGGTGTACTTGCGCCCGCTCGCGCTGCGGTAGTTGTAAACGGTGCGGTGTCTTTTCGCAATCTTGCCCGAGAGATGCTCTATCGGGTCCAAATAAAATACTTTTGCCATGATAGTTAAAGGTTTATAGTTTAGAGTTGAAAGAAGTTGGTTAGTTGATAGTTGATAATTGACATTTCATCGTGGGCACCTTGTGCATGCTGCGCAATATTAATTATTAACTATTAACTATTAATTATCAGAACGTTGGCTTCACATACAGCTGCTTCACCACGTATGCAAACAGGCTTCGTATCTTTTTCTGTGTCTTGAATTCCGACTCGTAGCTCGCCCGCTGGCTGGGGTCCGACAGTGCTGTCTTCGCAGCCTGGGCTGCTGTCTTCAGGGCCTCCTGGCAGGCTATGTTCTTCGGGTGGATGGCTTTCGACGGATTAAGCAGGTCCATTGCCATCTGTTCTTTGCCGCACGGGCAGCCTTTGAACACCAGGCTCTCCGAGCGGTTGAGCTTTCCGCGTATCCGCGCAAACGCTCCGGTCAGTTGTACTTTGCTCATAATAAGTTAGGGTTTGGGTTTGTTTTTCTTCTCCTTTCTTTCCGCGGCATTTTTCCTGCGGCTGCTGCTGCCTGCCGCTTTCTCGTCCCGCGGGCGTTAAAAGGGTATTTCAAGTTGGTCTTTCTTGCTGCGTTCTCTGTATTCTTTGTGCCGTTGCCGGCCGTATTCCTCGGCAAACCTCTGCCGGTTGGCGGCTTCAGCGGGGGTCGCTTTGTGACCGCTCCTGTCCGGACGCGACTGCACTATGTGCATCACGCCGCCGCCGCTGGCAGGATACCTGCGGATGTAGTAGGGGTCTGTGTGTGTCAGCATGCCTCTCACAGACAATATCGGACTTTCAAATTCCACTTTCGCCATCTTGCTCATTGCGATTTCCGGTTGCAAAAGTACTCCAAAAAACGGAGGCGGCAAAATTTCCGCCTCCGCTTCCGGTATCAGAATTCCGTTTCTGTCAAATCGCATTGTGCATATTCCGCAAAGTCCTTCACTTCGCTTATATACATCCAGTCGCGGTGTCGCAGGGCTTCTTTGTATTTGTTCCCGTATTTGCGGAAGTGCACCCACCCGTATAGAAGGGTGTTCAGTCCTGCCATGCCGTCATTGATGCCTGTCTGGCGTTCCAGTCGTCGAGCCAGTTCTTTTTTCGTTATCCTTTGCATATCAATTTTCAATTATCAACTATCAATTATCAACTATCAATTATCCCCTGCCCTTCGTCTGTTTCCCCCGCATTTTATGCGGGTCTGGTGTCTCCGTGCGGGTCTGGTGCTTCCGCGACCATCGCGCGACCATCTCCCTTTAGTCTCCCGACAGCAGCCTGTTTCCCGTATCAGAACGTCCGCAGGGCTAATGGACGAAGGTGCGGGTGGTGCGGCGCCAGAAGATAGTTCCGTCTTTGCGTGCGATGAGGGTTTCGCGTGTCCCGTCGGGACAAGTTCTCCGTGCCACTACGCCCGAAACAGAGAGGAATGGCGATTCCAGTTTGTACTTCATTGTTTGGTCTCCATGTTAAAAAGTTTGACATCTTCGAGGGTGTATAATCCCCATGCTCCGTTGTAACGGGCAGAGACATATTGCACGCCGTCTTTCAGTGCGCGGCCGTTGTAATTGGTCGGTTCAGCGCGGACTTCGCGGAAGTCCTGAAGAAAGAAATAAGGGTTTCGTCCTTTGTAGCTGCCATGGCGTTTCAGCCAGTCGGTTACCGCCCGCTTTTTGTCCGGTGTGCAGCCGTTCCATTCGCGTTCCGTAGCGGCACGTCGGTTGAGAAAGCAGGTGTCGGGAGCAAACAGTTCCCAGAATTGTGTGAAGTCTGTCGAGTCCATAAAATTAAATCAAAGAATGTTTCAGTCCGTCTGTCCGTCCAGTCCATGTCCTGTCCGTTTTGTCCATGTACGTCTTTTTTCTTTTAGTCATTTTTTGTCCGTCAAGTCCCTGTTTCAGGACGGACTGAAAGGACGGACTGAAACATTTTTTATTTTTCTTTTGTTTCTTTTCTTTTTCTTTTTGCTTGCATTTCCCGTTCGCATCTTTTACGGAATCTGTCGCAGCTTATTGCATCAGCGCAATCGAAAAACCTGACTTTATGGACTCCGAGTTCGGGTACTTCAGCGCGAGTGTTTCGGCTATGCCTTTCATCTCGCGGCGTTTGGCTTTTATCTGCATGTTCAGCTCGTCATACTGCCGGCTCATCGCCTTGTAGTAGGCTATCTGGGGGTCGTCTATCTGGGTGTTCAGCTCCCATGTGAACGACTTCGGACGCTGTATGCGGATCTTGAATCCGTGGTACTCTATGGTTCCCGTGAAGCGGGGCGGCTTGCCGAGCTGCCTTAGGAGCTCCTTTACGGCAGCCTCCGCGTGCGGGCGCAGGTTCTTTATTCTTTCTTCACTCTCGTTGGCGGTCAGCATTGCCGAAAACATGCGGTCAATGACATCAAAATCAATCTCGCCTTTGCCGCTTCCGCTATCCTTGCCGCTTCCGTTATCCTTACCGCTTTCGTTATCCTTGCCGCTTTCGTTATCCTTACCGCTTTCGCTATCTTTGCCGCTTTCGTAGCTCTGCTTTCCGGCCTCAATGCCCTCCTCCTTGTTCACATCAGTCTCATGGACTTCCTCCTTGTTCACATCAGTCTCAAGGACTTCCTGGTTGTTCATACCTGCTTCAATGGCTTTCTGATTGTTTACATCAGTCTCAAGGACTTCCTCCTTGTTCATACCTGCTTCAATGGCTTTCTGATTGTTTACATCAGTCTCAAGGACTTCTTCCTTGTTCATACCTGCTTCAATGGCTTTCTGATTGTTCACATCAGTCTCAATGACTTCCTCCTTGTTCATACCTGCTTCAATGGCTTTCTGATTGTTTACACCTGCTTCAATGGCTTTCTGGTTGTTTTCGTTTACTGCCTTAATGGCTTTTTCATTGTTTTTCATAATTTTTTTTTGAAAGTTTTGTGCTCTGGTCCTGTTGTCGGATGGCCATCCTTGCGCGCGCAGTTCCAACAAAACTTTCGCTTTTTTGCGGGGAGCGCCCCGCTGCGGGTTATTTCCTTTGTCCTTCATCTTGAAAGACGCTGCAAAGGTACCCCGAAAAAAAACACCCTCCAAAAAAGTGCAATAAAAGTGCAATGAATGCAGTATTTGTGCACTTTTGTGCACTGATTCCGCCGTATTTTGTGCAAAAAAGTGCAGTGAAGTGCAGTGGAGTGCAGTAAATGCAGTAAAGTGCAGTGGAGTGCAGTAAAAAGTGCAGTGAAGTGCAGTAAAAAGCAGTAAAAAGTGCAGTAAAATGCAGTAAAATGCAGAAAAGTGCAGTAAAATGCAGTGAAGTGCAGTAAAAAGTGCAGTGGAATGCAGTGAAGTGCAGTAAAAAAGTGCAGTGGAATGCAGTGAAGTGCAGTAAAAAAGTGCAGTGGTGTGCAGTAAAGTGCAGTGTAGTGCACTCCCGTGTGCACATCTCAAGCGGCTTGACTGCAAACAAAAAGCGACCCGGGAAAGGGCCGCTTGAAGTTTTCTGTGCACTTGCTGACAAAAATCACAAATCACCGCTTACCATACGGGCATTTTTTCCTCCTCAAAAGTGATATCCGGCAATCATCCCTTCGGCTTTCACTTTGCCTATAAAGGCTTTGGCATCCTCTTCCGGCACATCGTAATAAACTGCCTGAACGGAAAATACATCGTCCGTCTGGCACGGTTGTAGCCACAACCATGCGGGGGCATTAAAACACTTCCCCCATTTTCTTTGCCTCCATATCTGACGGATATTTCTCTTTGAGCCGGTGGTTGCCGTACTCCTCTTTATAGACTTTTACCATCTCGGAGGGCTTGACTGTCTTTCCCTCTTTTTGTACCATCTTGGCGATGGCGATATACAGGTCCTCGAAATCAGCGCTCTCTGCTATTCGTATGTAGCCCTTTTTCTCCGGCTCGGCTAATAGGGATTGCCATTCTTCTTTGAGGGATGTTATCTCCCCTCGCAGTATATTTAATAAATCTTGCTTCCTCACGTTTTGGGGGAGGAAGCAAGATTATTCTATTTATGCTGTGCAATCAGCGCACCATCAGGCGGCTGCCGCGGCGGCGGTCACGGGCGGAAGGATAGCCGCCATCGCACATTACGCAACCATACTTCACTCCGGACGTGAAGACGAAAGTCAGCTTTATTCCTGCAAACAGTTGGCGCACCTGGTTGGTCGCGGCGGATGAGTGCAGATAGTCGGTCAGCTTCACTTCCGAGAGCATGTCCTTGTCGTTGAACACTGCAGGAGTCTTAAGCATCGGGTTGTTGCTCGTCGCGCGGTCGTCAAGTATGTTGATGTCGGCAAATGCGCCGATACGCATGTAGGTGTCGCCGTTGCTCCCCTCGCGCAGAGTGAACTCGCCGCCCAGCTCCAGCGAACCGGCCACGTTGATCTTCATGCCGTACTTCTGCTCTGATGTCAGTTCGCGGTCCGTGAAGAACATGTGGTTGTCCATGTGAGCCAGCGGGTCTATCAGCATCTCATACACGCCTTGAGCCGAATATACGCCCGAAGCCTTCGCCTGGTTCAGTATGTTCAGACCTACTTTCGGACCGACAAGGAAGTAGAAGTGGTTGGCATGCACACCCACCATCACCGGAATCTGAACCGCCAGCTGGTTGTACGAGTCGCGGCGCTTGCTTTCCAGATACTGGTAATCCATCAGGTCACCTTCCGAGTCATATTGGTTAGGCAGAGTGTATATTGCGTTATCGGCCTTGAAACCGGCTGATATGTACCTTGCCCCGAGTCCGGCCTGGACAAGTATTGACCTGCCCCGCCATTCGTAGCCGATTCCTAAGGCTCCGCCGCCGCCGAGCGTCTTCGATATCTGGGGCGTTGAGCCGATGTACTCGGCCACACCGCCGTTGGCCCAGACTGCCAGACAGTGCGAACCCAAAGCACTCTCCGCTGCCGCTGCCATCGGCAGCAGGCAGAAGAGGATGATTGCAAGATGTTTCGTATTCATATTGGTTGCTGTTATTGTTCTTCAATAATGATTTCTACACGTCTATTCTCCGCACGGCCTTCGCGGGTCCTGTTGTCAGCTATCGGCTGTGTCATACCCTTGCCCACAGTGCCGATTCGGCTGCCGTCAATGCCGCGCTTCATCAGCTCGCTCTTCACACTCTCTACACGGGCCTTACTCAACTGCATGTTGTAGTCGGCCTTGCCCACGTTGTCGGTGTGACCTACAAGCGTTATCTTCATCGTCGGGTGAGTCTCAAGCAATGTTGCCAGCTCGTTCAGACTCCTGTCACTCGTGCTGCGGATTGTGCTCTTGTCGGTGTCGAAATACAGGTTCTCCATGATGATGGTGTCGCCCTTCTGTATAGTCTCGCCGTTATATACAATCGTGTCTGCCGGAACAACCTCCTGTACCTCTTCTTTGGCCGTGTCTTGTACTACTGGTTTCGGTCTCGGACGGCGGCGGCGCTGTTTCTTTACTGGCGGGTTCTTGTAGAACTCATAATATACGTTGAACCTTACGCCTATGTTCCACGGAACCATGTTCTTGTTGGCTATCTGGCTGTCCTCGGTTATGGTCTTTATGCTTGTCACGTCAATCTTGTCTTTCTCGTCACATACATAGAACTCGCCCGATGTCGCTTTCTGGTGGTAGTCCAGAACGCCCACATTGGCATAAATGCCCACTTCATAGTGCAGCAACTCCACAAACGACGGCTTCTCGCCTGTCTTGCGGTCGCGCTTGCGCTGAAGCCACGGGTCGAGGTTGTAACCCGCTTCTATCGCCACTTGAGGGTTCAGTGTCGCCAGTTTCAGCTTGCCTTTCTGCGACAGCTCGTTGTTGTACAAGTAGTGGTTGGGCATGTCCGAGTAGTCGTCTATGCCGCGCTTGTCGCTTATTGTGCGGGTCAGGTCCGTGCTGATGGAGTACTCTTTCATAACAGGCAGCCCCAAACGCATACCTGCCATCGCATAAAAGCCCTTGTAGTCGGCTCCGAAAAGTATCGGCACACCCACTTCAAACGCATGCTGCTGCTCCCTTGTGTTGGTGAAGTTGTAGTAGTACGTCATGTCGGTGCTCGGCTCAACCAACGGCTTGCTGTACTTCACTGTGCCTGCCATGCTGCTTCCGGCGTATGTCGCATCCACACCGGCTACAAAGCGGAACAAACCGTACTCAAGTTTATACCTCAGGTCTATACCGGCATTGGCCCCGCCGGGAAGATGAAGACTGTTCTCCATCTGTCCTGCCTCGGCCTTGCCTTCTTTGGTCATGCCCTGGTTGAACTGGCTGTAACCCAACTTCGCTCCTAAACCCAGATAGTGGACGGGCTTGTTGTAGTTCTGACCGCTTTTCTGCCAATCCTGTACTGTTACCGACGTTACACGCTCCGCATAAAAAGGAGTCGTGATGGCAATCAGCAGACTTAAACACAAGAATCTTTGTATGTTCATAACTCGTACAATATTATTCGGTTATAAAATGAGCTTTTTTGTTAGCGACTTGCCTTCCTGGGTCTTGAAAACAAGCATATAAGTCCCGTTTCCGCAAGTGCTGTTCACTATGATGTCGGGCGAACCGTAATCTTCGCCGAATACACCGCTCTGTATGCTTCTCCCCCAGATGTCGTACAGCGTGTATGTGCCTGACATATTGGTGGCTATGCGCAGGCTGCGGCTGTCGCCGTTGCGGCGCGGCGTTACCGACAGATCTTCCTTGAATGTCGTTTCGTCTGTCTGCGGCGAAGGTGTGAAACGGCACGAACATACCGCCTTGCCGTCGTCATTGCGCTTCAATTCTACCCAGTATTCGTCTTTCGCCTCATAGTCGAACTTCCCCTTCTCGTTGTACCATGAGCCGTGTCCCTGCACCTCCTTGCCGTTCTTGAACCAGCGGTAGGAAGTGAAGTCGTAGCCGCCGTTGTAGGTCTCGTTGGCAACCGACAGTACATCCTCCCAGCGCTGGAAAATTACCCATGACGGATAAAGTATCGTGAACGACATCTTGTGCTCTATCGTCTCCTCGCAGGTGTTGGTCTCTACAAGGGTGAATGTGTATGTCCCGGGGCGTGTGTAGGTGAGGCTGTCCGTGTCGTCCGAACCCGGAAGCGGAATTATTATTGCGTCTGTCTCGTCGGGAGTCTGGTCTGTTACATCGCTGAAGCCCGCTTTCTTTGCATCTGCAGGGAACAGCAGGCTGTACTTCTCCATGCCGCCCACTGTGTATTCCGTCATTATGCCTATGTTCTTTGTATCGGCGCACACTGTATCCCGTGTCATTTTGAACTCGCCGTAGCACGAGTCTGCCTTTATTGACAGGTGCAGGTTGTATATTATGCTGTCGCAGCCTGTGGTCAGATGCCGTATGGTGTCCGACACATTGGCGGAGTGGGTGTAGGTCTTGCCGTTCTTGTCCCATGTGTAGGTTTGCCCGTAGCCGAGCGACACTTTGTCTGTATATATTTTCTTGGCATATACAAACTGCTCCAGCACTATCGGTTCGCAGGCTCCTGTCATCTCGCAGCAGTAGGTCGCATCGTCCGCTTGTGTGGCGAAACGCCATACGCGGTTGGTGGAAAGGGTCTTGCTCGGTTCGGCTTTGTCATACCACTTGTAGGTGAAATGTTCGGGGGCGGTCAGTATAGTAGAGTCGCCCTTTGTGCAGGTCTGCTCTGCCTGCAAAGCTCTCGGCCCGCAGTCTATCGTGAAATAAAGGCGTGCCTGATGGCGTGGTTCGCTTTCGCAAAGTACTATATGCTTGGTCTTTTCCTCGTAGTCCGACTCGGCGCAGTCGTAGGCTGTGAGCATCAGCACCATACGCTCGCCTATATAGGCTGACATGTCGATGGGCAGCATCGTCCAGTCCTTCCAGAGAATGGGATTGTCCAGAGTGTCTGTCCCTTTGTTCCAGCTCTCCATTGCTGCGGAATCGGAAGGATAGAAAGCGAGAGAGGGGCACTCCAATATTTCCTGGCCTTCTTCGGTTATGTGGATGACGTTGATATGGATATTCGGTTGTGCGTAATCCTCAAAGCCCTCTCTCTTGGCTATTTCATGGCCGGCATTGTGCATCACTGCCGCATAGCGCAGATAGACTATCGGATTTTCCGCCGTCACGTTGTAATAGCAGGCGCAAACGGAGGCTTTGGCACTGTCTTTCTTGGTGTATGTATCCGAGGCGAGACGGATACAGGGCGAATTGTCGGGGGGAAGTACATTCAATTCAGCGCACAGGCCGTCTTTGCCCTGCTCGGTAAGGAGCGTCTGGCGGGGATGGTCGTCCGGCGATTTGGAAGCCACCCAGCCGTATGTTACTTTCTCCTTGTCTCTGGCGACTATCTTCAAGTCGTAGTTCAGACACCGGAAAGAGTCCCACTCCCCAAGTTTGGTCATATCAAAACACTGCGCATACACCGCCTGTGCGCCCGAAAGGGCGACTGCCAGACCGGCGAAAAGAATTGATTTTTTAATTATACTTCTCATAGTATATTTTTTGTTTTAGCCTCTTCTTGTTGTCAATGCGCAAGCCTCTTCTTGTTGTCAATGCGCAAGCCTATGCTTGTTATCAATGCACAAGCCACTTCCTCACCTCTTTTGTGCCGTCGCTTGTCATGAAGCATATCATGTATGTGCCTGCTGCGGCATGTGCATCGAAGTAGATTACATTGTCCGTCCCGTCGCCGAAGCGTCCCTGCATCAGGTGCTTGCCCGTTACGTCATAAACGATGTACTCGCCGCTCAGCTCTGACGAAATGCGGATGGCACGCATGTTGTCCGGTTTGTCGAGCGACAGGCGGATGCGCTCTCCTGTGTTCTGCCTTTGTCCGTCTTGCTTGCGCTCGGGGTAGAACGGGCAGGTGCGGAACGTCTTGCCGTCGTCGGCACGGGTGAGCTCAACCCAGTATGCTTCTCCGAAACGCAGTTCCGGAAGTACATATATATATGAGTTGTTGTCGCCGTTGCTTTCTATCTGGCTGCCTTCGTGGAACCAGCGGATTGACGAGAAGGTCATGCCGCCGTTGTATTTCTCGTTGTAAACTGCAAGCACGTCGTTCCATTTCTGCCTGATGAGCGAAGCGGGGTAGAGCATGGTGAACGACAGCGGGTAGTCCGTTGTGCGGTCGCACCAGTCGGTCACGCGCAGCGTTATGTTGTAGTCGTCTGCAGCAGGATATGAGTTCAGCTGCATCGGGTCATGCGGTATCGGAACGGTGATGCGCATGTTGCTGCGGGTTATGTTGCCTGTTATGTTCTGGAAGTCCTGCTTCTGTGCCGCCTCGTCGAACACAAGTTCGTAAGCCACAGGCCGTCCGTCTGTATAGGCGAAGTCTATCATCAGGTCATCGTTGTCAGGGCAGATGGTCTGGTTCACTACGTTGGCGCTGCCGGTCACCTGGGTTGTATATACTGTCAGTTCCAGACTGTATATTATGCTGTCGCAGCCCTGCTTTGTGCGTATTGTGTCGCCGTACAGGCCGCCTTGGCTGTATTCGCGGTAACGTCCCTGCCACGGCTCCCACAAGAACGGCATCTTGTCCACGCATACTGTCTCTTTCTGCAGAGGCATGCGCACTGGGCGTTGCACTTTCAGGGTGAATGTGACTACGGAGTCGCAGCCGTTCACTGTCTTCAGGGTCTTTCTGCGGGTGCCGTCGCTGTTGAAGGTCTCCAGCACTTCGCCTGTCTTGCCGTTGCGCCATACGTATGGCAGCGAGCCTTCGCACACTGTGATGCCGTCGCTGATGTCGTAGGTCTGATTGACATTGAGTGTGAAGGTCACAACCGAGTCGCAGCCGCTCACTTTGCTCTTCAGCGTCTTTGTCTTGCTGCCGGCGGCATTGAAGGTCTCTCCCTCCCATCTGTAAGGCAGTTCGCTCGCGCATATAGTCCGGCTGTCGGTGCTGTTGGTGTACGAGCGGTTGAGCACTATGGTCACCACCGAGTCGCAGCCTTCCACTGTCCGCAGCGTGTGGCTCTTCGTCCCGTAACTTGTCAGTGTCTCAATCAGTTGCCCGTTGCCGTCTCTCCACTCGTATGGCAGTGTGGCGGTACATTCGGCAATCGGCTCTGCATTGTAGGCGGGCAGCACTGTCAGGGTGAAGGTCACTACAGAGTCGCAGCCGTGCACTGTCTGCAGAGGCTTGGTTACTGACCCTTGCTCCTGGAACACAACCTCAAACGGGCCGTTCTTGTCGCTCCCCTGCCACTTGTACGGCAGTTCGGTAGTGCTGCATATCGATGCGCCGTCCTCCACTTCGAATGTCGGATGAACTGTCAATGTGAAGGTTACGGTCGAGTCGCAGCCGTATTGTGCAGTCTTCAGCGTCTGTGTGTATGTGGCGGTCTGGGTCTCGCCTGTGTTCGTCCTTATTGCGTCCGCGAAGCGGTATCCCTCCCACGTGTAGTCGGCAAGTTCGTTGTAGCATATTACGGCTCCGTCTGTAATATTGTCGTATGACGGCGCTATGGTCAGCACAAGCGTCACCACCGAGTCGCAGCCTGCGCTTGATGTCAGCATCGCCACTTTCCCGTTGTCCTGGGTTCCGCGTATCTGGTTGCCGTTCCACATAAAGGGCAGTTCGGTTGCGCACTTGACAACCTCGTCGGTGCCGTATTTGGTCGCTGTTACTTGCAAATCAAGTGTCACGATAGAGTCGCAGTGTGTAAGTGCCGATTCCAGTGTCACCTTTGCACCGTTCTGCGTCTGGTTCTTTATCTCAATGCCGTTCCACATGAACGGGAACTCGCTCTGGCATTTATATACAGTCTCGCTCGTTTCAGACACTGGAATCACATTGAGGTCAAGTATTACCACCGAGTCGCAGCCGTATTTCACTGTCTGCAGTTTGGCTGTCACGCCGTTCTGCTCCATGCCGGTGATTTCTATGCCGTTCCATGTGAACGGGAAAGCATTCTCGCATACGTCTTTGCGGTCGTGCACGCGCCTGTCATCTATAGAGCCGTTGATGGCGAACAGGGGCTTCGTGTATGATTCGTGCACATTCAGCTTCAGAGTGTAGCACTTCAGCGGGCAGCTTTCGGCCGACCATATAGTGTCGTGGTAAACGCCTGACTCTGTCATCATCTCGAACTCTTCCCTTGTCGGCACCAAATCGCCGTCATGAATCCAGTCAAACGGGTCGGTATCACAAATATCCACCACCTCTTCAGGTATTATCTCCGCTTCAACCACACTGAGGTGCAGTATGGCGATGGAGTCGGTGCCGAACACTGTCTTGGTGTAGAACGAGTAGTCGCCTGTGGTCTTGCATATTGTGTCTGTCTCGGTGCCTGCCGAGTGTGCTTTGTACCACGGGTACTCTTCTCCTCCGCACAGAGTTGCATATATATGTTCGATGTTGTCAAGCACAACGAGGTTGAACAGTATCACTGAGTCGCACCCGAAAATGGTTTTTGTCTTTTCTTCATGCTCTCCCGGAGTGTCGTAGTCGTTGTTGCCGCAGTGGAACTTGTCACCTTTGTTTATATATACATTGCCGAGTTTGATGCGCCGGTCATCCACGGAGCCGTTGATGGCGAAGGGTGATTTCTTGTATGTGGGGTGCACGATGAGGTTCAGTGTGTAGCACTGCAGGGCGCAGCCTTCTTCTGAGAAAATGGTGTCGTAGTAGAGTTTCTGCTCGGTCATCATCTCAAACTCCTCTTTCGACGGCATTTCTCTGCCTGGCAGAATCCAGCTGTACACTTCGTCGTCGCACTGCTCCACTGTCTGCACCGGCATTATTTCCGGTGTTATCACATTGAGGTTCAGCGTCACAATGGAGTCACAGCCGGTTATAAGGCTCTTCCTTTGTGCCTGTTTGCCGTTGTCGGCTGCGCTGCTTATTTCTATGTCGTTCCACATAAATGGCAGTTCTGCGGCGCAGACGGTGCGTGTGTCTGTCTGATATACGGTCGGTGTGACGGTCAGGTGCAGTATGGCTACAGAGTCGGTGCCGAACACGGTCTTGGTGTAGAACGAGTAGTCGCCGTTGGTCTTGCAGACGGTGTCTGTCTCGGTGCCTGCCGAGTGAGCTTTGTACCACGGATACTCTTCGCCTTCGCAGATGTTTTCGTAGATATGTCCGATGTTGTCGAGCACAACGAGGTTGAACAGAATGACGGAGTCGCAGCCGAACATGGTTTTTGTCTTTTCTTCATGCTCTCCCGGAGTGTCGTAGTCGTTGTTGCCGCAGTGGAACTTCTCGCCCTGGTTGATATACACATTGCCGAGTTTGATACGGCGGTCGTCCGTTGAGCCGTTGATGGCAAAAGGCGATTTCTTGTATGTCGGGTGCACGATGAGGTTCAGTGTGTAGCACTGCAGTGCACAGCCGTCATCCGAGAAGATGGTGTCGTAGTAGAGTTTCGGCTCGGTCATCATCTCGAACTCCTCTTTCGACGGCATGTCCTTGCCCGGCAGAATCCAGCTATACACTTCGTCGTCGCACTGCTCCACGGTCTGCACCGGCATTATCTCCGGCGTTATCACATTGAGGTTCAGCGTCACAATGGAGTCGCAGCCTGTTATAAGGCTCTTCCTTTGTGCCTGTTTGCCGTTGTCGGCTGCGCTGCTAATCTCTATGTCGTTCCACATAAACGGCAGTTCTGCGGCGCAGACGGTGCGTGTGTCTGTAGTGCGCTCCGGCTGAATAACGCTCAGGTGCAGTATGGCGATGGAGTCAGTGCCGAACACTGTCTTGGTGTGGAACGGGTAGTCGCCTTTGGTTTTGCAGACGGTGTCTGTCTCTGTGCCTGCCGAGAATGCTTTGTACCACGGATACTCTTCGCCTTCGCAGATGGTTTCGTAGATATGCCCCACATTGTCAAGCACAACGAGGTTGAACAGAATCACGGAGTCGCAGCCGAAGGAGGTTTTGGTTTTTTCCTCGTGCTCGCCCGGTGTGTCGTAGTCGTGGTTGCCGCAGCGGAACGTCTCTCCCTTGTTGATATACACGTCGCCGAGTTTGATGCGATGGTCGTCGGCGGAGCCGTTAATGCCGAATAAGGGCTTGGTGTAGGTCGGGTGCACAATGAGGTTGAGAGTGTAACACTCTTTTGCGCAGCCCGCCGCATCAAAGATAGTGTCGTAGTAGAGTTTCGGCTCGGTCATCATCTCGAACTCCTCTTTCGACGGCATGTCCTTACCTGGCAGAATCCAGCTATACACTTCGTCGTCGCACTGCTCCACTGTCTGCGTCGGCATTATCTCGGGGCGTACCACGTTGAGGGTGAGCATATAACGCACGCTGTCGCAGCCTCCCGCAGAGCGCAGTGTGTCGCGGAAGATGTAGTTGCCGTTGCTCTTTTCGGCTTTGGCAGTGTCTCCTATATATATAATGTGTTGGTCTTTGGCAGGCTTGGTCTTGTTGAAGGTGTACTCCCACACCTCGCCTTTCTCAAAGTCGGGGAACACACATTCGCAGGCATTCTCCGTCTCTGTTACAAGCTGCGGTTCGGTCTGCGGGAGCACGACAAGATACCATATAGAGTCGCAGAACAGCGGTTCGTCTGTTACGGTGAGACACTCCATCTTCACACCTTTCACCGAGTCCGCAATCTGCGCCGTCGTGTTCCTGATGTTGTAGTTCTTCAGGTCGGCACTTGTCTTGTGCTGTACGCCGTCGGTTGTCTTGCTCCAGTTGTAGGAGAAGTCCGAGAGCGAGCACACGCGGATAGTGTCATACAATGTGTCTGCATAGCACACCTGCAGGTCGAGTGTCACGATGGAGTCGCAGTCATAAACGGGATGTTGGTAGGTGTGAGTGGGAGGAGTGGCAGGCACGCTGTGATAGGTTGTCCCCCACCAGGTGTAGCCTTCGGTGGCAAGCGTGTTGCTGCATATCCACTTCGTCGCTGTGCCGTAAGTGACAGGATTGACCTTGAGATTGAGGGTGTAAGCCGCTTTCACACAGGTGCTTCCTTCGTGGTACTCGACATACTCGTATGTATCTCCCTTCGTGTATTGTTTGCCGTCTTTGTCCCATGTGTAGGGCAACTCCTTCTCGCATATCGTGACATCTTCCGGAGCACCGTAAATGGGCATCGGGAAGACGGTCAAGACAAGATGGGTAATTGAATCGACAGTCGGGTCAACCTTGCTCTTGCAGGTGTAGTCGGCAGTGGCGGAGGAGAAATATGTGTTGTCGTTCCAGTCAAACGGCACCTCGTTGGCGCAGAGTTTTATATCTTCTGTCGCCTCTATTGTGCAGGAGCCGAAATTGGCAGTCACATTCATGTCGCGTGCCTGCATCGTAAGTCTGTAAGTGCCATTGCCATTGTCGGTTACATACGAAGCATCATCGCCCGTCCAGCCCTTGAAACATGTGTTGGTGTTCGCAGGAGTGGGGGTGAGTGTTACCGTCTCTCCGGTCGTGTGATACTCGCAGTCTGGATATGTAGTGACTGACCCGTTGCCGACAACAGTGGTGGTCAGTTTGTTTACATTATTGTCCTTGCGCGTACCTATAGTCACAGCAGGATTGGAGTTGCAATCCTGCCCTCCGATTTGGATATAGAGATTGCCGTTGTCCCCCTCGGCAACTGTTACTGTAAGATTGTTGAAAGAAGTAATGTGGCCTACGGAATTTGAGAAAATTGTAGGACCTGCTTGGCTGCTTGCATAAGAAGACAATGAGAACACCCATTGTCCCATGTTCTGATTCCAATAATAATTATATTGTCCGGCATACGTGTACCAGTAACTATGCACGCGATAACCCATCAGCATCGGCTTGTTACTGCTTGGCATAGTGGTTTGAGTCCAATAGGCAATTGCATCATAGCCGTCATCAAAATATCCCATCATCGGCAGTGTCACCGTATAGTCGCCGGGGACAGGACCTAAGCCGTTGGTATATGATCTGGTCCTACCCGAATAGTTGTTGCCGCACCAAAAGCACAAGCGTATGTACTTATCCGTATTTGTGCTCCTTGATGTAGTCGCTTCTATTACTATGAATTTGTTATATGTCCAATTGGAAGGGGCTTGGTTTCCTCCGTTATATCTGCACCAGTCATCGGGATACTCGTCAGATGATGTGTATTGCGTAAGAGTAATGTTGTCATATTCATAGAGGAACTGGTCACGTGCGCCGACTTTTTCTTTTACGGGGCAGCACTGTGCATGCGCATTCAAGCCTGTGAAAATGAGCAGGATAGCAAGAAAAAAGATATGTGAGTAGATTCGCTTCATAGGCGGCTGTTTATTTGTTAGTCTCTTTTTTTCTGCGGTTTAGAAATCTGCCCATTGGGGGTGTGGGAGAACAATCCATACCATAGTAGGCGGCAAAGGTACAAAAAAAAATGAAAACATGCAAACATTTTGCAGGTTTTCTTTAATTTTTCTTTACAGAGCGGCTATTTTTTTTCGTAACGCTCACACAATGTCCGTCTTCCGCCGTGCTTTTTGTGTCGTTTTTCGTGTGCCGCCCGTGTCGCTTTTGGGGCGCTTTTTTGTGCCGCCCGTGTCGCTTTTGGGGCGCTTTTTGTGTCACTTGTGCCGCGTTGTGTGTGTTTTTTTTGTATCGGCAGTGCAGTTTTTGTGTCTTGTCTGCGGTGTGTCGTGTACCCTCGCAGTTCCCTCGCAGTACTCTTGCTTCTACCGTCACACTACCGTATCACTACCGTATCACCCCGTGTCACTGCCGCATCTGTCCCCTGTCGTCTTCGTCTCGTTTTCGTCTCGTCTTCGTGTCGTCTTCGTGTTTGACTCAGTTCAGCATCAGGCGGCGCGTGGCTCCGTCGGCTGTGCGGAAGACAAGAAGCAGGGGTACATCCTGCATGGGTGACAGCAGCACTTCCTCCGCCTGCCCGAGTGTCCCCGACGCGAGCAGGGTGCCTGAAAGCGTGCAGAGCGTCCATGTCCCCTCTGCGTGAGCCACTATGCGGACAGAGCGCGGCCCGCCGCCCGTGATGAACTCGGCAGGCGCTTCGTTCATGCTCGTGTTGCCGTTCTGGCGCACAGGCCTGAACTTGCATGTGCAGAAGGTCTGCCCATCGTCCGCGCGGGTGAGCGCTGCATGATAAGCCACTGAAGACGTGTCGGTTGCGGAGTAACTGAAACCGCCCGTCTCCTCGTACCAGGCATTGTGGCTCCCGCGCCCCTGCACCGGTGCGCCGTCGCGGAACCAGCTGACGGCGGTGATGTCGTAGCCGCCGTTGTAGGTGCTGTTGCTCACCGCTATCACGTCGTTCCAGCGCTGGAAGAGCACGAAGGACGGATACAAAACCGTGAATGACAGGCTGATAACGGTGTCAGTCTCGCATATAGTGTGCAACGTCAGTTCGGCGTTATAGACAGACGGGCGGAGGTAGGACGTGCTGTCCGCCTTCGGCAGCGGCACAACGATGTCCGCCGTTTCGCTTTCAAGCGTGCCGCCGATGATGTTCTGCATGCCCTGCACCTGTGCCAGTTCGTCGAACCTCAGGTCGTAAGTCACTACCGCTCCGGCAGTGAACTTGTTGCTAATCCGCCAGTTGGCGGCATCGGCGCAGAGCGTGTCAGGCGCGGAGAAGGTGCCTTCGTAGGTGCACACAGGGTCCGGCTCCTCCGGCTCCTCGGGTTGGGGCATGGGGACGCATGAGAGGTGTGCATAGAGGTGTCCTGTATGATGGTCGGTGCAGAAGTTGAACACTTTGCCTGTCTCCGAGGTCTTCCAGCTGGTGAGTGCGCAGTCGCGGTTGTCGAGGCGGATGGTGACGGGCATGCCGATGAACTCCGAGAAGTCGAGTGTGTCGGTGGTCCAGTCGAGCCACAAAGCGTCTCTGCCCTGCGTGTCGGTGAAGGCGGTGAAGTCCTTCACCGAGGCTGGCCTGTTGGGGTTGTGCTCTATGGTAAAGCGCTCATATACACTGTCTTTTATCACCACCACTATGCGGCACCAGGGTGCGGAGTGGTTGGGATATTCGCCGGCAATGGGGTGCTGCGGGTTCTCGAGCACTGCGGCGTGCTTGATGACCACCCGCGGAGCCGTTGCGGGCACGGTGTAGTCAAAAAACAGCATTTCGCCTTTGGCCGAGTCGGTGGGCAGCAGATAGCCGTCTGAAGCAAGCCTTACGGAGGTGCTTTCGTCCGGCGGTAGCACCGACAGCGAGGGGCAGAGGTCGTCGGTGCCGGCTGTGGTGATGAGCGTCTGGCGCGGGTGTGAGTCGGGCGAGAGTTTCTCTTTCCAGCCGTAGGTGTAGTGGTAGTGCTTCTTGCCGAACTCGTCGGTGCGTATTTCGGTGGACTGCAGCGTCAGGTCGCGGTCCATGAAGCGGACCGACTCGGTGAGGGCTGTCATGTCGAAACACGACTGCGCCTGCATGTTTGCCAGACACCAAACAAGCAGGAGCAGAAACAGGCGGCTGCGCAGAGACATACGTCAGGAGTCTTAATGCTTAATATACCAGCACTTTGCGTGTCTCCACTGTGCCGTCGTCGGCGCGGAAGACAATGAGACAAGTGCCTTTGGAGGCGGGTCGGAGGTCAAACTCCTCTGCGCCATACGCAGCACCGAACATGCCTTGCATGACAAGGGAGCCGGTAAGGTCGTAAACCGAGTACATGCCGCTGAGTTCTGCGGATATGTGCAGCAGGCTGATGCCGCCGTCAGTGATTGCCGAGACGTTGATGCGTCCGCGTGCAGGCTGCTGTTGGTCGGGTTGTTCTTGCTGCTGCCCTCCTTCGTCGGCGGGTACGGGGGTGACGGGGCAAGTGCAGAAGGTCTTGCCGTCGTCGGTGCGGGTGAGCTCAGCCCAATAGCTGTCGCCTGCCTCGAACTTGTTGGGATAGAGGTAGATATAGGAGTTGTCCGTTCCCTGTCCGGGGAAGAGTTCTCCGTTCTTGTACCAGCGTATTGACGAGAACTGGTATCCGCCGTTGTAGTCCGCCTTGCGCACAGCGAGCACGTCGTCCCATTTCTGGCGGAGCACCGAAGTGGGGTAGAGCACGTAGAAGCCGAATGGGATGGCCTTGTCCTCTTCGCACGACTGGTGAATGACGAGTGTCGCATTGTAGCGGTCGGGGCGTATGAAGCCGGCTTCGGGTTTGGGCATCGGGATGTTGAGAGCTGCGGGGTTGGTTATCTGCTGGTTGGTGATGTTCTGGAAGCCCTGTGCCTGTGCCGCTTCGTCGAAAGTGATGTCGAAAGAGACGGGAGAGCCCTGCGTGTAGTCCATCTCTATACGCAGATAGTCGGCATCGGCGCAGACGGTCTCCGGAGTGGCTATTGTTGATTCGCACTTGCAGTCGTTCTGCACGTAGAGTTTCAGTGTCGTGGTCTCCACCTGCCCGCCGCAACCAGCTGTGAGGTTGTTGGTTACGTCGCAGTAGATGAACGCTTCCTGCTCCCCTCTCGGGAAGGTGTAGGTGCATGTCTTCGAGGTGCTGAGGGTGCTGTTGTTTGACGACGAGTACCAGCGATAGGAGTAGAACCCGTCCGGAGCCTCCAGCGTGAGCTGGTTGGCCCGGCAGTTCTCGCCGGTGATGGTCAGCGGGCTTTCCACATTACGCCCGTCGCCTGCGGGGGCGCACGAAGCCGTCAGATAGAGGCGTGCCAGATGGTGGTCGTCGCAGGTATAAATCTCGGGGTAGTTGGTATAGACATTGCCGCCTTCGTCCACGGGGAACAGCCAGCCTGCCTGTGCGCAGTCCTTGTATTCAGCGCCGAAAGAGATGGTGTGCCCGATGAATGGGGTGAGGTCAACGGCCATCAGTGTCCAGTCGCGATAATATGCGTCGTAGTGGTAATAGACCCCGCAGGGGTTGGATGGGTCTTGTACGTCAAAGGAGGTGGTGCGCCACGAGTTGGCGAGGTTCACGCGGTTGCCCTGCGTGTCATACAGCAGCTGGTGTTTGCTGGCGCATTCTATTTCCTGTCCGTCCACGCCGAGGAAGAAGCGGATAGAGGGTTGCTGGTAGTCCCAGTCGGACTCATACTCAAACAGAGCATAAGCTCCATAGACGTAGGGGCATTGCACCGGATTGCCGTAGTTGTCATAAGAGCAATACTGCCAGCAGTATTCCCCCATCATGTTTTCCATCGCCGCAACGTGGTCAGGCAGTGCGTCGGTCAGCAAAGCGGCATAGTTGATATATAGGAGTGCGTTCTCTTCAGTCACTTCATACTGGAAAACTACGCCGCCGCCTTTGGCTGTCTCGCTGGCATAGAGGTTGCAGTTCCCGTCAAACTGGTCGTTGTACTTGCTTGTGCCCAAGCGCACCGAACTTGTGCTGCCCTGCGGCACTTCGGCTATGGGCACGTGCGGGTCGGTGCCTCCTGTGGTGGTGATAACCTTGTGGCGGTCGTTGTTGAAGCCTACGCCTCCTACCCAGCCGTAGGTCAGCGCGTTGCCGTTGTTGTCATATTGTGTGACATCATAGTCCCATGTGTAGTACTTGATTGTACATTTGTTGTAGTTCAGCAGGTCTATTGTCCCCTGTGCACGCATAGCAGTGGCAGAGCACAAGAGCACTGCGCACAAAACAATGTTTTTAAGAGTATGTGTCATAGCTTTTATTTTGCGTTTTAATGTACAATTTTCAGTAGAGACAGATGTGCTACTTTCAGTCGTGACGGCAAAGATAGTAAAAAACGTGTGTTCTTGCAAATATATGCGGCACTTTTTTTTATTTTTTTGCCGACAGGCACATTTTATCTTACAATCCACTTCCTCGAGGCGGTCCTGCCGTCGTTTGCACGGAAGAACAGCAGGTAGGTGCCGTCTGCGTCTGACGGGCGGAAAATGATGTCCTGCATGCCTGTGCCGAACTCGCCTGTCAGGACGGTGCGTCCCGCCATATCATAAACCATATACTGCCCTTCTGCGTCTGTTTCTACCCCCACTTGCCTGCTTTCGCGGCGCGGCAGCAGACGTACATGCAGAGCCTGCGCGTTGGTCCCGTCCACCAGTTTTTCCGGATAGAAAGTGCAGGTGCGTATGGTCTGACCGTCGTCCGTGCGTGTCAGTTCCGCCCAGTAGGGGTCTCCGTAAACGAGGTCCTGATATATGTATGCCCCCTTGTCGCCTTTGCCTTCCAGCAGTTTGCCTGCGTGGTACCAGCGTATGGCGGAGAAGGTGTAGTGCCCGTTGTAGTCCTCGTTGGATACGGCCAGCACATCGTTCCAGCGCTGGAAGAGCACCCACGACGGATAGAGCACCGTCAGCGTGCATGGGTATTCCTCCGTCTTGCCTCCGGCGGCGCTGACGCGGACAGTGAAGTTGTAGTTGCCCGGGCGCACGTAGTCGGTGGTGTCGGCTGTGTTGAGCGGCATATCCACTGCCACGACGTTTTCCGCGCCTCCTGCGGTCAGCTTAACCGACAGTGTGTCAGCGAACTTCTGTTGGTGTGCGGTTGCGTCGAACAATATGTTGCAAGTCTGCGGTTTGCCTTCAAGCGCAAGCAGTCGCAGGGTGAAAGCGGGGTCGCCGGCGCATGCCGTGTCTGCTGTTACGGTCATGCGCAGGTTGGGGCTGGCTATATGCAGACGCAGTACGTAATAGACAGAGTCACAGCCGCCTATGGTGTGTTGCAGGGTGTCGCGGTAGGTGCTGTCGGCGGTAAGTCCGGCAAAGCGTGAGCCGTGCCCCGCCCATGTGTAGCTTTCGCCTTCGGTGATAGTGGCTTCTTCTGCCACTGTAACCGGTGCGGAGAGGGCGGTGAGCTCAAGTGTGACAATGGAGTCGCACTTGCCCTCGCGCGCGAACCTTTTTATGTATGTGCCTGCAGTTGTTATCAGCGTGTCGCCGAAAGTATAGGTGTCGCCTTCGCAGAAGATGTCCTTGACCGTGGTCTCGGGCGAAGTCCTCACTTCGAGGGTGAAGGTGACGATGGAGTCGCAGCCGGTGCTGACGCTGCGCAGGGTCTGTGTCTTTGTCCCTGCCTGGGTGAAGGTGTAGCCCTCCCACGTGTAGGGCAGGTCGCCGGTGCATATTGTTGCGCCGTCAAGTGCCATGTAGCCGGTGCTGACCGAGAGGTGATAGTCCACCACAGAGTCGCAGCCGGTGACAAGGCTTTTCAGTTTGCGGGTCTGCATCCCCTCCCCGCCGAAGGTCAGTCCGTCCCACTTGTATGGCAGAGCCTTGTCGCATACAGTGCGCGCAACGGAGTTGTGGATGGTCTTGATGACGTTGAGCGTGAATGTGACCACCGAGTCGCAGCCTGCAACGGTCTTCAGCGTGCGTGTCACAGCTTTGCTGTCCGTGCTTGTGAAGTCCGCTTTCTTGAACGTCACATCCTGCCACTGATATGGCAGCTCGGTCTCGCAGACGGTTGTGCCGTCGGTGTTGTTGTATGTCTGATTGACGTTGAGCGTGAATGTCACAGTCGAGTCGCAGCCCGCAACAGTCTTCAGTGTCTTGGTCTTGCTGCCTGCGGCAGTGAACGTCTCTCCCTGCCAGGTGTAAGGCAGCTCTGTGTCGCAGATGGTTGTGCCGTCTGCGTGGTTGTATGTCTGATTGACGTTCAGCGTGAATGTCACTGTCGAGTCGCAGCCCGCAACCGTCTTCAGCGTCTTGGTCTTGCTGCCTGCGGCAGTGAAGGTCTCTCCCTGCCAGGTGTAAGGCAGCTCTGTGTCGCAGATGGTTGTGCCATCGGTGTGGTTGTATGTCTGATTGACGTTCAGCGTGAATGTCACAGTCGAGTCGCAGCCCGCAACAGTCTTCAGCGTCTTTGTCCTGCTGCCTGCGGCAGTGAAGGTCTCCCCCTGCCATGTGTACGGCAGCTCCGTGT
>JAFPZY010000003.1 GCA_017417025.1 Paludibacteraceae bacterium | reverse complement strand
GGTGTCTTATCCTCTTCTGTGGTTTCTACAACAAATGGAGCTTCGCTATCAGTAGCAGTACGATTGGCATCGTCATAGAATATACATTTTGTGATGGTATATCCTTCGGCAGCATTGACAGTTGCCGACCAACCGTATCCCCACCAACCCCAGTTAGCGAGGTATGCTGAGGATCCTCCTGCAGTATAACTGAATGAAACGGTTGCCACGTTCGCCGTACTGTAGTTTGCCTGCTCTTTTGCAGTTGCCGTAATTGTGGTCAGCAGCGTTTCCGTCTGCGCCATTGCGCCCGTCGCTGCCATCAGCAGCAGGACGAGAATGGAAAATAGTTTTAATTTTCTCATAATGCTTTTTGTTTTTGGTTGTTAATATTTGCGGCTTGCGCCGCGTTAATTGGTTATTGGGTTGTTTTGGTTGTTTTGGTTGTTTATGTTTGTAATCTTAAAGAACTTACAATAAAAAAAAGCAGCACATGACACACCAGTCACGCGCCGCCTAAAAGACTGCGAACCCGTTGATATTCTCTACGTTACGCCCATTCGCATGGGGGGGGGTAAATATCTGATTTATATCGAGTTGCATATGCATTAGTTGGGATATTATACTACCTTTAAATCAAAATATAAAGGAATGGTTGGTAGCGTCTCATCCGGCTCTTTCAACAATGGTATAAATCCATTCTTCTCATAGAAAGGTAGTGCTCCGCGATAAGCATCTACAGTGAGAAATCTGCAAGCAGAATACTCCGAGTTTTCATATAATTTCAACTTAATACTATCTATGATACTTGTCCCCAAATGATGCCCGGCATACTTTTGCGCGATTGCAAACCGACCTATTTTGACTGCCGGATAACTATCGTAATGCTTTTCGTGAGGGATGTTTTTTCTCAACTTGCGCCAGAGACTCTTGTCCAAATCAGTTTGCGAAATCTTATCGTTTAATAAACAATAATAGGCGGCTATCTCCTCATCGTCTATAAAGACATATGTATGCGCCAACATTTGCTCTTCATAGAAACGAGCATCATTCTGCAAGAAGTCATTCAAGTCCTCATCGCCGCAGTTGAAGGGTTTAAGAGTATCTATCTCAGATAACTTGTACTGCTTCATAGTTAAAAAGCAAAGGTCGAAATACTCTTAATCCATTCATACGATTTACGCATACGTTCTTTTTCCTCGGCAGATATTTTCTGCACGTTGTGCATACGTTGCATAAAACGCGTTGCGTCTTCACCATACAAAATCGGTGTTTCTGCAATTGGTCGTGCCATAATTTAGTTTGTTTTATTAAGCTTTACAATTTCGGCAGCAAAGGTACACATTTTAATTGAATTACGCAAGACTTGGGGAAGAAAATCAGTTTTATATATTGTTTTTTCCTGTTAGAGGGCAGAAAAACGCGCACGAAAGGTCGGACGCTATGAAATGCCGCATCGCCGTGAAAGCCGGCATGATTTGAATGTTGATGCCGATTGCCTGTTGAGACGACAAAAGAAAGAGCCAACTTGCGGAGGAAAGTTTGCATATATCGGGGAAAAGCAGTACCTTTGCACGAAATTGACAACCACACCATGCTAAAGCACAGACTGAACATCATCTTTGACCTGGACGGGACACTGCTCAACACAATTGACGATTTGGGCAACGCATGCAACTACGCCCTGAAGCAATGCGGCTTCGGCATACACCCTGTTGAGAATTATCCGCGTATGGTGGGAAACGGCATCAACAACCTCATCCGCCGCGCACTCCCCGAAGAGGCACGGACAGAAGAGGTCGTGATGAGAGTGCGCACACATTTTGTCTCCTACTACGACTCGCACAACTGCGATTACACCCGCCCCTACGACGGCATTCCGCAACTCCTCCGCGCCCTCAAAAAAGAAGGACACAGGCTCGCCGTCGCCAGCAACAAATACAATGCGGCAACAGAGAAGATTGTAACGCATTTCTTTCCCCTGGTCTTTGATGTCATTCTGGGTGAGCGTGAGGGCGTAGAACGCAAGCCCGACCCGCAAATAGTATATGACATACTGTGCCGCCTTGCGGCAGACAGCGCATGCAGACAGACAGAGGATGCACCGGCACAAGCTGAATATCAGACTGTTTATGTAGGAGACAGCCTTGTGGACCGCGACACAGCGGCTAATGCAGGACTGCCGTTTTTTGCCTGCTCCTGGGGCTTTGTGCCCAGAGAGCAACTCGCAGCCGCCGGAATCAGGCATATAATCGACAAGCCGGAAGAGCTCATCGCACTGCTGCATCAGCAGGATTGAGCGGGAGCAGAGAGAGGGCGTGGTCCTCTTTGCGGGTCATCTCGGCACGAGTGTCGGGGGTTTTGTCGCCCTGGCCTGTGAGATGGAGAACACCGTGTATGAGTATGCGGCACAACTCATTGCCGAAGGCGATGCCGCGCTCGTCGGCATTGCTGCGCACAGTGTCAAGCGAGATGAAGATGTCACCCGCGAGGCGCGAGGAGGTGGAATAGTCGAAAGTGATGATGTCGGTGTAATAGTCGTGCGAGAGGAACTGCCTGTTGGTGCGCAGAATAGCCTCGTCGTCGCAGAAGATGTAGTTGATGTCGCCGAGTGCGAAGCCATAGAAGGCAGCGACCTCCTTTATCCAGTTTTCGAGCACTGCCCGCCTTGTCTGCACAAGGTCGGGCATTGGGACGCTGTCGGTGTGAAAATGTATCATTTCTCCCAGCCTTTGAAGATTTCCGGTCCGTAAACATTGTCTTCTTTCTTGTCGTGCAACGGCTCCCACAGCTGCGCGAAGAAAGGATTGCGCCTTGCTTCCGCGTCCCAGTGCCACGGGCGGCAGGCGGTGTGCGTCCAGCCGGAGACGGGTTTGGCACCGTTGTAAGGGAAGGGGAAACATTCGGGGCACCAGTGCCCGCCGAGGAGTATGAGCCGCGGCGAGGCGGTGAAGCGGTGTCCTTCGGCGCACTGCCACTCAATCGGAGTGTCCCAGTCGCCCTGCTGCATTGCGGTGCTGAGACATTTGCCGCCTCTGAAAGCCGCAGCCTGCTGCATATCCTCGATGGTCAAGAGGTTCATGGGTTTGTTTTCGTCGTAGCCGTGACTGAGGACGACAGGTTTGTCAGACGGGTGCGAGAGGTCGGTGTGCCGCCAGTCGGGGATAGCGCGATAGAGTTCAAGCGAGCCGTAGTAGGCGGCTATGCGCTGCTTGCGGTTGTTCTTTATCCACCACTGCGTCCCGTGCTCGGGGCTGTATGCCATGTGGCGCATGGCAAGGCGCACTATGTGCGGGACCAGTTTGGCGGCTTTGGTGGCTTTGGCAAGGCGTATGGCGGCGGGCAGAGAGGGGCTGCTGCTCATGCGGCGGAAGTATTCCCTTACGGGGATATTGGCGCGGAAGTGGAGGTAGTTCTCCAGCACATCGCCGTCGAGATACCACATTCCGTGGAAGTTACGCGTTGTGAACCAGCGTGCTGAGAATATCTTTTCCGGTTTCGGGCAGCCGATAGCCTCAAGCAGGAGGCACTCGAACTCGTAGTTGCTGATGCGGTATTCAGCGCCGGAGCCGATGTTGTAGTATCGTTTCCAGAAGTCTTCGGGGACTTCGGGGCGGCATACCCGCTCCAAGAGCCGTCCGCTGTCCTCGACTGTAGCCCACTCGAGGACACCACGGATGGGGACGTGGAACATTATGGGGTCGTAGTTGCGCAGGATAGCGGGATAGAGTATGCCCGACTGTCGCAGGCTGACCCATTTTTTGATGGGCGAGTCGGTGATGATGCGCTCCGCGATGGCTTTTGTCAGTCCGTAATGGTCGTATGCACTGACACATACAGGGTCCCCCGCGCGTCCCCAGTGCAACGGCTCGCGGCGGTCGCCCATCTGTGCGACGGACCCTATATAGACCACTTTGGGCTGTCTGTCTTCGGGCTGTGCGAGCACTGCGTCGCGTATGTTGGCAGCCGCAGCAAGATTGGTGCGCAGCGTAGCCTGCGGCCTGTAGTCCGCCTGCGGAGAGACCATTCCGCCCACATGCAGGACAATATCGGAGCCTGACACCCCGCGCAGGACATCGTCGTAGGAGGTGAGGTCGCCCCATACAATCTGCACACGGCCGTCATAAGGGGCAAGCAGCGCTTTGTTCTTGGCAGACGGGCGGGCAAGGATGCGCAGGTCGTAGAGGTCGCTATGGGCAAGTATTTCCGACATTCCGGCAAAGCCCATTGTGCCGGTGGCTCCGGTCAGGAAGACTGTGGTTTTCATGGTCATAAAGTGTGTTGTTTGTATGTGCAGTATGCAATGACGGCGCAAAGATACGGCAAAAATCGGGATTGTGCAAACAAAAAGCGGAATATTCAGGATATTTCCGACCAGTTGGCTACAGTTTGGCGCAGCAGGTCGAGACGGCGCTTGTAGATTCGGTTGCGCTCGTCCTCAAGCAGCGGGTCGCTGTCAAGAATCTGCTGCGCAGTGCGCCTTGCAAGCGAAAGCAGCTGCCCGTCGGTGGCAAGCGAGGCTATCTTGAGGTCGAAGGGGAGGCCTGACTGCTGCGTGCCTTCAAGGTCGCCGGGCCCGCGCAGCTGCAGGTCGGCTTCGGCGATGCGGAAACCGTCGTTGGTGGCTACCATGATGTCCATGCGCTTGCGCGTGTCGGAGGTGAGCTCGACATTGGTGAGAAGCAGGCAGTAGCTCTGCTCCGCGCCGCGCCCGACACGTCCGCGCAGCTGGTGGAGCTGGCTGAGGCCGAAGCGCTCGGCGTTCATGATGACCATGACGGAGGCATTGGGGACATTGACCCCCACCTCGATGACGGTGGTGGCTACAAGAATCTGCGTTTCGCCGCTGAGAAAACGCTGCATCTGGAGGTCCTTGTCCTGAGCCTTCATCTGCCCGTGTATCATCGAGAGACGGCAGTCGGGGAAAGCATCGCAGAGCTCGTTGTAGCCGTTCTGCAGGTCTTTGAGGTCGAGTTTTTCGTTCTCTTTGATAAGCGGATAGACGAAATAGACCTGCCGCCCGAGCTGAATCTGCTGCCTGACAAACTGATAGACGCTCTGCCTGCGGAGGAGGCTGTAGTGGAGGGTCTGCACAGGTTTGCGGCCCGGCGGCAGCTCGTCGATGACGCTGACATGCAGGTCGCCATAGACGGTCATGGCCAGCGTGCGCGGAATGGGCGTGGCGGTCATAACGAGGATATGCGGCGGGCGTATGTTCTTCGCCCAGAGCTTGGCGCGCTGTGCCACGCCGAAGCGGTGCTGCTCGTCGATGATGCAGAGCCCGAGGTTGGCAAACTGCACTTCGTCCTCAAGCAGTGCGTGGGTGCCTATTAATATATTGATCGCGCCCGCGCGAAGGTCGGCGTGAAGCGTCTCACGCTGACGCTTCGTGGTGGAGCCTGTGAGCAGTTCAACGCGGACATCGGTGCCGCGAAGAAACTCGGAGACGGTCTGCAAGTGCTGGTTGGCAAGTATTTCGGTGGGAGCCATGATGCAGGTCTGATAGCCGTTGTCGGTGGCAAGCAGTGCGCATAGCAGCGCGACAAGCGTCTTGCCCGAACCCACATCGCCCTGCAGCAGGCGGTTCATCTGCCGCCCTGACTTGAGGTCGTCCTGAATCTCGTGCATCACGCGCTTCTGCGCGCCTGTGAGGGGGAAAGGCAGGCAGTTGCGGTAGAAATTGTTGAAAGCCCTGCCCACAAGCGGCATGCAGAAGCCGTCGTTCAGCTCGCGGCGCTTCATCCGGCGCAGGAGTTGGAGCTGAATGAAGAACAGTTCCTCGAACTTGAGCCTCTCGCGCGCTTTCACCATTGCGCGCGTGTCGGGCGGAAAATGGATATTGAGCAGCGCCTCGGTCAGCCCCATGAGGTGGAGGCTCTGCAGTATGTCCATGCCGATGGTCTCCGGCACTCCCTGCTCCAGCTGCGGGCGCAGGGCCGAGATGACGGTGTAGAGGGCTTTGGAGTCGAGGCGGGCGCTCTTCATCCGCTCGGTGGTATTGTAAACGGGCATCAGCCCCTGCGTCATTTCGGGCTTGACTTTGGCAAGCGGAGTGAGTTCGGGGTGAGCGAAGTTGTAGCGGTGGTTGAAGAGCGAGGGTTTGCCGAAAAGGAGGTAGGGAACATGGGGCTCAAGCTTGATATACTGTATGCTGCGGAACCAGACTAGCTCGATGGTGCTCTGCCCGTCGCTGAAAATGGCACTGAGCCGTTGCCCGCGGCCGATGCCAATGGTGTGATACTCAACTATTTCGCCCTTTATCTGCACAAAGGTCTCCTCGTCCTCTATGTCGGCTATGCGTATGAAGCGGCTGCGGTCGATATAGCGGTAAGGATAGTGGTGCAGCAAATCGAGGGCTGTACTCACCCCCAATTCTTTACGAAGAATGTCGGCACGCTTGGTGCCGACACCCTTGCAATAGGTTATATCCTGGAGCGCAAGTTCCACCTTATTGCAGGCGGAAATTGACAGGCACCGTATATTTCACGCGCACGGCCTTTCCGCGCTGCTTGCCGGGTTTCCACTTCGGCATCGACTTCACAAGGCGCAGGGCCTCTTTGTCGAGCGACGGGTCGCCGCCTGAACGCACCACTTCCACATCCACTATGTTGCCGTCCTTGTTCACCACGAACTGGCAGATGACGCGGCCCTGAATGCCGTTCTCCTGCGCTATAACGGGGTACTTGACGTTCTCGCTGAGGTACTTGAACAGTGCTTGCTGTCCGCCGGGGAACTCGGGCATGTCCTCTACCACTACGAAGACTACCTCTTCTTCCTCTTCTTCCTCAACCACTTCCACGGGAGCCTGAATGACAACTTCAACATCCTTGTCGTCCTCGGTGTTGATTTCTATCTCCTGTGTCTCCACATCGTCCTCTACCACGTTCAGTACTTCAACTTCCTGCACTGCTGGTGGTGGAGGGGGAGGAGGAGTCTCCTGCGTAGTCTGCTGGATTTCTATCTCCTCTTCGAACTGGAAGTCCATGTCCACGACATCGTACTTGGTAACTTCTTTCTCCGTCCACTCGAGCGCAACGTAGCAGACGCTCAAAACAAAAACCAAACCCAGAAGGACATAAGTCAAACGCTTGTCCTCCAAGCTGGCTTGCGGTGATTTCTTGAGTTGCATATTACGTGTTTGTTAATTTCAGGCTGCAAATGTACTGCTTTTTTCCGAATATGACAAATGTTTTTTCTTTTTTTTATCAAAATAGTTGTTCTTCTCGTTGTTTTTGTGTAATTTTGCAGCCTGTAAATGGGTGCATGGACATCAAATATAAGGAAAAGCGCCTTTCTCAGGGACGTGGGCAGGCTCCTGTCGGCCAATGTTGTCGCGCAGGCGGTAGGTCTGCTCGTTTACCCTCTGCTCACGCGGCTGTACACGCCCGCAGATTTCGGATTGCTGTACATCTTCACTTCCATAGCGGGGGTCCTGGTGCTCCTCGGCACGGCGGGCTACCAGTTTGCCATTCCCCTGCCACGCGACGACAAGGACGGCGCGGCATGCTTTCATGCAGGCCTGTTGTGCCTTGCGCCTCTGCTGGTGTTGCTGGTGATGGCAATCCCCTTTTCCGCCGCCATAGCAGGCTGGTTCGGCAGCACGGAACTGGCGGCATGGCTGCCCCTGATGCCTCTTTACGTGGGGCTGCTGTGTCTCTGGAACCTGCTCAACTGGTGGTACACCAGATGCCGGCAGTTCGGCAGCGTGAGCCGTTATCAGCTGAGCAACAGTCTCTTGAACGCTGCGCTGAAGTCGTTGCTGGGCTGGCTCAAGGTGCCGCACGGACTGATGGCTGCCACTGTTTCTGTGCCTCCTTTGTCGGTGGGGCTCAACATGCTTGCCGGACGGCGGCATCTGCGCAGCCTGATGTCATGGGACGGCCTGAGATGCCGCAGCATGCTTGCCGCCTACCGCAACTTCCCCCTGTTCACGCTGCCGCAGTCGCTCATCAACCAGTTCTTCGGCAATCTGCCCGCATGGCTCCTTGCCCCGCATTTCGGCCAGGGGGCGCTGGGACTGTGGAGCATGGCGCTGATGCTGGGTTTCACCCCGATAAACACTGTCTGCAACAGCATTTACCAGGTGCTGTTTGCCGACGTGAGCAAGCGCGTGAACAACCGCGAGTTGGTGAAGCATCTGTTTGTCAGGCTCGAAAAATGGGCTCTGGGAATAACCCTCCCCCTGTTCGCCGCGCTGTATTTTGTCCTGCCTACGCTCACAGGCTGGCTGCTCGGTGAGGAGTGGGTCGAAGCAGGCCGCTATATACGCTGGTTCCTGCCCTGGCTGGCGGTGACCGTCCTCACTTCCTCCACCGCCTTTCTCCCCGACATCTTCTTCAGGCAGAACGTGAAACTCTGGTTCGAAATCCTGCTTGCTGCTGTCCGTGCAGCAGGCATTTTTGCCGGTATATGGTGCAACAGTTTCACCGTGGCCGTAGCCTGCTACGGCATCGGCAGTGCCGTCGTGAAAGCGGCGCAGTACATCTGGATGCGCACGTTAGTAGCTGATTATGAGGTGGGAATAAAAGCTTCCGGCAGAGGCTGAAACTGTGCGGCGGCTAAACCTGCACACGCTTCCAGACATATTTTTTCATAAAATACAGCATCAGCGGCATCCACCTGCGACGGCACCATAGCCACTCGCCGTTGTACTGCACCAGCCTGCCCCCTATGCCGTTCTTGAAAAGAAAAACATCGTTCTTCTTGCGCTTGCTCGGAGCTAATCTGCCCAGGTCAAAATAGGGGGTCCCGCGTTGGGCGGACAGATAGCTGAACATATTGATATACAAGAAATAAGAAGCGTGCAGCCGCCGTCCTGCGGGCGTTGTGACTGAGTATAGATTGACCGCCCGCCCGTTTTCCGGCGCATACACCACCCTCCCCGCAACGGCCGCGCCGGAGGAGTCCTCGACTATAAACATTACAAATCTCGGGTCGGACATCAGTCCTTTGAGCTGCGCCTCCGAAAGGGCACCGTCAAAATGCTTGCGCGCAGTCATCTCGTTGTGCATGCCCATATACCGCTCAACCGCCTCCTGCGAAGCCACCTCCACTCTGAAATTCAGCCCGTTAGCCTCGCATTGACTCAGATTATGCTTCCAGCTCTTGTCGAAGGTCAGAGGCTGTGTCAGGTCCACCACTTTGCTGAGCGCAGTGGAGAACATCCCCACCGGCCGCAGCAGCCCCGCAAGCCGCAGACCTACCTCATATTCAGGCTCATAGACGCTGTTCAGGTTTATCTCCACTATATCAAAACCGAGGGTGTCTATGTTGTCGTAGAAGTCACGTATCTGCTTCACACTCACCTCGTTGCGGATGCACTCGCCCCCTATGCACAGCATCGTCATACCCGCCTTGCGCCTCACATATCCCGCACAGGCAATCGTGGCAGGCTGCCGCTCGTCGGTGTAGTAGCGCAAATTGCGCTCGTCCGTCATGCTCCTGAGCCACGTATCGGTCTGGGTATGAGGCACATGTTTCCACGAAGCGACAGTCTTGTAAAACTCTGTGCGGCTGACTTCTATCATCGCTGCCTGTAAGTCATCAGTTGGTAAATCCACAGCACCGGAGCCATCCACCACTTGTAGTACCTGTGCACGCTCTCATATTTGACAGCCTTTGCCCCGAACTGCTTGAAGTGGTTCGCCACGCCGCGTATCATGCTCCCCTCGAAGTCGAATATCAGCCCTTTCTTGCGTGCCAGTTTGATGCACTCGAGCACCAGCAGCGCCATCGCACCGCTGTCCCCGTGTTTGTCGTCCTGCGCGGCTATCAGATAGTGCATCACCTTGTTGCTCCACACTACGAAGGCGGCGGCATACACCTCCCCGTCCGCGTTGCATATACTCACTATCTCGCTCCGTTTGCTCCGGCTCGTCTTGCGCTCGAGCACAAGCAGGAACTCGCGCGTGTAACTTATCTTCTTTTTCTTCTCCGCCAGACAGTGTTCGTGCCAGCGGTAGAACTGCTCCGCGCTCATGCCGAACTCCGCATGCAGGCTCAGCGCCTTCTGCAGCTGCCTTTTCTTGTTCCGCGAGAAGCCGTCTATCACCTTGTCCAGGTCGCTCAGGTCCTCAAGCCGGTAAGTGACGCGCTCTTTGGTCTTGAAACCGAGGGTCTTCATTATGGCGGGGGCGGGACTTTCGGGGTTGTATTGCTGGTAGTAGTAGCCCAGTTTCATCTCCTCTAACTGTTGCGCAAACTCGCGGCAGGCGCGCAGTTCGGTCTCCTTGTCCCACACTGTCCCGTCGGCGTTCCTGAGCGTCTTGTCGAAGCGGATTCCGCCTGTCTGGGTCATCTGCGGCATGATTACATACCTCATTCCCAGCCGTTTGCGCAGCATGTAAGGCATTGCCGCCAATATCGCGCCTGTCCTCTCGTTGCGGCAGAGCAGCACGTCCCACTGCTTGCCCGCACATACGGCATCCAGCCACCACGGCTCCATGAACACCGGCAAATCCGGCTGCTCCTGGCACCAGCGGCTGTACTCCTCCTTGTTGTTAGTTGATTGTCCGTCCATAGACTTGTCTGGCTTGTTTTGTGTGGCTGTACCGGTCTCTGCTTTTTCCCCTGTCCGGCATTTGTGCCTGCAAAGGTAAGCAAAAAAAACGACCCGTGCAAATTTTTGCACGCACTTGCGCGACAAACACGCAAAAATTAACTATTTTGCTGTGTTTGCCGCGCAATATCTCCGTCTTTCTCCGGCAAGCCCCTTCAGGGGACGCAGGTATCCTGCCTGCGATATGTTTCGCTGTCTTTACCGACAGTCACCCGACGGCTGACCGACGGTCAAGCGGGATTCAGTCGATGTGAGAGCCGGTGGCATCGTATCTCACACCCTCGCGCTCTATCACCAGACGGCCGTCCTCAATGTACTTCACCGCCTGCGGTGACTGCTGCCCGTCGGCTGCCACAACCTCTATCTCCGTCGCCGTTCTGCCGCCAAGCACAATGCGCGCACGGGGGGCTGACAGAGCCTGCTGCAGATAGAAGTAGCCTCTGAAGGCACGCATGTAAGTCGTGCTCCCGAGCATGTAGTACAGGCGGTTGTTGTTGAGCAGCACCACCTTCGGGTCCGGAACTATG
>JAFPZY010000020.1 GCA_017417025.1 Paludibacteraceae bacterium | reverse complement strand
TGACAGGCAGCATTTCTTTGATGTCGTCAAAGCCAATATACACATCGTTGTTTAAAATCTCCAGCGCATTTATCCTTGTGTCAAACTTTTGCAAATGTTCCAACAGTATGTTTTTTTGCTTGCGTTTAAAAAGTTCGGACAGGTCATTAGCCAGATTGCTTGATAGCAAATCGGCTGAAAACAACACAGCAGAATTCTTTTCTATATACTCTTTGGACTCTTGGCGTGATGCTGCGTCAGACTGGTTGACAAATAGAGAACTGCGAAAATGTTTAGTTCCATTAGCTGTGGTAATATCAAAGAGCATCTCTAATGTGTTTGGCATTCTCACCGTTTCTGTTAGAATCAGCGGTTCATCAATAGACTGCACATAATCATCAGCAGTTTCCGTATGAAAAAGTCGCATCTGCAGATGTCGGCTGACTCCGTCCATCTGTTGCGATGAAAATTCCGGAGTGTTATTTAGATTCAAATTATTAAACTGGTAACGGACGTCTTGAAGATTAACTATTCGGAAGATACGTGTTCTTGCCTTATTCAAGCCGAGAGGCAAATCGGGGTTTGACATACCTGCCAGTAAGAAAATTGCCTCCAGCACAGAACTCTTTCCTGAATTATTCTGCCCGAGAAACACATTAACTCTTGAGAAATCATCTATCGACAAGTGCTTGATTCCCCTGAAGTTCTTGATGTCTATATTTTTAAATCCTTCCATAAAGTGATATATAATGATTCCTGTTTCCTCTTTTGTTTTTCAGTGTATTATTCTTTTCTGTCGCTTCCCTATCTACAACCGAGAGACAACCCTTCGCACCCTGCGAAAAGGTCTATGATATTATATTTTCTCTTCTTTGGCATACAAGCACATTTAGCCATTATACAATTCAAGCCACAAAGTTACGTAAAATTATCTATCTATGCAAATAAATTTACAGATTGCAATCTGCAAGCCTTATTTTTGCAGATCCTTTATACAATCATGATGCATGACTTTTTCCGCATATTAAAAAGTCAACTTCTTTAGTATAGGAGTAAACCTTTTCAGTAAACAAGTCAAATGTTTACGATTTTTAAGATCCTATCTCAACAATCAAGTCAACCTTTTCAGGGTTAATCAAGATTTAGTCATGTCTTGTATTCCTGTTCAACATGGCGTTTCACTTATATTGCCACAGGAAACTTCGCCAAGTTGCGCAAGCAAAAATTGCTTGCCTTGTCTTGTGTTCCTGTTCAGTTCTCGTTCAACATTACGCTACGCTTATATTGCCAATTTGGGCTTCGGCAAATTGCAAATGCGAGCATTTATTCGCCTTGCACCAAATTTCAGTTCCTGTTCAGTTCATGTTCAATATCTCGTTCCGCGATATTGTCGGTCTTCGGTAGGAGTATTGTCAGAGTAGCACTATCCTTCGGTTATCTTTCGGTTATCCTTCGGTTATCCTACGGAGTTTATTGCTGTTTGGTATGGGGGGATTGTCATTTTTGTACACTAATGTATTTATGGTTTATCTGTATTTATTGCTTATCTGTATTTATGGCTTATCCGTATTTATGGTTTATCTGTATTTATGGCTTATTCCACGTGCTGTCACTGATTGCGTAGATGATTTTTCCGCTCCAATTGGTTTGCCGGTTAAACTATCCCTACGCTATCCCTTCGGTATCCCTATAGTATCCCTATAGTATCTGTATAGTATCCGTATAGTATCCGTATAGTATCCGTATAGTAGACGGTGTTATAGAAAGCGTTTTTTTGCTACCGCGTGCGCTACTCCCGGAGATACCATAGACTAACCCAAGAGTAGCGCATCAGTTGCGGTAGTGAGCGAGATAAATATTATGATACGCAGGCGTTGCCTATCAGATATAGGACAGCCTGCGTACCTTATTAAAATATGTCTTACGACTTGTAGTTGCGGGTCTTGCGCTCGGTGAACTCGTAGTCGAGAGGCTCTTTGATGAGTTCGGGCTCTTTGTCCTCACCCATGTACTTCCAGCAAGCCACATACGAGAACTTATCGTCCTGACGGAGTGCTTCACCCTCTTCGGTCTGATACTCCTCGCGGAAGTGACCACCGCACGACTCCTCACGGTTCAAGGCATCCACTGCCATCAGACGGCCAATCTCGATGAAGTCGGCAAGACGCAGGGCTTTCTCTAACTCGTTATTCAGGCTGTCGGCAGTACCGGGGATATAGACATTGCTCCAGAAGTCCTTCTTAATCTCGTCGATTTTCTTAATGGCTTCTTTCAGGCTCTTTGCCGTGCGGCCCATGCCGACGAAGTCCCACATAACGAGACCGAGACGTTTGTGGATAGTATCAACAGACTCTTTGCCCTGAATGGACATAAGACGCTGTATCTTGTCATTAACGGCCTTCTCCGCTTCGGCGAACTCGGGACGGTCGGTGGACATACGCGGCACGCCAATCTGGTCGGCGAGGTAGTTCTGGATGGTGTAAGGCAGTACGAAGTAACCGTCAGCCAGACCCTGCATGAGAGCCGAAGCACCGAGGCGGTTGGCTCCGTGGTCGGAGAAGTTAGCCTCACCGATGCAGAACAAGCCCTTGACGGAGGTCTGCAGTTCGTAATCGACCCAGATACCGCCCATGGTGTAGTGGATGGCGGGGAAGATCATCATCGGGTTCTCGTAGGGGTTCTCGTCCACAATCTTCTCGTACATTTGGAAGAGGTTGCCGTATTTCTGAGCAACGACATCCTTGCCGAGGCGCTGGATAGCGTCGGAGAAGTCAAGGAAGACAGCCAGACCGGTGTTGTTCACGCCGTAGCCTGCATCGCAACGCTCTTTGGCAGCACGTGATGCAACGTCACGGGGAACCAAGTTGCCGAATGCGGGATAACGACGCTCCAAGTAGTAGTCGCGGTCCTCTTCGGGTATATCGCGACCCTTGATCTCGCCGCGCTGCAGACGCTTGGCATCTTCGAGTTTCTTGGGCACCCAGATACGTCCGTCGTTACGGAGTGACTCTGACATAAGGGTCAGTTTCGACTGGAAGTCACCGTGCTTGGGGATACAGGTCGGGTGAATCTGCGCATAGCAAGGGTTGGCGAAGTACGCGCCGTGGCGATACATCTGCATGGCTGCGGAGCCGTTGGAGGCCATGGCGTTGGTGGAGAGGAAGAAGGTGTTGCCGTAGCCTCCCGAGCCAATGACAACGGCATGAGCGAAGAAGCGCTCGATGCGGCCGGTGATGAGGTTGCGGGCAATGATACCGCGTGCACGGGGCTCGCCGTTCTCGTCCTTAATCATCACGATGTCAAGCATTTCGTGGCGTGTGTACATCTTAACCTTGCCTTTGCCTATCTGACGGCTGAGCGCAGAGTAAGCGCCGAGGAGGAGCTGCTGTCCGGTCTGTCCTTTGGCATAGAAAGTACGCGAGACCTGTGCGCCGCCGAAGGAGCGGTTGTCGAGGAGTCCGCCGTATTCGCGGGCGAAAGGAACCCCCTGCGCCACGCACTGGTCGATGATATTGTTGGAGACCTCAGCGAGACGATAGACGTTGGCTTCACGGGCACGGTAGTCGCCGCCCTTGATGGTGTCGTAGTAGAGACGATAGACGGAGTCGCCGTCGTTCTGGTAGTTCTTGGCTGCGTTGATACCACCCTGAGCCGCGATGGAGTGTGCACGACGGGGGGAGTCCTGTATGCAGAAGTTGAGGACATTGAAGCCCATCTCTGCGAGCGAGGCAGCAGCCGAAGCGCCTGCGAGACCCGTGCCGACAACGATGATGTCAAGTTTGCGTTTGTTGGCGGGATTGACCAGCTTCTGGTGGTCCTTGTAGTTGGTCCACTTCTTCTCGAGGGGCCCTTCGGGAATCTTAGCCATCTTGGGAGTGATGACTTTGGCATCGGCGGCTTTCGCCTCCGCCACGACTTCGGCGACAGCCTGCGCCGTAACAGCGGCATCTGCAACAGCTTCAACAACTTTCTCTACCGCCTTGCCCGCCATTTCCTGCATCTGCTCAACAGCCTGTTGGGCGGCCTTCTTTACATCTTCTTTGTTTATCATAATTGCAAATATTTATCCGTTCAACAATCAAGCGCACATCTGTCCGATGTTAACGCCCATGAAATAGAGGACTACAATCATAAACAGCCCGACGGTAATGGTAGCGAAGACGATGCCGATTACCTTGATACGTTTGAGCCAGATGAGGTTGCTCCAGCCGATAGTCTGCAGTGCCGACCAGATACCGTGTGAGAGATGGAACCAGAGGGCACAGAGCCAAACGATGTAGATAAGGCAGTAGATAATGCCGCACCAGCCGTCGGTGAAGAGGGCGGTAACGATAGCGGAGCCGTCCTGGGGGTCGAACATAGAAGTATGGATACCGGTAAGCTCAGCGAACTGCATTTTCCACCAGAAGTTGTAGAGGTGGAGGCAGAGTCCGAGGATAACGATAATGCCGAGTGCGAGCATGTTTTTAGAAGCCCAATCGACACCCTCCTGGCGCGCTACGACTTCGTAACGGTCATTGCCACGTGCAGCCCTGTTTTGGACTGTGAGAATGATAGCGTAGCAGAAGTGCACGACAACGCCGAGGGCGAGGACAGCAGTGCCTACGAGTGCATACCAGTTGGCACCAAGCATGGCGCAAATCCAGTTGTAGGCATGCGTGCCGAACAGGTCGTCTATGACCAGACAGAGGTTCATCGAGCCGTGGAATAGCAGGAAAAGAACCAGAAAGAGGCCGGAGATCGACATAATGAACTTACGGCCGATAGATGAATCTTTTAACCACATAATGTTTTGTTTGATATGTTAATAATTATTGTTATTTTGCCGTTTGTAGAGCCCTGGGCAGGAGTGCCCTGCAAGGCATTATATGCAACAAGCCTGCAAAGATAGATGTTTTTTTCGGAATATCCAAATTTTTCTGATTTTTTCCGACAAGTGCAGCAAAAAGAAGGTACTTTTTTTGCAAAACGGGGTTACAAGGGCAGCGCAAGGGTAGCGTAAGGATAGCCTAAGAGTAGCGCAAGGGTAGCCTAAGGGTAGCTCAAGGGTAGCTCAAGGGTAGCTGTGCGGCGGCAGAGAAATCAGACGAGGGGAGAGGGAGAGCTGCCAAGGCGTTTCATAAGGCGGCGGAAGCGGATATGGAAGCATGCGGCGGCAATGACCAGGCCGAAGACAAAGCCGACCCAGATGCCTACAGCCCCCATGCGGAGAGGGAACATACAGAGGACTCCAACCGGCAGTCCGACAAGCATATAGGCCACGAAAGCATAAACCATTGGCATCTTGACATCGGTAATGCCGCGCAACATAGCAGCCCCGACCGCCTGCAGCCCGTCGGCATACTGGAACAAGCCCGCCATGAAGATAAGCGTGGAGGCTATCTCAATGACAGCGGGGTCCTCCGTGAAGAGCAGCGGAATCCATCGGCGGAAGAGAATCATAAAGAGCGCGCCGATAGTGTTCATAAGCAGCACAAGATGCACGCTCGCCCCTGCCGCCATTCGCACGCCGTGCAAATTGCCGTTGCCGAACTGATGGCTGACACGGATAGTGGTAGCGGCACCAATGCCGGTGGCAATCATAAAAGTGAAGTCGGCAATCTGGTTGGCTATATGGTGTGCTGCAAGCGCCTCTTTGGAGAGCCATCCGACGATGATGAAAGAGATGGTGAAGATAAACACCTCGGAAAGCGACTGGAGGCCGATAGGCAGTCCGACACGGAAAAGGCGCTTTATCTCCCCGAAGCCGAAACTGCTTCGCGAGAAGAGGAGCACATACTTACGCCAAGCGCTGCGCCAGAGTATGACAGCCGTGAAGCAGAAAGGCATCAGCAAGCGCGAAAGGAAAGTGGCAATACCAGCTCCGGTAGCCCCGAGGGCAGGCAGGCCCCAGTGCCCGAAGATGAGCACCCAGTTGAGCAGTACGTTAAGGAGGTTCATCACGGTGGTGATAAGCAGCGCCGCCGTGGTGTTGCCCAGCCCCTCAAGGAACTGCTTCTGCAAGCAGAAGAAGAGGAAGGGGACGATGGAGGCGACACACAAGATATAATACGGTTTGGCTGCGACAACCACCTCCGGTTCCTGCCCAAACGAGCCGAGGAAAGGGATACAAATCCCGAGCAACGCCACCATGACGGCAGAGAGCAGGACAGTGAAGACCACCCCGTTCTGCAGCAGCGCCGAAATCTCCGCGGAGCGGTCGCCCGCCCCGCTATGGCTCTTGCCGACCTCAATGCCGACAAGGGGGGTAATGCCCATCAGCGCGCCCATGGCAAAGACCATGACCGTGAAGAAGATGGCGTTGGAGAAAGACACGCCCGCGAGGTCGGCCGTGGAATAGTGACCCACCATCATAGAGTCGGCCAAGCCGACAAGCGACGCCCCCGCCTGCGTAAGCATGACAGGGAACGCCACTTTCAGATTCCTCTTATAATAAGGAAGATACTCTTTTAAACGTGCTGACAGGTTCATTCGTCAGAGACTTTCGAGTGTTGCGCAAAGCCACTGCCAGCAGCGTCCTGTGGAGGAGATGCTGAGCTGCTCCTGCGGCGAGTGCACGCCGGTCATTTGCGGGCCGATGCTGACCATATCGAGATAGGGGTACTTCTCGAGGAAGAGTCCACACTCGAGCCCTGCGTGGATAGCCAGCACTTTGGGCTCGGCGTTGAAGAGCTGTTCGTAGGCGCGTTTTGTGACCTCGAGTAGCGGGGAATGGACATTAGGCTTCCAGCCGGGATAGCCGTCGCCGTGGGTTATCTCGTCGCAGACAGCAGCCAGTGCACACTCAACCATGTCCTTCATCTCGTGTTTGCGGCTCTCGACGGAAGAACGCTGGCTGGTGTTGATTTCGATATAGCCGTCTTTGGTTTTGACAGAGGCGAGGTTGGTGGAAGTCTCTACCAGTCCGGGCATGTCCTTCGACATTCCGAAGACACCGTGGGGGCAGGCGTAGAGCGCGCGGACGAGGCGTGCAGCCTGCTGCTGAGGAACGAAAGCAGAGGGCATGTCGCACGACTCGAGGTTGAGGCGCATGTCTTTCTCCACCTCGCCAAGTTCGGACTCAACGACAGCGGCATAACGGTTGAAGCGGATACGCAGGTCCTCTTTGTCGGCCATGGGGACACAGATGACGGCCTCGGCTTCGCGTGCGATGGCGTTACGCAGGTTGCCTCCGTTGATGGACGCGAGGCGGAAACCACTGACAGAGAGCAGTTCGTAGAGGAAACGGACAAGGATTTTGTTGGCATTGCCGCGCCCCTTGTTGATGTCGTCGCCCGAATGTCCGCCCATCAGTCCGCCGACGCTTATTCTTGCGGCAAACAGTCCGTCGGAGCTGATATGCTCGGGCGTGTAGTGCATTTTGGCAAGCGTGTCGATGCCTCCGGCACAGCCGATGAAGATTTGTCCGTCGTCTTCGGAGTCGAGGTTGATGAGCTGTTTGCCCCGCAAGCAGCCGTCTTTCAGTCGGTTAGCGCCTGTGAGCCCTGTCTCTTCGTCCACGGTGAAGAGGCACTCGAGAGCGGGGTGTTTGAGCGTAGAGGAAGTGGCCGCCGCCAGTGCCATAGCGACACCGATGCCGTCGTCGCCTCCGAGCGTTGTGCCACGGGCTTTGAGCCAGTCGCCGTCCACATAGGTTTGGATGGGGTCGTTCATGAAGTCGTGCACAGTGTCGTTGTTCTTCTCGCAGACCATGTCCATGTGCGCCTGAAGGATGACACCGGGCTTGCCCTCGCAGCCGGCAGTGGCGGGGACGCGCATAATGACGTTCATCGCGTCGTCAACCTCATACTCGAGATTGTGGCTCTTTGCAAACTCGACAAGCCACGCCGAGATACGCTCTTCGTGCTTGCTCGGACGGGGTACGCGGGTAATCTCATGGAAGATAGAGAAAACCTCCTTCGGATTAAGTTCCTGTGTGTTCATAGTATTGTATTTTTATGGTTGGTTGTGCTTTTCTTCCCGAATTCAATTCGGGACAATGGAAGAAAGCTCTTCTGCCATATTGTTCATTGCCACACATTCATCACGGGTGACATGGCGTTTGTCGGGGTCGTGCCGCCAGGGAGAGAGTATCAGCATCCTGCCTTCCGCTACGGCATCGAACAGACCATCAGTCGGCTTGTAGTATTCGCCGAAGCCGTTGTCGGAAATATATATCACGTGGTGCTTCTCTTTAAGCAGCACCGCCAATACCTCTTTCTCTTTCGGACTGATGAACGGCGACACCGGCACTATGCCTTCGCGGGCTTTCAGTATGCAGCCGTTCATATAGTCGCGCAAAGGCTGGTCATCGCCGTGTTCCGCCGCTTCGACCATCATACGGCGCACATGAACGGGGGTGTATTCCTTCGCCTGCAGGATAGCTATATTGCCTACGGCATCGTATGTCCGTCCGCCAAGTTCCACCTCATGCTGCACGCGGAAGAAGTCCGGCTTGAGCCGCTTGGTTGCAAGCCGCTGGGGGTTCATGTCTATATAGCGAATAGTGGCAGGCAGCTGGCGGCGTTGCCCCATAGAGCGGACAAAAGGCATCTCAGTGAAGATGGGAGGAAGAGCATAATAGGCATCGTTGCCAAGCTGAATACGCAGTGTATTGCCTTTGTAATCCTCCCGACTGACAGTCGGGGAAAAAGAAGAAGCCCCTTTTCCTTCTTGGCAGTTTACGCGACTGGTAGTCGCGGTATACGAATACGCACGTCCGAGTTTCTTCGCCCCTATCCAGAAGCCCTGCACGACAGACATGATGCCTTTAGGCATTGCCCGTCTGACATACCATACAGTATGCAAATGGTCGGGCATAACTACAAAATGCAGTATTTGTATTTCCCGATGCCGATGTTGTACATCAAACATCGTATTAACCAATGCCTCCCCCAATTCCGTGCGCTCCACCCTTGCCAGCGTTGCATCGTTGTCAGGAATGACGAGCGTACCAAGCAACGGCTCACGCGACGGTACCGTCAGCGTGATATGATACAGCCCGACTTCTTTCCATGCCGTACCCCATTCCTGCCATTGCCATTTCTCGTGTTCAGCGTCCATTGCTTTGTTGTATTGTGCCGGATATTACTCGACAATCTCCACTATCGTCCGTTCTTCTTCCGTAAGCCTGTATAGAATCATTTTCAAAATGTGCAGCAAAATTAGTGCTTTCTTTTGATATATGCAAATAATTGTCGGTCATTTGCACAAATTACCAATGAAATAACATAAAAACGCCCAAGGTGTTGACCCGGGCGCAAAAAATATTGTCACTTGTTATCTCTTAGCAAGCTGGATGACTTTTAGATATATCCGTTGCTCCTTTTACTCTTCTTACCTCATATTTTGTACATTGTACTCCTCCTATTTCCTTACTACCTATTTTTTGACCACCATAGGAACAGACACTAGAGCATTGGTCTATTGCCTTTTGTTTTGCTTCTCCTACACTTTCTGCGCATACAAGAAATGACTGTTTGCCATCAATACCACTCTGACTGGATAACACACGACCTTGAAAATCTCGGTATTCATAAGTAACAGAGTAGGTTACTTCGATGACATACGACTTTTCTTCTGCAAACAATGTACATGTTGTTAATGCAACAAGTAATAACATCATTAACTTTTTCATTTTTTCTTTTGCTCACTTATATCCCATTGAGCATCGGTTTTAATTGATTGAATAAAATTTGTTTTGTCCTGCTCTATTGGCTTTGCAGGTCTTGCCCCGTTTGAAAAGTGCGGCTCTTTATACTGCCGCTTGCAATTTATAAAGGACACACAATCTTCAGTGGCTTGACGGGACACGGGTTTTCTATGCACATAGGAACACAAAAAGTGGGCGTTCCCTATCCACTTCGAGGCTGTAGGAAATGCCCATATACCGATAAGTCACGCCCATATAAATTATGGACGTTTGCTGACTTATTATTGGTATATTCCCTGAACTTCCTACATTCCGAAATGTCCAATAAATCGCAAACGCGAATACTCAATATGTCCTTGCTGTTTTACGTCGGCAAGCGACGGCATGCGGTTGTCAAACCTTTGCGGGTGCAAAGGTACTGCTTTTTTTGCATATACACAAATATATTTTGCATTTTGTTATAAAAAAGACAGCGAATGGTCTGCCTGTAGGTAGCCTAAGGGTAGCTGAATTTTACAGTGTTCCCCGCTTGCCTGAAACGACAAGCGGAGAACAGGGAAAGAGTAGCAAACTGATTACTCGTGCTGGACTTCGGGTTGGATGAGGCGGAGGTAGCTCTCGGGATACGGGGGACGGTTGGGACCTGTAGGTTCTCCCCACTCGTTGCGTTTGAACTGTCCGTTCTCCTCACGGCGAATCTGTCCGTCAATATACTTGACCATGAGATATGTGAAGAGGTCTTTCCATGCAGCGGTGGACTGCTCCGCCTGGCGGCATGAATAGTCAGTGAGGAAAGCCTCAGCCTTTGCTTCGTCCATACCAGCAACTTCGGCATCCACCACTTCGACCTGGCTGTTGAACTTGTCCTCCCATGTTTTCTGCACGCGCAAGATTTCCGGCTTCATGTCAGAGTAACGCGTATAAGCCCAGTTGGCCACCATATTGAACGCCCACCAAGCCGATGTGGGAGAGTATGTATACAGGTCGCCATTGCCTTCGCGATAGCACTCGGGGACTCCGTTAATGCGGCTGTACATGGGTACGTAGAGGTTGGTTGCAGCGTCGTCGGGTCCGAACCAGAAGATACCTCCTGCATTGGCTCCCTCATAACCACGCATCTGTGAGACGAAGGACCATGCCGTCTGCTGTGTAGCGACAGGCCGCTCGAACCAGTACTGCGTGCTGTCGAGTTTGAAGCCGAGGCTTCCGTAGCGCAGTTTGCTGTTCCAGGGTCCGGCATCGGTGCCCTTAGTGATGTCGAGGGGTGTGCCTTCGTACTGGTCGCGCATGCAGTCTTTGAGGTCCTGCGCCGAGACTTTGCGGTTGGGTCGTATCCAGAGCGGCATAGGTTCACCGGCCCAGCGTCCGTCTGTGGCAAGGAAGATGCGTCCAGAAGCATAGCCGAAGTAGCGGTCGAAGTCGTCAGCGAACTTGCGGAAGACGCTCCATACGCGCGCCTCGCAGATATAGAGTCCGCCGAAGTCGAAGGGGTTGTATGCTTCGTTGAAGCGGAAGTCAGCGTCTTTGCCGCTGAACCACCCTTTCTCACGGGCGAGGTTGATTACATCCTTGTGCCACATCCATTCGCCGTCCTTAGTGGATACAACATTTCCTTTTGTTTTTGTCTTTCTGTCAAGGGGGAGTGTCGTGATGCGTGCCTGGTTGGCGTGCCCGCAGATGCAGTCGTCAGGTACACGTGCAGCCACCCATACGGCACCTTTGCTGTCTTTGCCGTTGCCGATAAGTTCCATTATCCACACTTCGTCGGGGTCGCCGATGGAGAAGCTTTCTCCTCCGCTGACATAGCCGTATTCAGCCACAAGGTCGGTCATGCACTTGACAGCTTCGCGTGCAGTGCGGCTTCGCTCAAGGGCTATGTAGATGAGACTGCCGTAGTCAATACCGGCAGCGTTCTCCAGCTGCCTTCCTCCCCAAGTTGTTTCTCCGATGGTGACCTGGTGTTCGTTCATATTGCCGATGACGCGATAGGTGTGCGGCACTTCGGGAATTTCGCAGAGCGGCTGTCCGTCGTCCCAATTAACGACTTTGCGCATGTCTCCCGGCTGATGGTCAGCGGCAGGGCGGAAGTGGAGATAGCCGTAGAAGGAATAGCTGTCGGCGGCATAACTAATCATAGTACTTCCGTCGGCAGAGGCGTTTTTGCCCACCATGAAGTTGGTGCACGCGAATGCGCAGGCTGTTGCAAGGCACAGGGCTGCGAGAGAAAGAAGAGTCCGTTTCATAAGGTGTAGGGATTTTTTACGGGTTACTTATATAGTTGTAATTAGTTTTTTATAGTTGTAATAGTCGTACTATTTTTAGTAGTACTACTAGTTTTCGTAGTTTTTTATTTTGTTGCTGCTCTTTTCAGTGCGAGAGCATAGGCTTCGCGGTAGAAGCGGAAGAAGTGCTTCCACGCCGCTTTAGCGGCGAGCGCAGCCGCCTGACGGCGCAGCACTTCGCGCTCTGCCCCGGATTTGTGCATATATGCCGCGACACAATCAGCCACACGGCTTACCACCGCCGAGGTGTTGCTGTCGGTGCGCTGAATGACCGTGACGGCATCGTGCTGCTTCTGCTGCTCCGCCCATACGCCGAAGCCCGCAAGGGAAGTGGTGAGAGTGGGCACATGGAACGCCACCGACTCAAGCGGCGTATAGCCCCAGGGCTCGTAGTAAGAGGGGAAGACGGTGAGGTCGAGCCCCACAAGCAAGTCGAAATAGGACATTCCCTGCACGGGCGAGGGGAGCAAGGAAGGCAGATACCACGGCATGAAGACGATGCTGACATTGCCCAGGCAGAGTGCAGGCTTGTCGAGGTAAGGAATCATGACAAAAGCCACCACCTGTCCGTCATTGCCATTAAGCCGTGAGGGCAGCTGCTGCATGGCATCGATGAAGACATCAATACCCTTGTTCTTCCACTCGAGTCTGCCCGAAATAGCGACGAGCATGGCGTTGTCGGGAATATTGCGCCCCGTCTGCTGACAGGCAAAGGCGAGCAGGGCTTTGCGGGCCTTGCTGCGTGCTGCATTGAGCGCCGCGCCTTTTGGGACGAAACTACCCTCGAAGCCATTGGGGGTAACTATGTCCGGTTCCCGTCCGAGGAGCTGTTTGCACTCGCGTGCCGTCAGGTCGCTGACCGTGGTGAAGCAGTGGCAGCAGTGTGCCGCCTGCTTTTCAGCAGAGTGCTTGCTGACCATGTTAAGCTCTGCGGCCATTTGGTCTCCGTCGTAGGCAGCGAAGAAGTCGTACAAGGGTTTGCCGTTGCCGGCGATGGAGCGTCCTATGCCTGTTGCGTGGGTAGTGAAGACCGTGCCTGCCTGCGGCATAACAGAGCGGACATAGAAGAGCGCGAAAGCAGTCTGCCACTCGTTGGCGTGCACCACAGTAGCGGGACGGCCAAGAGCGTTGTAGAGCTGCTCCATAGCGAGCCCTGCGGCATAGCCGAAGAGGGCGCTGTCGTCGTAGTCCCCGTAGGCGGCATGGCTCTGCACGCCGAACTGCCGCCAAGCCCATGCGTAGATGTCGTTTTTGCGCTCGCGCAGGTGGCTGAATGGCAGCAGCACCGCGACAGGTTCGCCCGGCACCTGCCAACGGCCGACGCGCACTCCGGTGAGTTTGCCGCGCAGCAGCCGCTTGTCCTCGCGGAAGAAGCGGTCGGACTGCTCTCCGAGGTCGGGACCGAAAAAGATGACTTTGTCTTTGTGCTCCGCCTGCATTGAGGCGGCTTTTGTGGAAAGGACGGCATAGATACCGCCAACGCGGTTGCACACTTCCCAGCTTGTTTCAAAAATGTATTCGGGTTGCATAGTAGGTCAATATCCCTGTTCGTCAATAACTATCTTTGTCACCTGCTGCAGGCTGTTGAGGAGCACCGGTTCTCCGTCGATGCGGTTGTTGCGGTTGCGGAGGAGCGGCAGGGAGCGCACCCCGTCGCCGGAGGCATAGAAGAGGCGGCTGAGGGGGTAGCTCAAGGTCAGCACAGGCGCAGCTCCGCCGTCAATAAGGACAGTGTCGGTGCCGTTGGTGTTGGCGACAAAGAGTCCGTCGGCGTTGGCGAAGTAGATTTTCCGCTCCAGCGTGTCGGTGAGAGTGTTTGCCGTCACAGCTTCCGCCAGGAGTTGGATGCCCCGCTCATAGGTCAGCGGGCGCAGTTTTTCGGTGCGTTGTCCGTAGAGCCTCTGGCAGAAGTCACCCTCCGCCGTCTGCAGGATGAGGGCCGGAGCCTGCTTGTTGTGTATGTGCAGAGTGCTGTCGGTGAGATAAGTCTCGCCGTCCATAGTGACCTGCAGGCGGATGCTGACAGCCCCGGCAGCCTCGGTGAAGCAGACCGTGAGGAGGCTGTCGGAGGCGGTGCCGCTGAGGAGCATGACACTTTCGTCAAGCGTCCAGAGGTAGCTCACGGCGTGCTTGTAGGGGTTCCAGACGGCGGCTTTGAGCCGCACTTCGTCGAAGACGGAGATGCTGTCGGAGGAGGCAGTGAACGTGGGCAGTGCCGCCACGACCTGCAGCGCCTTGTTGCATGTCCGTCCGGACTTTTTCTCTTTGAGCGTGACGAGGTATGTTCCCGTGCGCCGGAAGACGTGGGTGGGGTTTTTGTCCTCGCTTGTCATGTTGTCGCCGAAGTTCCACTCGTAGTCCTCGCCGCCTGTGCTGAGGTTGGTGAAAGTGACCGTTTCGCCCGCCATAGGGTTGAGCGGGGCGAAAGTGTAATCGACAGAGACCTGCCTGCATCCACAGAGGAGGAGCATGCAGAAAATGCTAAAAACCGTATTCTTCATTGCTTATAATATCTTCTATTTGGCGCACCAGGCAGTCTTCGGGGAGCCGTGCGTCGAGCCAAACAATATCCTTTTTCGCCCGCAGCCAAGTCATCTGCCTTTTGGCGTAACGGCGCGAGTTCTGCTTAATCATGGCGACAGCTTCTTCGCGCGTATATTCGCCGCAGAAGAACTTGGCCATCTCGTTGTATCCCACCGTTTTGAGGCTGTTTGGCAGTCCGGCGGGGAACTTGCCAAGTGCATTTCGCGCCTCCTCTTCAAGTCCATTCCGCATCATCATGTCCACGCGTGTGTTGATGCGCTCATAGAGTTCTTCGCGCGGCCGCTGCAGGCCTAAGATGAGGGTCCGCCAGGGTCGCGCTGCGCGCTGCCTCCGCCTGAACGCCGAATAGGGGACTCCGGTGTGCAGCGTGACCTCGAGGCAGTGTATGAGTCTTTGGGGGTTGTGCCTGTCCACCTGCTGCCAGTAGTCAGGGTCGAGCCTCATCACCTCGCTTTGCAGCCACGATATGCCTTTCGCGGCGTAGTCATGCTGAATGCTCGTGCGTGTGTCCGCGGGGACAGAGGGGATGTCGTCGAGGCCGTAGCAGACAGCGTCCATGTACATCATGCTTCCGCCGGACAACAAGGCAAAGGGGGTATCCGGCCTGTGCTCCGCTTTGAGGCGGGCGAGGAGGCCGACCGCGTCACGCTCGTAAGCGCCGGCGTTGTAGTCCTCGGAGAGGCTGTGTGTGCCGACGAACCAGTGTCTGGCGCGCTGTTGCCCGGCGGCAGTGGGAGCGGCAGTGCCTACGGGGAGGTCGCGGTAGATTTGCCGCGAGTCGCAATTGACGACATCGCAGCCCCAGCGCTCTGCCAAAGTGAGGCAAAGTTCGGTCTTGCCCACCCCAGTCGGGCCTGCTATCACCACCAGAGTGCCACTGCCCATCGTCCGTCAGAACATAGAGCCGTCCTCGAAACTGAGGTCCTGGAAGCCCTCCATGTCCAGGTCTCCTTCGTTGTACTGGCTGTCGCCGTAGAAGTCCTCGTCAAGTCCGAGGTCGCCTTTTCCGTCTTTGGCGGTGAAGGCGAGCGGGTCTTCTGTTTTGAGCTGCTTGGGCGCTTTGCCGAGTTTCTCCACGCACTTCACTCCGTCCATGGAGCCGGGGAGGATTTCTTTGACACGGCCGAAGAAGTGGCGCTCGAACATCTGGTCGAAGACATAGATGAGGCGCTGCCCCTGCTCTTCGATGAGGTCGGAGAGGCGTGTTTTCTCCATGACCATATTGTCGTACTCGAAGCTGCTGTCCATTTCGACGAGTGTCACTTCCTGCTCTTTCTCCCAGCGGTCGTTGCAGAGGAAGAAACTGGTCATCTGGTCGTCAGTATATCCGGCAGAAGCGAGTATGGCCTTGTGCAGGTCAAGGAAAGTGGCCTCGCTGTCAGCGTCAAATACGCGGCGGAAGTTGTCCGCTTCTTCGCTCGAAAACGTAATTCTGTAAATCATATAAAATAGGTTGGTTTTGTATCAGCGCACAAAGGTAGAGTTTTTTTTTGATATATGCAAGTGTTGGCAACATTTTTCGTTTCACACCGCGACAAAACAAATTGTATAAAGCACCCGAAACCAGCAAGATAATAAAAATTTATCTTTTCCTCTTGCCTATATGCAAAAAAAGCATTAACTTTGCAACTCATTTAAGAAATCAAAAAACATTTTGCCTATGGATAGATAACGCCTTTTCAGACATAACATACCAAGCGTTTGCTTTATTAGAGGGATAATCTCCATCTACCACTATGACGACATGTTCTTCCGCAATAAAGCAGAACGTTCGCACCTTGGGTGTGGACTTTTCTGTGTAATTGGAGAACATGGGTGTGGTAGCCCGAGATTACCAATCACAACAAGCAAGTAGTCCACGCTTTTTGTATGTGTCTGCCCCTCTGCTTATTCCGGACTACACACGGAGGTTGCCGAAAATCCGATACAGAGTAGGCACAAACAAAATCCAACAAATATGAAAAACTTCATTATTTTATTGTCTGCATTGACAATTTCCATTGCATCCATCGCCCAAAATCAGATTCAAGGTGCCAGTATCAGCAAATTTGAGGCCACCCAGATGAGCAACAACGGACAGATGTTTATCGTTCCGTTGGTGAGCGAACTGCATGTTAATTCCACCACCCCAAAAGATTATTCACTGACTCAGAAAATCATTCTTCCGGATATGCGTGACAGGGAGTCACAAGAGTACTATCTTACCCGCGTGGAAAACTACATAAATGCCAAGATAGAAGAGCTGAAGGCCCAGTCTTTGTTCGAGTTTATAGACAACGAGAAGGCCTCACTGATTATTTCTCCTATCTACAGTGTCAAGACAATAGCCTCACATGACAAAGAAATGACTATTGAAGTGCGTATCAAAGGATTTCCTGCCACTTATTGCAATTTCCGCAACATGCAGCCAGATGACGCACAATTATTGGACTTGGACAAGCGCATAGTCAACCACAAGTTGGAGAACGTGAGCATCAAAGACCGCAAGATTCACACAGACGAAAGAACTGAATCAATAGTACGAAACTAACTATGAATAAGTTATATATACTATGTTTGTGCCTTGGCATATTCATTACGGCAGAGGCACAGACATTCAACTATACCGGCATCGAGATCAAGAATGAGAAGGTCAAGAAAAAGAGCGTGTATGAGAAAGAACACTTCATATTAGCGAACTACGCCATTGCCGCTACAGGCCATGTAGAAAGGCTCCAACACGCGTTCGGTCTGACTTACGGCCAGGTGAAAACAGCAGGCTGGTATGCCGGATTCATGATGGGCACAGGCTTTCACTGGGCCTACGATTATGAACTTCAGGGCGAAACAAAACCCTTCTACACCGGTAAGTTTTCCGACAATCTGCTTTCCGTGCATGCCGGCGGAATAGTACGTCTGGTCATTCCATTGTTCCTGTATCTCGGCACAGGTTATGGTTACAACAGCTACACCTCAGAGACAGCAGGAGGGCAATGGGTCATCAATAATGCTCATGAAGGTTCCAGTCCGCATTGTCAGGAATGGGAAGGCGGCTTCCAGGGGCACATCAAAGGATTCACCCTGAACGGAGGTGTGTATATACTAACCAACTATGAGGTTATTTCGCTCATAGGTGTCAAAATAGGCTTAGGTTGGACTTTCAAAACGAAGAAACAATGAAAAGGATAGGATTATTTCTGGCATTGGCTCTTTTGCTGGCCTCTTGTGAAGACAAATCAATTGTCACCTCCATTCAAAGAACAGATGTTCAGGTGCTGGATGGGAATATTGTGAATTTCACCATTCACATAGACCAGCCGTATTCCACGATTGATGAATATGGCGTGCTCTATTCAACCACAAACACTCTGCCCACTTTTGAAGATGAGCATGCATCCGGTTTCGACTCTAACAAATATAAGGATGAGTATTCTCTGACTGTTTTTAACATGAAACCGGAGACGGAGTATATGGTGCGCCCGTATTGCAAGAACCCCTATGGAGTCATTTACGGGGAAGTGATAAGCGTAATTACCGGCACATTCGGCATAGAGTTGCAAGTCAAGACAGTAAATACAACGGCGAGCTTTGCGGTGTCACTGAAGAACCACGGCACAAACATTACCGAGTTTGGCGTAGTTTATTCTGACATCCATGAATCTCCTGACCTGAATGATGCCAGAGTGTCGGGGACAAAGTTCGATACAGACCCGATGATGTTCAGCGTGGAAGACCTGAAGCCGAATACCAAGTATTGGGCTCGCCCTTATTGCATAAACGAGACAGGGACAATAATGGGGGACGCTGTGACATTCCTTACTGGGCCACTAAGGATTTCCAAGTATCTTGGGACCTTCAACTGCCAGGCGACTGAGCCGTGGAATGATGTGGCGGCACACAACTGGAGCAATGTTCGTATTTACACCTACGTATCCCCGTCGAGCAATACTGAACAGGTGGCAGTGGAAGGACTGCTGTTCGGAGGGCCGGAACATGCATGTTTCACGGCAGTAGGCGAATACAACAAAGCCGAGGACTGCATTTATCTGTATGGCGGTGCCACTCTTTCAGGGGCAAGAAAAGGTTTCGGCTTTGCCAATGAAGCAAGCGATGAGTCAAAAACCACCGCAGTCAATACAGGAGTCGATGATTATTATGCACTTTTCCAGCCTGTAAAATACACTGCCCCCAACTGGGGGTGGCCCGCATCAGAGTATGTCAATTATGGAGCTGCAGCCAAGCTATATTACAATGAGTACGGCAACAACTATGTGCTCGGGCATATCACATTCCTGTATTTCAACATGTTTGATGGTTCTTATGCAGGGCGCTTCCCGACGTACTACATTGTACTTACCAAACAATAAAAGCGACGCGCCAATAAGGATATTCCAATGAATGAGAGTGTGTCAAGGCTAAAAAGTTATGAGATGTCTCCTGACAAATCCATAGTTTTGACACCCTCTCATTTTTTATGATTCTTCTGTTACCCAATCCAGCCTGTTTTCCTAATGATGGATGCGGTATTCCTGCAGAGCCGGATAACGCATGATCTTCTTACGGTGTGAGCCGTGTCTTATCCTGAAATAGGTTTACTCATAAATCGAAAAGAAATGTACTATTTTTAAGATTCAAGTTTTATGAAACAAGCCAGAAATTATTATTCAGAGTCGTTCAAGCATGAAGTATTGGACGCTTATTTCCGGTCAGGT
>JAFPZY010000019.1 GCA_017417025.1 Paludibacteraceae bacterium | reverse complement strand
GACGAACATGTACTGTATGTTCAACGGCTGCTCCTCTCTCACCTCGCTCGACCTGAGCGGCTTCAATACAGAGAAAGTGACGAACATGTACTACATGTTCTACGGCTGCTCTTCTCTCACCTCTCTCGACCTGAGCGGCTTCAATACGAAGAACGTGACGAACATGTATTGTATGTTCTACGACTGCCGGTCTCTCACCTCTCTCGACCTGAGCGGTTTCATGACAGATAACGTGACGGACATGCAATATATGTTCTACGGCTGCTCTTCTCTCACCTCTCTCGACCTGAGCGGCTTCAAGACAGATAACGTGACGGACATGCAATATATGTTCTACGGCTGCCGGTCTCTCACCTCGCTCGACTTGAGCGGCTTCAATACAGAGAAAGTGGAGGACATGAGTTATATGTTCTACGGCTGCTCTTCACTCACCTCTATCGACCTGAGCAAGTTCAATACCGACAATGTAGAGTATATGTACAATATGTTCTTCGGTTGCTCTTCTCTCACCTCTCTCGACCTCACCGGCTTCAACACCGGCAAAGTTACAGACATGGGACGAATGTTTGCAGAATGCTCTTCTCTCGCCCAACTCGACCTGAGCAAGTTCAATACTGCCAATGTGAACCGCATGAGTTATATGTTCTACGGCTGCTCCTCTCTCGCCCAACTCGACCTGGGCAAGTTCAATACTGCCAATGTGAACGACGTGAGTTATATGTTCTACGGCTGCTCTTCTCTCGCCCAACTCGACCTGAGCAAGTTCAATACTGCCAATGTGTACAACATGAGTTATATGTTCTACGGCTGCTCTTCTCTCGCTCAGCTCAAGCTGGACAACTTCGATATGGGCAACGTGTGGAACATGAAATATATGTTCTACGGTTGCTCCGCGCTCACGGAATTGGATCTGAACGGCTTCAATATCGGATCTTCGTTTTTTTATGCGGGGCAGATGTTCGCCGGCTGCTCTTCGCTTGCCACCATCTATTGCGAAAAAGACTGGAGTAATATCAATGCCTATTTCGAAGACGAGGACATGTTCAAAGACTGCACCGCCCTCGTCGGAGGCAAAGGCTCCAAATACGACGAAAACTTTGTCGGTATAAACGCCGCACGCCCCGACAAGGCAACAAAAGCCCCGGGCTACTTCACAAGCAGAAAAGAAATCTATGCCGTCCTCTCCGGAACAACAATGACGCTCTATTACGGCCTCGACAAAGACTCCAAATCAGGCCTAATGGCATGGACGGAGGACAGAGGCATGCAGTATGTGGATTATGATATTCGTAAAAATATTAAAAATGTCACACTTGACGAGTCGATGAAAGACGCTATGCCTTCATCTACAGCCTATTGGTTCTACTCCATACCTAACATTAGCAGTATTAACAACCTCGAATACCTCAATACCGACCTCGTGACGGACATGAGTTATATGTTCGCCAACTGTCTCAGTCTCTTCTCGCTTGACTTGGGCAACTTCAATACACAGAACGTGACTGACATGAAAAATATGTTTTACAACTGTGCCTATCTCGCTTCGCTTGACTTGTGCAACTTCAATACAGAGAAAGTGACTGACATGTCGTCTATGTTCTCCGGCTGCGGCGAGCTTCATTACATCTATTGTAACGACGACTGGAGCCTCAGCACGGCATTGGCCGAATCCGACAATATGTTCTTAAACTGCAACTCCCTCGTGGGCGGCAAAGGCACAAAGTGGGATGAAAATGTTGTTGATAAAACTTACGCCCGCCCCGACAACGGAGAAGAAGGCAAAGGCTATTTCACGGCGAAAGAGATTTATGTTGTCTTGTCCTCCGACAAGAAAACTATGACCATCTACTACGACGGCTATAAGAAAGCCCGCGCCGGCGTGGTGGAAGACTGGAAAGCCGACGAAGGCTCCTCCGTTTCAATAGCCGACGGTGTCCGCGCGGGCATCACCTCTGTCGTTATTGACAAATCGATGGCCTATGCACGCCCGGGCAAACTCCGTTCATGGTTCTACGGCATGAGCAGCCTGATTGACCTGAAAGGCATTGAATACCTCAACACTTCCGAAGCGACTGACATGAGTTTCCTCTTCCTCGGCTGCTCTTCTCTCACCAAGCTTGACCTGCGCACCTTCAACACAGAGGAAGTGACAAACATGAGTCGCATGTTCCAGGGCTGCACTTCTCTCACCAAGCTTTACCTGAATAGCTTCAACACCGCCAACGTGACGGACATGACGGGGATGTTCAACAACTGCACGCAACTCGAAAATCTGTATCTGAACGTTGAAACCTTCAATACCTCCAACGTGACGGGCATGAGCTATATGTTCCACAATTGCACTTCTCTCACCTATATTATTGACATCTGCCGTAATTTCGACACCGGCAATGTGAAGAACATGTCCTGTATGTTCAGAGGCTGCACCGGTCTTAATTTGCTCGACCTCACCGGCTTCAACACAGCTGCTGTGACTGACATGAGCAAGATGTTCGAAGGCTGTGCCGTTCTTGAGAAGCTTGACCTTACCGGCTTCGACATCACGGCTCTCACCACCACAGAGCAGATGTTCGCAGGCTGTGCCGCTCTCACTGCCGTCTATTGCGACGGCGACTGGAGCGAAAGCACCACACTCACTGCCTCCGCAGACATGTTCAAGGGATGCACATCACTCGCCGGCGGCAACGAAACCAAATTCGATGCCGGCACGGTGGATATTACCTACGCACGCCCGGACGGAGGAACAGGCGACGAGGGCTACTTCACCAGGAAGCAGCTGCAGCTCTATGCCACGTTCTCCGGCAACGTGATGACCATCCTGTACGACGACAGGATATACTTCCACGATGATGTCCTGACCGAGTGGAACGAAAAAGACGGTGCCAGAAACGTCCCGATGTCAAAACGCAATCTCATCGAATACGTAGAAATAGACGAGTCGGTGAAAGAGGCACGGCCTTCCTCAACAAAATACTGGTTTTACATTATGCCTAAATTGGTAAATATTATCAATCTTAATTACCTCAATACAGCTGCTGTTGCTGACATGAGCTGCATGTTTACCGGTTGTGCATCTCTCACCGACATTGACGTCAGCCGCTTCGTCACCGACAATGTTACCAACATGGAAATAATGTTCGCCGACTGCTCGTCTCTCTTCTCGCTCGACCTTACAAGGTTCAATATAGCCACAGTGAAGAGCATGGAGAAGATGTTCTACGGCTGCTCTTCGCTCAAAACACTCTATTGCGGCAGCGACTGGAAAGAAACCGGCACTGCTCTTGCAAGCACCGCAGATATGTTTGCCGGCTGCACCTCGCTCGTCGGCGGCAATGAGACCAAGTTCGATGCCGGCACGGTGGATATCACCTACGCACGCCAGGACGGAGGTGCAGGCGACGAGGGCTACTTCTCCGTGAAACCCAAAGAGGTGTATGCCGCACTTGAAGACGGCACAACAATGGTCATTTATTACGACAACCGCAAGAACTTCCACGACGCATCATTCATGGATATATGGACTCAGAATTTGGGCACTTCAAGTTTCTCTTATAGTGAATGCGAAGTTGTCACTGCTGCTGTTATTGATGAAAGCATGCTCGAAGCACCTCTCACAAGCCTCAGTTCGTGGTTTAAAAATATGAAAAACCTGGTCAGCATTGAAGGTCTGGAGAATCTCAACACCGCCAATGTGACGGACATGAACTATATGTTCTACAGCTGCTCGTCTCTCACCTCTCTCAACCTGAGCAGTTTCAATACAGACAATGTGACAAACATGTACTGTATGTTCTCCAACTGCTCTTCGCTCACCACCATCTATTGCAAGCACGACTGGAGCCTGAGACCTACCTACTCTCAAGACATGTTTGCCGGCTGCACCTCGCTCGTCGGCGGCAACGGAACAGCCTATAAAGCGGTTTACACTGATGCCGCTTATGCACGTCCCGATGGCGGCAAAGACGATGGGGGCTACTTCACTCTGCCTACAGCCAAAGGACTGGAAGAACTCTACATTGACGACAACAACGGCAACGCAGAAGACAACAGCAACAACGGCAACAGCAACAACAGCAACAACAACGCCAACAATGCCGGAGAGCAGTCTCTGAAAGTGTTCCGCAACGGGCAGATCTTCATCATCCGCTCCGGCCGCACCTACACCGTAACAGGAACTTTGGTTAATTGATAATTGATAATTGATATTGCAATGCTGTTACACTTACCGCAGGCTGTCCCGCCACCGCCTGGTACGCAGAGAGCCTGCGGTAAGTGCAGTAATAACCGCAGGCCGGAAGCCTGCGTACCCAGAGAGCCTGCGTCTCCGGAGTGCATGCGTAGCTGCAAAGAGATGATAAGGGCAGGGTGCTGATATTATAGAGTGGAGAGGAGTTAGCCGGTGCGGAGAGCGTAGAGTGCACAGCCGTAGGCTCCCATAAGCTCGGGAACAGGGCCGAAGCCTGCTTCTCTGCCTGTCAGCAGTTCCAATGCACGGACCACCGAATGGTTGCGGAAAGTGCCGCCTTGCACCATTATATGCTCTCCCAGTTGGTCAAACGACTGCAGTTTAAGCACTTTGTACAGGCAGTTCTTTATCACCGAATAACTGAAGCCTGCTGCAATGTCGTCCACTTGCGCCCCTTCGCGCATAGCCTGTTTCACCTTGCTGTTCATGAACACGGTGCAGCGGGTGCCGAGGTCGTAAGGATGCCTTGCGAGCGTTGCCATGCGTGCAAACTCCCCCACGTCATACCCCAGTTGCTTTGCAAAGGTCATTATGAAGCTTCCGCAGCCTGACGAGCATGCCTCGTTGATTTCAATGCGGCGTATGGAGCCGTTCTCCACAAAGATGGCTTTCATGTCCTGTCCGCCTATGTCGAGAACAAACGAGACATCGGGCTGCAAGTGTCGTGCAGCAGTGAAATGCGCCATAGTCTCCACAATGCCGTAGTCCAGGCGGAAGGCAGTCTTGAGCAGTTGTTCGCCGTAGCCCGTGGAGCAACTACCCGCTATGTCGATGTCATGTCCGATGCAAGCGCTCATGCGCTGCAGGGCGCTGTGGAAAGCCTGCAGGGAATTGCCGTTGTTGTAGCTGTAGTCGGTGAAGACCAGTTGTCCTGTTTCGTCGATAAGCACCAGTTTGGTAGTAGTGCTGCCGCTGTCCACACCCAGGTAGAGTTTGTGGTTAGTGTCCGGCACATGCGCGGAGGGTGCAAGCGTGGAGGCGATAGCATGATGGCGGTATTTCAGTTGCTTTTCAGCCAGCCAGTTGCTGTAATGCTCTTCGCTGTCGAAGAGGGGGGGCAGTGTGCCTGCCAGCGGACTGACGGTGCTGTGCCTGTCGCTGAACAGCGCCCGCACCTCGTCGGCAGTATATAGCCGCTCCTGACTTGCTGCACTCAGCAAGGCAGTGCCTATGGCGGGAATGAACTGCGTGTGTGCAGGCACTATGCAGTCATCTTCCTTCATCTCCAGAGCCCTGAGCAGATGCTTGCGCAGTTCGGGTATATAGGCAAAGGGCCCGCCGCAGAGGAAAATCTTCGGGTGCACGTCCGTGCCCCGTGCAAGAGCGCTGACGACCTGCATAGATACGGCATTGAGCATGGAGGCGGCTATGTCCTCTTTGCTCACCGAGCGCGAGATGAGGTTCTGTATGTCCGTCTTGCTGAACACTCCGCAGCGTGAGGCAATGGGATAGATGTGCTCCGCTTTTGCCGCGAGTGCGTTCAGGTCGCCTGTTTCCACCCCGAGCAGAGTGGCTGTCTGGTCGATGAAAGCACCTGTGCCTCCTGCGCAGTTGCCGTTCATGCGCATTTCGGGGACACAGCCGTCCTCGAAGAATATCATCTTGCTGTCTTCGCCTCCTATGTCCACAAGGCAATGCACGTCCTTGTAGAGCCTTTTCACCACCTCTGCCGCGGCTATCACCTCCTGCTGGAACGTCATGCCCAAAGACTGTGCATAGCCCATGCCAACCGAGCCTGTAATGGCGACTGTCATACAGCGGTCCTCCGGTGGTGCAGCAGGCGTGGCGTGCTTTTCCAAAGCCTGAAGAACAGTCTGAATCATCTCCTTCCCCGCTTTCAGCGGTTCGGCGTTATGCCGCCTGTAGCCGGTTGCAACAACCAGCACCTGTGTTTCCGCTTCCGAGCTTTCGCCTTCCTGCTGCCTGTTTCCGGCTCTTTCCTCCACAAGCGCCATTTTAATGGTCGTGCTGCCTATGTCTATCCCGAGATGATACATAATGTTCTTGTTTGCTGTCAGCGGCGTTCTTGTTTGCCGCCAGTGGCAATTGCGTTGCAAAAATACGGCAAAAGGTTTGTATTTGCAAGCCTCCGGCGCATTATCCGCAGCAGAGACTGCCGATTATTAAAAGAGAGAATGTTTTTCCTTATATTTTTTGTTCTTTTATCAGTGGCGGATTAGTCGCGTGCGGCTCACCAGTCGATAGTGAGTTGCGGGTCCTTGTGGCCTTCCGCGCCGTCGGTTCTGCCTGTTACTGTAAGTCCCAAGAGCCTGACCGGTGCAGTCTCCGCTTCGGCGAGCAGCGTGCGTGCAAGCGGGAGAATGTCCTCCACGGTGGTGATGACGGCGGGTCCGGTGAAGGTGTGCGTGGTGAGACGGAAGTCGCTGTACTTGATTTTGAGCACGAGCGAGCGTCCGCAGAAGCGGTGTTTCTTCAGCCTTTGCACCAGTTCTTCCGCCAGCGGCACCAGTTCGGCGGCCATGTCCTCGAAGGTTGTGAGGTCGGTGGGGAAAGTGCGCTCGCAGCCTACGGACTTGCGCACGAACTCCGTGACGACGGGGCGGTTGTCGATGCCGCGTGCAAAGTCGTAGAAGAGTCTGCCAGTTTTGCCGAACTCGCGTGTGAGGCGTGCGAGGGACACATCGCGCAACTGCCTGCCTGTGAAGACCCCCATTTCGTGCATGCGTCCGGCCGTCTTGCCGCCAACGCCCCAGAACTGCCCGACCTGCAGTTTGTCAATGAAGGCTATGGCGCGGTCGGGGTGGACGGTGCACAGTCCGTCGGGCTTGCGGAAGTCGCTTGCCACTTTGGCGAGGAACTTGCAGTAGCTTACTCCCGCCGAGGCAGTGAGGCCGGTAGTGCTCTTGATGCGCTCTTTTATCTCGCGGGCAATATCGACTGCAAGGGGGATGCCCTTCTTGTTGGCTGTGACATCAAGATAGGCTTCGTCAAGGCTGAGCGGCTCTATGATGTCGGTGTATTCATGGAGTATGGCGTGCACCTGCTGCGACACTTCCTTGTAGCGGCTGAATCGCCCTTCTTTCACTATCAGTCCGGGACAGAGGCGGTGCGCCGTAGCCACGGGGAGGGCAGAGTGAACGCCGTATTTGCGTGCTTCGTAGTTTGCGGTGGCGACAACTCCCCTCGGCCCGTCGTAGCCCACAGCCACGGGGTGGCCTTGCAACTGCGGGTCGTCGTGCTCCTCGACGGAGACGAAGAACGCGTCCATGTCGATATGAATAATCTTCCTGTGCTGCATGCGGATGCAAGGGCCGGTTGCGCAGCCCCTCGCGGGTCAGAACTTCTTCACGAGTGTGAGTATGTTCCTGCCGTCCTCGCGGCGGTAGGCAATGCTGTCCATAATCTGCCTTACGAGGTGTATTCCGAGTCCTCCTATGGCGCGTTCTTCGGCAGAGAGGGTGATGTCGGCAGGCGGTTGTGCCGTGGGGTCGAAGGCCGTGCCGCTGTCGGAGATGACGAATGTTACAGCGGTATCTGTTTTCTCGGCTTCGATGAGGACCTGTCCGCTTTTGTCATGGGGGTAGGCATAGAGCATGACGTTGGTGACAGCCTCTTCGAGAGCGAGGTTGATGGTCATGTCAAGCGACCGTGGCAGTTGGAGGCTTTCCACCCATTCGGCCAGAGTGGGGATTTGCTGAATGTCGTTGCGCATAACGATAGTATGCCGCACAGGCTCCCCCTGCTTCCGGTCGAGCGAGCCGTCTGGGGCGGTGTGGCGTATGACCATCATAGTGAGGTCGTCGCTCTGCTCCGCGCCATTGACGAAGCGGCTGACGCTCTGCTGCAGCTGTTCGACGACGGTGCGCGCTTCGGGCTGTGCTGCGGCGGTGATGTTGCGGAGCTCCTGCATCATCCGCTCTTCGCCGTACTGCGCATGTGCGGCGTTCTCCGCCTCGGTGAGTCCGTCGGTGTAGAGGAGGAGGGTGTCGCCGCTGCACAAGGTGGCAGTCTGCGGCGTGTAGGCATAGCCGGAGAGAATGCCGAGGGGGAGGTTGGGTATGGACGGCAGAGGTGAGATGGTGTCGTTGCCTGACTTTATCAGCACGGGAGCGTTGTGCCCGGCATTGCAGTACTGCAAGAGGCCCGTCTTCAGGTTGAGCGCGCCGATGAAGAAAGTGACGAACATGTTCTCGCTGTTCATGTCGGACATGGTGCCGTTCATCTGCGAGACGATGGCGGCGACATCGTTTTCGTGCATGGAGACGGAGCGGAAGAGCGAGCGCGTTGTGGCCATGACGATGGAGGCGGGTATGCCTTTTCCGCTGACATCGCCTATGCAGAAGAAGAGCGTGTCCTCGCGGCGGTAGAAGTCGTAGAGGTCGCCCCCCACTTCGCGTGCAGGGATGACGACGGCATAGAGGTCGATGCCCGCCGCGCGTGTGCCGTCCTCCTTCCAAGACTGCGGGAGCATGGCCATCTGTATGGCGCGTGCGATGTGGAGCTCGCCTTCCATGCGCTCGTTGCGCGCAGTGGAACTGACAAGGCGCATCATATCGCGTGCCGCATGCCAGAGAATGAAGACGAGCAGGGCAAGTCCGAGCAGCATCAGCAGACTCACTATGCGGCCTATGCGGTTGAGTCCGGCAAAGATAACGTCTTCAGGAATGATGATAGAGATTTTCCAGCCTGTCTTGTCAATGTCCTCGTCGTAGATCTGGTACTTGCGTCCGGGGACGGTGTCTGCTTCCGGCACTATGTCCTGACCTCCGCCTGAGCGGATGGAGTAGTAGCTGTCCTTGTAGATCTGCAGGTGCTCGGAGACGCTCTGCAGATAGTCGAGGGGAAGGTCCACGCATGCGACGGCGACGATGTCGCCATTGCTGTTGCGTATGGGGTGCGTGCAGCTGACAGTCATGGCTTTGGCCCCCGCGTCGTCGTAGTAGGGTTCACTCCACCAGCAGCTGTCGATAGTCATGCCGTTGTTGTACCACTCCGCGCGGAAGTAGTCGTGGTCGGGGCCGCCTATCTGCCGTGTGTAGATGCAGGGAGCGCCCTGGCAGGTGTCGCGGCTGCTGCAGATTTCGTACCAGCGGCCTTTGGCGGGGAAATAGCCGGGGACACAGGCAATGCCGGCACTGCTGATCTTGTCCACCGTGTTGAGGAGTATGCGCGTGGCGTTGGCGATGGAGTCGGGATTGTCGATATTGCGCTCCGCGAGCATGACCAGCATCTTTGCGGCAGTCTCTATTTCGATGGTTACTACGTTGATTTCCAGTTCTGCCCGCCGCAGTTCGCTGAGTGCGCGCTGCTCGGCTTCGGCCCTTATTCCGGCTCTGCTGTAGAAGTACTGTATGCAGGAAGTGGCTTCCAGAACCACGGCTGCAACCAAGATAATCCACAGGCCTGCGTAGGAGCGTTTTCCGCGGGTCTTTTTAGTGTTGTCCTTCATGTGTTTTTTATGTTCTTTTATGTGCACCCGTCTTGGGGTGCTTACGTTACGGGCTGCAAAATTACGGAATTTTTTCGGAGTATGCAACAAGAAACGCGTTTTTGTGCAAAAATGTTGCCTGTTGTGAGGCGGAAGGGGCGTAGTTGTCGGGGTTAAGTGCCGATGTTGTCCCGCTGATGTCGGCTCTATCCTTCGGTTATCTTTCGGTTATCCTTCGGTTATCCTACGGTATATACAGCGGAAAATAGGCTGGGAGAGAGCGTGGAGACGGCGTGGAGACGGCGTGGAGATTGTGTGGAGATTGTGTGGAGATTGTGTGGAGATTGTGGGGAGATTGTGTGAAGATTGTGTGGAGATTGTGTGGAGGTGGCGGTGAGATGGTGGGGAGGTGTCGGGGAGATGATGTGGAGATGGCGGGGGCGTGGGGGAGGGTGCGGGCGGGATATGAAAATGGCAAAAAGGCAGAAAAAATCCGCCAACGGAAGAAAAAAGAAAAAAGTTGCGAAATAATTTGGAAAAAAGGGAATTTTGTCGTATCTTTGCAGGCTGATTGCTATATAGCGCATTGTGCGCATAGGCGGAAAGCGCGCGGAGAGACTGTTGTACAAGGGGGGAGAGGTTAAGAGAAAGCGGCTGTATAAAAGGGGGAAGTGTGGGAAAAAGAGGCGGCATAAGATGGGAGAGGATGGGGAAATGAGGCGGCATAAGATGGGAGAGGATGGGGAAAGTAGGCAGCATAAGAGGTGGAAGTGTGGGAAAAAGAGGCGGCATAGGAGGGGAGAGGATGGGGAACTGAGGCGGCATAAGATGGGAGAGGATGGGGAAAGTAGGCAGCATAAGAGGGGGAAGTGTAGGGAAAGGAGGCGGCATAGGAGGGGAAAGTATGGGATAAGGAGGCGGCATAAGAGGCTGAAGGTTGAGAGAAGGCGGCTGCGTAGGAGTGGGAAGTGTAGGAAAAGTATGGGAAAAGGAGGCAGCATAGGAGGGGAGAGTATGGGGAGAGTATGGGGAAAGTATGGGGGAAGTGTGGGGAAATGAGGCGGCGTGTGGGGCTGAGGGGTGCGGGAAAAGGGCAATCGGGCAAAAAGAAGAATAAGGAAAGAGAATGAAACGAGAATGAAGCGAGAATGAAACGAGAATGAAACGAGAATGAAACGGGCATATCTGCATATTGTATTGCGCACGCTGCTGGCTGTGTGTCTGCTTGTAGCGGCTGGCGGAGCTTTTGCGCAAGGCCGGCGCGCTCCTGCGGCGGATGACGCTGTGGTGCTGCCCGTGACCACGGAAGGGACAGACTTCTGGGTGGCTTTCCCCAAGTTGTCGGGAACAAAGATAGACGATGCGTCACTGAGCCTGTCGGTGATGGTGACGGCATCGGAGGCGGTGCAGGTGATTGTGGCACAGGGTGTGACAGGCGACGTGCTGCAGACCCTTGACGTGGCGGCAGGCGGTTATCAGGAGTTCAGACTGACACCGGGTACGCAGCCGACACAGGCCTATTTAGACGAGAGCGAGACCCCTCTGCCGAGGAGTCTGCACATATATGCCCAAGACAAGCGCACGCCCTTTTCGTGCTTTGCATACTGCGAGGCGGGCACATCGGGTTCGACCGCGCGTGACGCGACACTGATGATACCTGAGCGGTCGTTGGGGCTGGAGTACATAGTGCAGACCTATCCGCAGGACGGCAAGAGCACAGGGTTCGTGATAGTGGCGACAGACGACGAGACGACGGTGCAGATAACCCCGAATGCGAAGACGTTCACCGGCAACCCCGCACAGAGTACGTTCTCGAAGACGCTGAACAGGGGCGAGTCGCTGCTTGTTGCCAGCAGCCAGCCCGGCGAGGAAGGCGGTCAGGCCAAGAAAGACACGATGGACATGTCGGGCAGCCGTATATGCTCGAACAAGCCGGTAGCGGTATATACGACCAACGAGGAGGTGAAGGTGCCGATGAGCGAGGCCGTGTCGTCGGACTTTATGATGGAGCAGGTGCCACCTCTGACGGGCCTGGGGACGACTTTCTACGTCGCCGGTTCGGAGGAGCAGAAGCTGATGTACTGCCTTGTGACGGCGCTGTATGACGGGACCGAGGTGACGGAGACGCGCTACAACAAGCAGAGCGGGCGGACGACAGAACGCAAGACGACACTGCGGGCAGGCACGTCGTGGAATGTGCCGGCGCAGCTGAACGAGGCGATAACGGACATAGTGATAAAGAGCACAGAACCGGTGCTTTGCTACACCTACTTCTCGAGTGCGCTGAACAACACGACGTCAGACCGCTATGACGAGGAGGGGAACAAGATAGTGGACCGCTGGTCGGACCCCGCCAACGCGATGGTGGCCTCGTGGGAGCAGCGCGTGCAGGACATAACATTCTATTCGCGCGCCCTTGATTTCAAGCCGGCACAGGGCTCTTCGGGCGAGCAGCATCATTTTGTACAGGTGACAGTGCCCACCGCCGAGACGGGGCTGCTGCAGCTGGACGGGACGGCTGTGAACGCGGAGCTGTTCAGGCCCTACGGCGGGGACGAGACGATGTCGTATGCGTGCATCCCGCTGACCAAGCACGGGGGGCACCGGCTCACCACTGAGGGCGAAGGATTTGTGGGGACCGTTTACGGTTTTGCCGACGGTATAGCCTATCTCTACACTCTCGGCTACAGGCCTGACGCTCATCCTGACTCGCTGTTCATCACCAACGAGGAAGCGATAATGTCGAAGCGCTCGTATGACCTTGAGCGGATGGAGCAGGGGTGGTACCAGCGCCAGCTGAAAGAGTGGCCGCGCGAAGAAGAGCGTCTGGACACGGCCGTGGTGTGCGACAGCACGATAGTGCATTTTCTTGTTCAGTCGGACCGGCACTACAAGGGCTTTGTGTGGGAAGTGTGGCTGCTGAAAGGGAGCGAGGACAAGGAGCTGGTGACGCACGAGGAGATAGCCACGAGCGACCGGCTTGTGCCGTGGGAGCACAGGATGGTGGTGGACGACGAACAGGACCTGCAACCCGAGAAACGGCAGAAATTTGCCGAATACGAGATACGGGGCGCGGCGTTGCGCGAGTATGTTATATGTCCGGACGACCAGCCATACGGGGACACGCTGAAGACGATAGTGCGCGTGTTGCGCGCGTATAATGATACGGTGCGGCGGATAGTGTGCACGGGTGACTCGATACGGTTCTTCCGCGACAAGGAGTACGACTACGCTCCTGCGCAGAGCTACATGGGCGCGCCCGGAGAGGCGGACTCGACAGTGTTTGTGGCGGACTCGGTTGCCTGCAAGCGCGGGGAGCACAAGGAGACAGGCGACCACCGGTTCAAAGTGGGACTTGGTCTGCACAGGTTTACGCGCTACTATGAGTCGCTGTTAGGGTGCGACTCGCTGGTGACCTTCGAGCTGTATGTGTGCCCGACACCGGACACGACCCGCATAGACACGACGCTGCTGCACGACAGGCGCGAACTGGTGTTCCCGGAGACGGAGAACACGATGTTTGCGGGGCAGACGATAGACAAGCCCGGCGTTTATATTGACCGCCTGACTGGCGCAGGATGTCAGTCAGCAGGGTTTGTGGATACGCTCTTCCACGGCTGCGACAGCATAATACAGCTGCGCGTCCACCTGCGTGACACGCTTGAGACGTTCTTCTGCGACACGACGCAGACCCCCGACCTATACGGCATAACGGCAGAAGAGTTCGTGTGGGAGGGACACCTGACCGACGCGGCAGGCAACGACCTGCAGGTGAAGGACGTGACCACAGGCAAGACTATCTACGGGCGCGAGATAGCCGACAATGTGCACATAGGCGAGACACACACGTTCCAGGACTACTACAGGACGGCAGACGGCTGCGACAGCAACTATGTGCTGGTGCTCACCCGCGAGGAAAGGGAGATAGTGACCAAAACAGACGCCGCCCCCAACATAAGGACTTACACGTGGACATACGAGTATGACGGTATTTCGGGGTCAATCAGCATAACGCCGGACGAGACATGGCGCGACACTTTGGTAATAAGAAACGCCAAAGGCTACCGCGACGGGCATTGCCCTGTCATCTTCCATCTGGAGGTGACTTTCAGGGAGGCGTTCTACGACCTGCGCAAGGACACTATCTGCGCGGTGGACACGATGATGTACAGAGGCAGGATATATGCGGGCGAGAAGTATCTGCAGCAGTATCCGGGTGCGACCTTCAAGCCAGACAGCGTGTTTGCTTCGGGCAAGCGCGGGCGGACACACGAGTTCTGCGTGGACAAATACACGACGGTGATACCTCCTCCTCGCGACTCGCTGTTCTACCTGCAGCTGCATGTTAAGCCGTCGTTTGAGGACACGAGCGAGGTGCACCTGTGCGACTATGACGTGATAGAGTGGAACGGGAAGTATTTTGCCGGTCCGAAAGCCGATGCGGAGGGCTATAACCTGCGCATGCGTTTCCCTGAGGGAGCGGGAGAGGTGGAGTTCGACACCATTTTCCCGCCGACGGAAGTGCGCTGCGACAGTGCGTGCCATGTGACATTCCATATACACACCACCCGGGTGATAGACCTGCCGCGCGATACGTCGGTGTGCCGCAACGAGGGCGCTTTTGTGATGGGCGCTACAGGCCAGCTGTTCACTCCGCGCGACTCGACCGTAGGTGCGCACGTATATTCGGCGTTTGTGGATACAGTGCGCTTCGACGCGGAAGAGGCGGAAGACCCTGCCTACTGCTATATGTACACGGAGACATGGCATGTGAGGGTGGCTCCTTATTACTCGGGCGACGAGGACGCACGCTATGAGACGCGCGACACCATCTGCCGCGACACGCTCGGGGCTTATTACGAGTGGGCGGAACACTTGTATGTGCAAGGCAGCGGCGAATACCGCACCCTCTATACGGCAGAGGGCAGCAGGCTGTCGGCAGGAGAAGTGCCGATTGACCGTCCGGGCGAGTATGTATATTACGACTCGCTGAAGACCGCGGGCTGTCCCGAATGTTCCGCCGGCGGCTGCGACTCGGTATGGAAACTGCACCTGACCGTGCTGCCGAGCTATTATCACGAGTTCAGGCACACCATGTCAGAGGAGCAGGTCTATACATGGGAGGGCATTGGCTACGGCGGCGTGAAGAGTGCCGACGGACACGACATAACAGTGACACAAGACACGGTGATAGAGAGCCACCATGACGTAAAGACAGGTTCGTATGTATGCGACAGCACGGTGATTCTCCACCTGCGCGTCGGACGCGTTTACAGGGACACGGTGTATGATTTTGTGTGCGAAGCCTGCTCCTACGACTGGTTGCGCACGATGGCCGACGGCACGGAAAAGACCGTGGCGGAGAACCTGACAGTGGAAGTGGGGGAGACCATCTTCCGCAGCGACCCGTATAAGACAGTGCTCGGTTTCGACTCAGTGTTCGTGCTCTGTCTGACCGGCATGCCGGCATATAACAAAGAGTACAGCGACACAGTGTGCCAGGCGGACATGGACTATATATGGACCGGTCATGACGCGGCGGAGCACAATATGTATATCGGCGGCAAGCGCATAGAGGGCATCTCCGCGAGAGACTCCGGCTGGGTGGTAGTAACCGACTCGCTGAAGACGCTTGCGCTGTTTGAAGACCCGCACGGCATTAACAGCCGGCAGACCGCCTGCGACAGTATATGGACACTGCGCCTCTATGTATCGCCGACCTACAACGGGCAGTTCAACAAGAAAGACGTGACCGACGCAGATAATCTGTGTTCAAACGAGACTTTCCTCTGGGAGCGCGCCCTCTATGTGGGTCCTGACTACAACGAGAGTGTCAGTCCGCTGCAGGACAAGACAGCCGAGTACGACACCCTGATAAGGCTCACGCCCGCCGAACTGGCCAGGGGCATGCGCTACGACACCATCTTCGGCCAGACACGCCTCGGGTGCGACTCGCTGCGTTTCCTCGAACTGACTCTGCACAGTGCGCCGTTTGTCATGCTGCGTGACACCATAGGCGACAACAACACCACCTGGGAGTTCGGGCGCGGCACATGCGAGCATATAACAGGCAGCATGTTCCATGTGGGGGACTACACGGTGGAAAGAGAGATACGCAAGTTCTTCTTCGTGGACACCATAACCCTGCCGACGGGCTGCGACAGCATAGTGCACGACTCGCTGTGGGTGATGCCGTCATACCGCTTTGACACGGCGGCCGTGACCTGCAGTTCGGTGACATTCGACTGGCGCAAGTACAAGGAACTGAACGCACAGAAGTCGGGCTTCTTCTACGACAGCCTGCGGACCATTCACGGCGTAGACTCCGTCTTTGTCCTCAACCTGACAGTGATACCCAACTTCCGCAGCAAGCAGCTGCAGCAGATGTGCAAAAACGACACACTCGACTGGCACCAGAAGAAGATATTCTTCGATCCGTCAAACGAGCATGACCTGACGACACTCTACTTCGCCGACTATCACAGGCCCGGGGCCTGCGACAGTCTTTACGAGCTGGAGATGAAGTACTACGACTACTATCATTATGATGCGGTTGTGGATTCGGTCTGCCAGAAAACGCCATACCGCTGGTTCACAGGCGGACGGGAACACACGCGTGCTTTGCGTGACGAGAAAGGCAACGTGCTAACGTCTATACCCACGGACACTGTAGGCTGGATTACCATCTACGACTCGCTGCACACCACCACGCCCTGCCACTGCGACTCCACCTACACGCTGCACCTCTTCGTCAAACCGGCGTACTACTACTACGACACCATCGACATCTGCTCCAACGAGACCGCCAAGTGGCATGGCAGAGAATACAGCAGTCCAGTGGCGCGCGAGATACGCGACACGCTGCCGCTCGGCACGGGACTGGGGTGCGACTCCATATATTACGTGTACGTGCGCGTGCACCAGGCTTATTACTATGAAGACGAGACGGTGATATGCGGTTCGCAGTTGCCTTATCACTGGGACGGACACCCGCAGATAATAGGCATATCCGCTATAGAGGCTCTCACATGGGAGGAAGATTCAGTGTTCGTCCTCTGGGACAGCTGCATGACCACTGTGCACGGCTGCGACTCTGTTTACAGGCGGCAGGTGACGGTGAAACCCATACGCCATACGTGGCTCGCCGACACTATATGCGAGGGCGACACACTGCTCTTCCACAACCACAGGCTCACCACCCACGGGTCGTACACCGACACGCTGATTAACAAGTGGGGGTGCGACTCAATGGTGACAATGCGCCTCGCGACCAAGCCTGTAACGCAGTTCAACATGGGCAAGATGCCGCGTATATGCTCCGACGACGCAGTGTTTGACATCCCGTACACCTACAAAGGGCAGACTCCGGTGGCATACATGGTAAGGTTCGACACTCTGGCCAAGGCGCAAGGCTTTGCGGACATAGACTGGACCATGCTGGGCAAAGGGCAGGAGTCCCTGCCTATACCTCTGCCCGCTTCGGACGATCGTACACGCTATCCGCGCCCCGACAACTACAGCGCGATGGTCTATTTCGACAACGGCTACTGCCTCGACAGCACGCTGCTGTCCGTGCCGGTCGAGTTCACGCTTCTTTATCCGTCGTGGCTCATGGAGCAGCATTGGAATGATGTCATAGGCCTGCTCACCGACTCGCTGAACGGCTATTATTCTTTCAGCGCCTTCCAGTGGTACAAGGACGACGAGCCGATGATAGGCGAGACCAAGCCCTATCTCTACTGCCCGCAGTATCTGGAGGAGGGGGCCAACTACAGTGTTGCGCTTACACGCGCAGACGACTCGCTGACGTTTATGACCTGCCCCATAGTGCCCGACCTGACACGTCCGCAGGAACTTACGCCCTCGCAGCCATACGTGGCGGTTGTGCCGACGCTGGTGGTAAAAGAGAATCCGGTTGTCAATATATTGTGTGTGAACCAGGGTACTTACCGCATATACGACGCTTTCGGCATCCAATACGACAGCGGCACCTTTGTCCCCGGCATACATAATGCCTACGAAGTGCGCCTGCCCGAGACAGCCGGTGTGTACATGTTCCACCTGATTGAGAACTCGGGGCTTGAACGAACCGTGAAAGTGCTTGTTGAATGATGAAACGTTTTGTCTTGATATGGCTTCTGCTGGCCGGAGCGTTGGCTCCCGCCGCGGCCCAGACGCGCATTACTGCCGACAAGAGTATGCGCGGGCTCGGCCGCTCCGACTCGCGTTTCACCAACTCAGAGCGCAAACACCGCACCGACATGCGCGGTCTGCGGCGTTCCGCCTACACGGGCAACTACCACTCTTTAGGCATATATGCCGACGGCGGATGGGCGGCAGTGCTGTCCTCATCTGATGTGGTCACTTCGATGCCGGGCGGATATGCCCTGCGCATAGGCGGACTCTATGAGTTCAGGCACAATTATTTTGTATTGCAGGCAGGGGCCGGTGTCATGTACAACTCCATCCGCACCGTTGTCAATGACTATCACTACGACAATACCGGCATGGCCGCAACATGGGACGAGCGCTGGGCGACAGTGACCGACACTTGGGGCATGCCCGTCTCTCTGCTCACCTACGACATGGCAGGGCGTGAAGACCGCATGCGGCAGCTGCATGTGCAGCTGTCGGTTAAGGCGGGTATTTTCTACGACGGCTGGTATGTGCTTGCAGGGCTGACACCCACTTTCCCGCTCCTGCAGAGGGCTTCTACGGAGATGACCATCACCTCGCGCGGCTCTTACGACCGCTATCTCGGGCTTGGCGATAACGGCTACTGGGGGGAAATGGACAATCACGGCTATCGCAAGGACGTGCCCTTCAGCCGCAAGCCGGATAATATACCCGCCAAATTCGACCTGTTGCTTTCGCTGAATGCGGGCTACGACTGGACTTTCAGCGAGCAATGGCACCTGCGTGTAGGGGCTTATGCGCGTTGCGGCCTGTTCAATATGGCGGTGAGCGGCGGCGAGAAGTCGGTGTTCATTCCTTACAACTCAAAGTGGGACTTTGAAACTTTCACGGCGACTCCCGTCTGGTTCTCCGACGTGGCGGAGGGCAAGCAGCTGCATAACTTCTCTGTGGGGCTTGAGCTGACATTGCTTTATACGTTCCCGCAGCCTGACAAGTGCATACTTTGCTCGCAGAACCACGGCAAGCAGCGCAGAAGATAATTGTGGAATAACTTATAAATATATTGTGTCATGAAACATTTGCTTTTAGGTGACGAAGCCATCGCTCAAGGGGCAATTGATGCCGGCCTGAGCGGAGTCTATGCTTATCCCGGCACGCCTTCAACCGAGATAACGGAGTTCATCCAGCTCCATGAGGCGAAACGCAAGGACGGAGAGCCGATTTTCTGCCGTTGGGCAACCAACGAGAAAACGGCAATGGAGGCGGCACTGGGTATGGCGTACATGGGTAAGCGTGCTCTGGTCTGCATGAAGCACGTCGGAATGAACGTGTGTGCCGATGCTTTCATGAACGCTGCCATCACCGGCGTGAACGGAGGTCTGGTCGTGCTCGCGGCTGATGACCCGTCGATGCACTCGTCGCAGAACGAGCAGGACAGCCGCTTCTATGGCAAGTTCGCCATGATTCCTGTTCTCGAGCCGTCCAACCAGCAGGAGGCTTACGACATGACAGGTGCGGCTTTTGAGATGTCGGAGCGGCTGCATACGCCGGTGCTTATGCGTGTAACAACGCGCATGGCCCACTCGCGCGCAGTGGTTGTGACTAAGGATGAGACTCCGCGCCAGAACAAGATGTCGCTGCCTGAAAACGTGCAGCACTTTATCCTCCTCCCCGCTTTTGCCAAGCGCAACTATGCCGAACTGGTGGCGGCGCAGGCTGATTTCGTACGCGAAGCCGAAACAAGCGGCAACAACACTTATGTCCGCGGCACCGACCCGCGTCACGCCATCCTTACATGCGGCATCGGCTACAACTATGTGATGGAGCATCTCGCCAGCGACAAAACGCGCTCTGTACTCAAGATTACGCAGTATCCTCTGCCTGTAGCCCTTGTCAATCAGATGGTTGCGGACGGTGTGGAAGATGTGCTTGTTGTGGAGGAAGGTCAGCCTGTGGTTGAAGAACTGCTTCGTGGCATGGTCCCCTCGTCTGTCAAGGTGCTTGGCCGTCTCACCGGAGCTCTGCCGCGTATGGGCGAGTTGTCGCCCGATTGCGTGCGTGTCGCGCTCGGCATGGAGCCGCTGCCTGTGCGTGAGGCCGACTCGCTCGTTGTTTCGCGTCCGCCTGCTCTCTGTCAGGGCTGCGGACACCGCGATATGTATGCCGCCCTCAACGAGGTGGCGCGCGAATACGCCTCGCCGCGCATCTTCGGCGACATAGGCTGCTACACGCTTGGTGCCCTTTCGCCTTTCCACGCGCTGCATGCCACGGTGGAGATGGGAGCCTCTGTCACAATGGCGAAAGGTGCAGCCGATGCAGGCCAGCACCCCTCTATTGCAGTCATCGGCGACTCCACTTTCACCCATTCAGGCATGACAGGACTGCTCGACTGCGTCAATTCCAACGCCAATGTTGTTGTCCTTATTTCCGACAACCTGACTACGGGCATGACCGGCGGTCAGGACTCCGCAGGCACAGGGCGCCTGGAGCAGATTTGTTACGGGCTCGGAGTTGAAAAAGAGCACGTCCGTGTTGTTGTGCCTCTGCCCAAGAACATGGAGGAAATCAAGCAGGTGCTCCGCGAGGAGATTGACTACAACGGCACCAGTGTCGTCATTGCGCGCCGCGAGTGCATACAGACGCTCAAACGCCACCTCAAAGCTGCAAAGAAATAATAACCACTTAAATTGCTAACACTCTATGAACAAGAATATTATTTTGGCAGGTGTGGGCGGACAAGGCATCCTCTCCATCGCCACTGTTATTGGTGAAGCCGCTCTTGCGGAGGGTCTCTATCTCAAGCAGGCGGAGGTTCATGGCATGAGTCAGCGCGGAGGCGATGTGCAGAGCAATCTGCGTCTCTCGTCCGAGCCGATAATGAGCGACCTTATAGAGAAGGGTGGAGCAGACCTTGTTGTCTCGCTGGAGCCGATGGAGGCGTTGCGGTATATTTCTTTCCTCAAGCCCGACGGCTGGCTCGTCACTTCCTCTGTCCCCTTCGTCAATATCCCTGACTATCCGGCAGTTGAAGAGGTACTTGCGCATATCCGTGCCCACAAAAACCATGTCCTGCTTGATGTCGAGGCTCTGGCTAAAGAGGCTGGTGCGCCTGCGCAGGCTGCCAACATGGTGCTGCTGGGGGCCGCTATCCCTATGCTCGGCATCGACCATGATAAGATGATTGCCGGTGTGCAGCGCGTCTTTGCACGCAAGGGAGAGGCCGTTGTCGCCTCCAATGTGGCTGCGGTCGAAGCCGGCTACAGAAACAGCAAGGCCTGATATACATTGAACATCAATTATCAATTGTTAATTGTCAATTAATCATGTCGTTTCCTCTTAATAAGCAGACTGTTGATAATATCTGTATCGACTTTGGTCTGCGCAATGCCCACGAGCTGGGCGCGGCTTCCATCCGCCAGTTGGTGGGGGTTGTCAAAGATATAGAGCGTGCCACGGGCGAAGAGTTCATCCACATGGAGCTTGGCGAGCCCGGGCTGCCTGCCGAGGCGGTCGGCATTGCTGCCGAGCATGAGGCGCTGCTCAACGGCTTTGGCTCCAAGTATCCTGTCATTACCGGTATCCCTGAACTCAAGCACTGGGGCTCGGAGTTCGTCAAGGCCTTTGTCGGGCTTGATATCCCCGACGAGTGCATCGTCCCCACTGTCGGCTCCATGCAGGCGGCTTTTGCGCTTAACATGACCATGTCGCAGCTTGACTCCAAGCGTGATACCGTCCTCTTCATCGACCCATGTTTCCCCGTGCAGAAGCAGCAGTGCAAGGTCATTGGCGTGCGCGTGGACTGCTTTGATGTCGCTGATTTCCGCGGAGAGGCTCTGGCTGAAGAACTGGAGCGCCATTTCAAGACAGGGCGCATTGCCGCCATGCTCTTCTCCAACCCCAACAACCCGTCGTGGATGTGCCTCACTGAGCGCGAGTTGGAAATCATAGGCCGCCTCGCTACAAAGTACAATGTTCTGGTCATCGAAGACCTCGCATACCTCAATATGGACTTCCGCGACAAGCGGCGCGGTGTCCCCTATGAGCCGCCTTATCAGCCTTCTGTCGGGCGCTACACCAACAACTGTGTCCACATGATATCCTCCTCCAAGATGTTCTCTTATGCAGGGCAGCGGGGAGCAATCGTGGCTATGAATCCGGCGCTCGCCCACCGCTGTTTCCCGTCGCTCGGAGAGCGTTACGGCAACGACGGGCAGTTCCTCCGCAACTTCGTCTATATCGTCCTTTACAGCCTCTCGTCGGGTGTGACTCACTCCGTCCAGTTCGCTATGGCGGCCATGTTCCGCGCGGCCTGCCAGGGCAAACTCCATTTCGTTGACAACACACGCGAATACGAGCGTCGCGCCGCTAAGGTCAAGGAGATTATGCTCAAAAACGGCTTCCGCATCGTCTATGACCACGATGCCGACGGACGCGAAGTCGGCAACGGCTTCTTCTTCACTTTCGGATATAAGGACTGGACAGGCGAACAGATGCTTAACAAACTCATTTACTACGGAGTATCGGCCATCGCACTTGCTCCTACTGGCGCAAAGCGCGAGGGCATGCGTGGCTGCGCAAGTGCCATTCGCGATGACCAGTACGACGAACTGGACAAGCGGCTCGCCAAGTTCAATGCCGACTACGGCAAATAATTCAGGGCATTATGGAAAACACACTCACATACCTCTCTCCCGAAGAAGCCGTGCGACTCGTGCGCTCCGGCGATACTGTGGTCGTGCAAGGCTCCACTTCGGTGCCTATGGCACTCCTCAAAGCACTCACTGCACGCGCCTCCGAGCTGCGTGACGTAAAGTTCATTTCCGGCTTTGCTATACACCCCGAGGGCGCGCCCTATGCCAAAAAAGAGTATCTCGACTCTTTCCGCGCACTTAGCATCTTCGTCCCCAATTACCTGCGCGACGCTATGCGCGAAGGCACGGCGGACACTATCCCCGTCTTCCTCGGCGAGGTGCCGGGGCTGTTCCGCAACGGACAACTCGGGTGCGATGTGATGCTTCTTCAGGTCTCCACGCCTGACAAAGACGGCTACTGCTCTTTCGGCATCTCGGCCGACTTGGCTTTCTCCGGCTGCGAGTGTGCACGGGTCGTCATAGCGCAGATGAATAAGTATGTCCCTCATACTCAGGGACCTGCCAAGATACACGTCTCCCGTCTGGCTGCCGTATGCCGCATCGACGAACCTCTCGTCGAAGTGCCTACGCCTGTCCCCTCTGACGTTGAGACGCGCATCGGCAATTTCATCGCTGCCGAAATCCCCGACGGGGCCACTATCCAGATTGGGGTCGGAGGTATCCCCAATGCCGTCATCAACGCTCTGCGCAACCACAAGCACCTCGGGCTCCACACAGAGGCCATCACCGACGGCGTGCTTCCGCTCATCAAAAGCGGGGTCATTGACAACTCCCTCAAGCGCGTCCTCCCGGGCAAATCCGTTGGTTCTCTGGTACTTGGCTCCAAACAGCTTTACGACTGCCTGGACTATAACCCCGACTTCGAGATTCACGATGTTGCCTACACCAACGACCCGCAGGTCATCCGCCAAAACCCGCGCGTCATGTCCATCAACTCTGCCATCGAGGTTGACCTTACAGGACAAATCTGTGCCGACTCCATCGGCGAAACGGTCATCTCGGGTGTCGGCGGACAGCACGACTTTTTCTATGGAGCTTCTCTGAGTGAAGGAGGCAAGTGCTTCCTCGCACTCACAAGCACCACTGCAAAAGGCCGCTCCAAGATTGTGCCGCGTCTTGCACCGGGTGCCGGTGTTGTCACTACGCGCTTCCAGGCGCAATACATAGTTACCGAGCATGGCATAGCCTATTTGCGCAATCTCCCTCTGGCAGACCGCGCAAAAGCGCTCATTTCTATAGCAGACCCTTCTGTCCGTGAAGACTTGGAGAGGGCGGCCGTTGAGCGCTTTGGCATAGGCTTCCTCCGGCTCAAGTAGCGGACAAACACGATAACGACACGTAAACGAGACGAAAACGACACGTAAACGAGACGAAAACGAAAGCCGTCAAAGCCGACACAATGCCTCACCTTGTAGCCAACGAAATACTCATTCCCGAGATAGCCTCCCTCCTCAGCGAGGGCAGGGAAGTGCTCTTCACACCCACAGGCTGCAGCATGCGTCCCTTCATTGAAGGGGGGCGCGACACGGTCCTCCTGACTGCCCCCAAAAAGGTCAGGGTGGGCGATGTCTGTCTCGCGCGGATTCCTCTCGCCGGAGGAGGATACACTTTCGTCTTGCACAGGGTCATAAAAGTTTGTGGAACGCAGGTCACTTTGCAGGGCGACGGCAATCTTTCCGGCGAGGAGCATTGTCCCCTGTCCGACGTTCTCGGCTCTGTCGTTGTTGCGCGCTCGCCGCGTGGCTGCCGCAAACCGCTCACGCGCGGCTGGTTCTGGCGTTACATCTGCCGCCCGCGCCGCCTTTGGCTTAAACTCTATAGACACACTTTATTGAAATTATATTGAACTATGACTGCAAAACAAGGTTTCAAACTTCGCGCTTTGGGCGATGAGTTCATCCTCGTCGGAGAAAGCATTGAGCAGATTAACTTCAACAAAATGATTACCATGAACGCTACTGCCGCCTATCTCTGGCGGAAAGTGGCTGACGGACAGCCTTTCGACGCTCAGCGACTTGCTGATTGGCTCCTGGAGGAATATGAAGTCTCACGCGAGCAGGCTCTGGCTGACTCGCAAAATACCATCGACACATGGCTGAATGCAGGTATTATAGAGTAGCAGACCATCTCTTTGCTGTCTCTGCGGACGAAAAACTCTTCGCACGCATGACCAACTACGAGCCCTTCCTCGTCCCGCAGGACGAAGTGAAGGACAAGCCTCTCGTCTTTCGCCTTAACGTCATGCCTGAGCAATGGCAACCTGTCGGACTTGTGCCGGTCTTCACGGACTCCTCCGATGACGACATGCCGCGTATCGAGGTCAGCCGCATTAACGGCTCCGACTGGTTCTTTGCTGTTGCGCCGCTCAAAAACGCACCTGTCGCATGTCACCTGCATGCACTCTCCGACTTCTCGCAGGCATGGCTATATATGTCTGACCCTGACTCACTTTTCGCCATCAACAATGCTGCCATGCTCCTCTATGCCTTTGCCACTGCACCTCTCGGCACTCTTGAGATGCATGCCGCAGTAGTGGTCCGCAATCAGCTCGGCTACCTCTTCCTCGGCAAGTCCGGAACAGGCAAGTCCACGCATGCAAGTCTGTGGCAGAAGGCTTTTCCGGAGGCATGGCTCCTCAACGACGACAACCCCGTCATACGCCTTCTCTCGCGCACTGGCGCTGACGGCTCAACAGTGCAGTATGTCCGCGTTTACGGCTCGCCCTGGAGCGGCAAGACTCCTTGCTACAAAAACCTCTCTGCCCCTGTAGGCGCTGTAGTCAAACTCTCGCAGGCACCGCACAATGAGGCGCGCAGGCTGCGCCTCCCCGAGGCTTATGCTTATATGCTCTCTTCGGCCAGCGGACTCAAAATAGAGCCCGCCATGATGGACGCGCTTTACAGCACTATCTCACGCATGCTTGCGGTCATGCCTGTATTCCACCTCGACTGCCTGCCTGACACCGAGGCTGCCTCTGTCTGCGCTCAGGCTGTAACGCCTCCCATGTGCGCTGACTGAAGAAATATCAATTATCAATTGTCAATTGCCAATTCCCCGAATGTTCTATAAAAGCACTTCTCCCTCAGGAGGCGCTGACAGCCCCTCCCCAACTCTCAAAAAGCACACATCTCCGCGTCGGACTTTCGATGCGCCTGTTCATCGCCCTAAAGAGCGCGAAATGATTTTCGGCATTCGTGCCGTCATTGAGGCTCTTGATGCAGGCAAAACGCTTGACAAAGTACTCCTGCGCCGTGACATGTCCTCCGCTCTCGCCAAAGAACTCCTTGAGCGTCTGGAACTTGTCGGCTCTCAGGGAGTGACGCAGGTGCAGCGTGTACCGGTTGAACGGCTCAATCAGTTCACCGACAAAAACCACCAGGGGGTCATTGCTTTCCTCTCCCCCGTGGACTTCTTCCGCATTGAGGACCTCGTGCAGGGGGCGTTTGAGCGGGGCGAAACACCGCTCGTCATGGTGCTTGACGGCATAACCGATGTCCGCAACTTCGGGGCCATCGCGCGCACATGCGCCTGTGCAGGAGTGCACGCGCTCGTCATCCCCGCGCGCGGAAGTGCCTCTGTCAATGGCGATGCTGTCAAAACAAGTGCCGGAGCTCTGCACTCGCTGCCTCTCTGCAAGGTTGATAATCTGCAGGATACGCTCCGCTATCTCCGCGACTCGGGGCTCGCTCTCGTGGCTGCCACCGAGCATGCCTCGCTCTCTTACACCGCTGCCGACCTCACACGCCCGCTTGCCATTGTCATGGGCAGTGAGGATAAAGGCATCTTCGATGCCAACCTCCGACTCTGCACCGACCGCGTCCGCATTCCCATCACCGGAACCATCGAGAGCCTCAATGTCTCGGTCGCGGCGGGAGTAATGCTTTTTGAAACTCTGCGCCAGCGCACACTGGGCTGACTGCTTGCAAACAACTGCTGAACATTTTTGTGATGGAGCCGCTTCTTATTGACGATTACAACTACCCCCTGCCCGACGAGCGAATTGCCAAATATCCTGTCACCCCGCGTGACAGCAGCCGCCTGCTTGTCTGGCGTGACGGACATATAGGCGAGGACACTTTCGCCAACGTCGGCAAATACATTACGCCGGGGGCACTCCTTATATATAATAATACGCGCGTGATACATGCAAGGCTCGTCTTCCGCAAGTCGGCTGACGAGGGTATGTTGGGCGCGCGCATCGAGGTCTTCTGCCTTGAGCCGCTTGCTCCGCGCGACTATGCCCTCTCCCTGGGCAGCACAACTGGCTGCACTTGGAAATGCATGATTGGCAACCTCAAAAAGTGGAAACAGGGTCCTCTCTCGCTCCGCATTGACGGGCAGTCGCCGGTCGTGCTCACTGCCGAGCGTCTCTCCTCGCAGGGCAATGTGCACGAGGTCCGCTTTTCTTGGAACGACACCTCGCTCTCTTTTGCCGAAATACTCGACCGGCTTGGCGAACTTCCCATTCCCCCCTATCTCAACCGCCCGACAGAGTCTTCCGACAACACCACATATCAGACTGTCTATTCCCGCATTCAGGGCAGTGTCGCTGCTCCTACGGCCGGACTCCATTTCACAACTAATGTGCTCAGCGGCCTGCGCGCACAGGGCATCGGCACTGCCGAGGTCACGCTGCATGTCGGGGCGGGCACTTTCTGGCCGGTCAAGACCGCGGATGCCAATCTCCACACCATGCACACCGAGACTTTCGCAGTCTCGCGCAGCACTCTGCAGAGCATCCGGCAGAATCTCGGACGCATTACGGCGGTCGGCACTACCAGCATGCGCACTCTTGAAAGCCTCTACCACCTCGTCCCCCTTCTTGGCTCTGCCGCACAGGGCGGGGTGCTCCATCTCGGGCAGTTTGCCCCTTATGAGCACGATTGCGACTACTCCCCCGCCGAGGCTATAGACGCGCTGCTCTCTTATCTCGACCTCACTTCGCAGGACACGCTTCGCGCTGAAACGCAGATTATGATACGCCCTGGCTACAGGTTCCGCATTGTCAGTCAGCTTATTACCAATTTCCATCAGCCCAAGTCCACACTCCTGTTGCTGGTCAGCGCGTTTGTCGGAGGCCGTTGGCGCGAGATCTACGACTATGCCCTGTCCCGCAATTTCCGCTTCCTCTCTTACGGCGACTCTTCTATACTCACCCTCAATACAGCCGGCTATGATTGACACCCATTGCCATATCGACGACCCGCAGTACGAACCTGATTTCGACTCTTTCATCCTCTCGCAGCAGGAGGGGGGCGTAGAGGCTGTAGTCGTTCCCGGGGTTAATGCACTCTCTGTTGCCACTGTCACGGCGGCATGCCGCCGCTATCCCCGTTTCCTCTATCCGGCTGCCGGACTGCATCCCGAGGAAGTCAAAGACGACTGGCAGGAGCAGCTCTCCGTCATACACGATGCTCTCTTTAGCCCTGATGCTCACTTCGTCGGGGTGGGGGAGATAGGGCTTGACTATCACTTCGACCTCACTTGGAAAACTCAGCAGAAGCAGGCGTTTGTCATGCAGCTGCAATGGGCGCTCGAACTTGGGCTGCCGGTTATGATCCACTCGCGCGACGCAACCGAGGACTGCCTTGATATTCTTCGCGGCTTCCGCGGCCTGCGCGGGGTGATGCACTGCTTCTCCGGCAGCCACGAAACGGCTGTCGAAATAACGCGCCTCGGACTCTTCCTCGGCATCGGCGGGGTCATCACTTTCAAAAACTGCCGCCTGGCCGACAATTTGCAGGGCATTAGCCTTGACAGCCTTGTCCTCGAAACCGACGCCCCTTACATGGCTCCTGTCCCCTGGCGCGGCAAGAGGAACGAAAGCCGCTGGATGTCTTTCGTCGCCGACAAACTTGCGCAGGTCTATAACACCTCTGCCGGGCATATCTGCACTGTCACAACTGCCAACGCAAAGAGGCTTTTTGGCATAGATTAGAAAAAAAAAGCAAAAAAAGTGAAAAAGATTGTTGATATATGGTTTTTTTTTCGTACCTTTGCCCCGCTTTTCTGAATGAAGCAGGTCCTGAATGGCTTTTGAGGCCTGCGGAATAGCGAGGTTTAAGCATAGGTGAATGCTCGTAAATGTCTCGTTTACAGCAATAAGGAAAGATGCTCGAGTGGTTGAAGAGGCACGCCTGGAAAGCGTGTAAACGCCAAAAGCGTTTCCGGGGTTCGAATCCCCGTCTTTCCGCCAGAGGGACAAATGTCCTGATATGTGGAAATTCTAAAATAAAATAATCTAAACTCTGAAAGAATGAAAAAGGTATTAGCAACCCTTACCGTGCTGTCTATGCTCGTATGCGGCAGCGTGGCTGTAATGGCTCAGGATGCAGCGGAAACTCCTGCTGCAACAGAACAAATCTCTGATCAGGCTGCTGCTCCGGCAGTCGCTGAAGCTGCGGCTGAAGAAGCTGACGGCGGTATCGTAGCTCTGCATAAGACGCTCAAAACCAAGTTTATCGAAGGTGGTGCCGGCTTCATGGCGGCCACTCTCCTCTGCCTTGTCTTTGGTCTCGCTCTCTGCATTGAGCGTATCATCTACCTCAGCCTTTCCAAAACCAACACCCAGGCTCTCCTCAAAAATGTTGAAGATGCCCTCAAAACAGGTGGTATAGAAAAAGCTATGGAAGTTTGCCTCAATACACGCGGACCTGTTGCAAGTATCTTCTATCAGGGCCTCAGCCGTTATGACGAGGGCGTTGATGTCGTTGAGAAAACCGTTGCTTCTTATGGCGGCGTGCAGATGGGCCTGCTCGAGAAGAACCTCAGCTGGATCAGCCTCTTTATCTCCATCGCTCCTTCTCTCGGATTCTTGGGTACCATCATCGGTATGATTGAAGCCTTCGATAAGATCCAGCAGGTTGGTGACATCTCTGCAACCGTCGTTGCCGGAGGTATCAAGGTCGCCCTGCTTACCACTCTCCTCGGTCTTATCATCGCCATCGTCCTCCAGCTCTTCTACAACTATATCCTCTCTCTTATCGAAGGGCTTGTAAATGAGATGGAAGACAGCTCTATCAGCCTTCTCGACCTCGTGGTACGTTACAACGAGCAGCACAAATAATCCTGCTCTCGTTTATCTACTCTTAACACCAACCAGTTAAACAAAGAGAAGATGAAAAACTATAAGCTTATACCGAAAATCACCCTCTGGGTCCTCATGGCATGCGGCATCGTCTGCTCGGTGATGTTCTACCTGCCTTACTCCGAAGGGTCGCTTGAGGTGGCGGGCGATTTCCTCAATATCCCGCGTTATACCGACCTCATGCTCTATTGGAACTATACGCTGCTGGCACTCGTCTGCCTCGTTACTCTCGCTTTTGTGCTCGTCAAGTACGTCGCTATGTGGCGCACTGATGTCAAAAAAGCACTTGTCTCTACTGTCGTTGTCGCTGGCTTCGTCGGACTCGTGCTCCTCTGCTGGGCACTGGGAAGTCCCGAAGAAGTGCACATCGTCGGCTACGAAGGTACTGACAATGTCGGAGCTATGGCGCGAATGACAGATGCTTGTCTCTACCTTACTTATATCCTCTTGTCGGCTACGGTGCTCACCATGATTTGCGGCTACTGCTACACCAAGTTCGTCAAATAATATAATAAGGTGTTCAACTTAACTGACTAACCCGACCTCTAAACAATATGGCAAAGAAAATTCCACAGATAAATGCCTCTTCAATGGCGGATATCTCTTTCTTGCTGCTTATCTTCTTTCTGGTGACCACATCCATGGATGTCAATCAGGGACTCGCACGCCGCTTGCCGGCACCCGTGCCGCCTGACCAGAAGGTCGAGGACACCGACATCAACAAGCGGAACCTAATGGTGGTCAAAATCAACTCCGCCAACCAGCTCATGGTCCAGGGACAGCTCATGGATGTCAAGCAACTCAAAGAAGAAGCCAAGAAATTTATCCTCAATGCCAACGACGACGCTTTCTACCCGAAGCTCTTCGAGGAGGATTTTGGTGCACCCTTTGGCATTATCCGATACACCAAAGAGCATGTCATCTCGGTGCAGAACGACGTGGATACGCAATACCAGGTTTACCTCAATGTCCAGAACGAACTCGTCGCAGCTTACAACGAACTGCGTGACGAATGTGCACGCAAGTACTTCCATGTGGCTTACAACGAACTGGACGAGGACAACCAGAAACGCATCCAGAAAATCTACCCGCAGAAGATTTCTGAGGCTGAACCTAAAAACTACGGAGGAAACTGATTATGGCTAAGATTCGTCGCAATGAAAAACGCGAGATGCCGGCACTCAATACAAGCTCGCTGCCCGACATCATCTTTATGCTCCTCTTCTTCTTCATGTCCGTAACGTCCATGAAAGAAGTCACTTACAAGGTGCAGTTCACCACTCCGCAGGCCTCAGAGCTTACCAAACTGGAGAAAAAGTCTCTCGTGCGCTATATCTATGTCGGCACTCCAACTGCCGAGTTCCGCAAACAGTATGGCGCAGAGACGCGCATCCAGCTTGACGATGCTTTCGCCGACAAATCCGAGATTGGCGACTTCATCATCAACGAGCGCTCTGCTATGAACGAGCAGGACCAGGGACTTATGACCGTCAGCATTAAGGCCGACAAGGAAACACGCATGGGTGTCATTTCTGACATCAAGCAGGAACTGCGTCGGGCGTATGCGCTCAAAATCAGTTATGCTGCCACCCAGCGCACATCTTACTGATTGCGGACATACTCTCCCCCTCTCAATATACTTCGCCGCCATTGCAATCATGCGATGGCGGTGCTGTTTTTGTCCGGTAACGATTGCCGCAGTTCCCTCTCTTGCCTCTCTACGCCTCATACCTGGTTCAAGGCTCTTTTCACCCTCTTGCGCCGCTGTGTAAAGTTCGCCTGCCTCTGCTGTTAGCCTGTTTTTTAATAAAAATGCACAAAAAATACATTTTTTTGCAAAAATATTTGGTCAGTTCAAAAATTTGCCGTACCTTTGCACCCGCTTTCGGAAAAGAAGCAGTGGTCTTGTAAAAATTGAAGACGTTTTTAATGCGATGATAGCTCAGTTGGTAGAGCACGACCTTGCCAAGGTCGGGGTCGCGAGTTCGAGTCTCGTTCATCGCTCTGAGAAAGGCAGGCTCGTCCTGCTTTCTTTCTCTAAAAACAACTTTCAGGGAGGAATCGCGGTCGCCCGCTGATGCGCAGCATCAGCCATCGCGACAAGCGCAGTTCTTTGAAAGAATGCAAAATCGTGAAAACTTGTTTTCGCGATTTTGAGAGGAGGAATCGCGGTCGCCTGTTGGCGTGTAGCGCCAACCATCGCGACAAGCGCATTCCGACGAAGCCCAGGTGGCGGAATTGGTAGACGCGTACGTTTCAGGTGCGTATGCCGCGAGGTGTGCAGGTTCGAGTCCTGTTCTGGGCACAAAAGAGTGATCTTTGGATTTGCAAAATCGTGAAACTTGTTTTGCGATTTTGAGAGCGGAGGAATCGCGACAAACGCATTCCGACGACGCGCAGGTGGTGAAATTGGTATACACGCTACTTTGAGGGGGTAGTGGTCGCAAGATCGTGTGAGTTCGAGTCTCATCCTGCGCACCAGCGGCAGAGCGGCAATCAGCAACGGTTGCCGCTCTGTTCTTGATTTACGGACTATGCCAGACAACAACGACAACAAAGACCTCTTGCGCCTGCGCACGCGTATCACCAAACGCTTCCGCCGCACTTGTGCCTCCGGGGCGCTCCTGCAGGACGGAGACCGGATTCTCATTGCGCTCAGCGGCGGCAAGGACAGCCTCGCGCTTGTCGAGTTCCTCGGCAGGCAGGCGCAGATCTACGTCCCGCGCATACAACTCTGCGCTGTGCATGTCAGGGTGGAGAACCGCGCGTATGTCTCCGACACATCTTATCTTGAGCGTTTTTGCGCGCAGGCGGGCGTGCCTTTCCGTCTTCGGGAAACGGCCATCTCCGGAGAGGAGACCAAAGACCCCTGTTTCCTCTGCTCCTGGTACCGCCGAAAGGCGCTTTTCGAGGCGGCGCGGGAGCTTGACTGCAATAAAATCGCTTTTGGCCACCACCGCGACGATGTCCTTGAGACTCTTCTGCTCAACCTCGTCTATGAGGGCCGCCTCGACACCATCCCGCCGGCTCTTCCGCTCGACAAGATGCCGCTCACGCTTATTCGTCCTTTCTGGGCTGTGGACGAGGCGGACATCGCCCGCTATGCCCTTCTTGCCGGCTATGAGAGGCAGAAGCAGCTTTGTCCTTTCGAGCACCACAGCCGTCGGCACGACATGACCGCTCTTCTCCGGCAGCTGCAGACGCTCAATCCCGAAGTGCGCTCCTCTCTCCTCCACGCCCTCACAAGGAAACAATAAGCCTAAATATCAATTATCAATTATCAATTATCAATTTCCCCCATGTCTGCTTTTTACACTGTTCTTCTTCTCATCGTCTCCAACGTCTTTATGACTCTTGCCTGGTACGGCCATCTCAAGTTGCGCCAGCTGGAGATTGTCACCGACCATACGCCGCTTATTCTCATCATTCTCCTTTCCTGGGGCATTGCTTTTCTTGAGTATTGTTGCCAGGTTCCGGCCAATCGCATCGGCTTTGCCGGCAACGGAGGACCTTTCTCGCTCATGCAGCTCAAAGTTATTCAGGAGGTTATTTCTATTTTTGTCTTCACTCTTTTCTCTGTTCTTGCTTTTCGTGGCGAGTCCCTCCATTGGAACCATATCGCCGCCTTTGTCTGCCTTATCCTCGCTGTCTGGCTCGTCTTCCTCAAACCCTGACCCCTTCTCTCCATCTCCCTTTCTCTCTTCTCTTCTTCTCCATCTCCCTTTCTCTCTTCTTTTCTTCTCCATCTCCCTTTCTCTCTTCTCTTCTTTATCCTTCTCTTCTCTTGCCTTCCCCTTTTTCTCCGTTCCATCCCCCCTTTTTCTCCGTTCCATCCACCCCCTTTCTCTGTTCCATCCCCCCACTTTTCTCCGTTCCATCCACCCCCCCTTTCTCCGTTCCATCCCCCCTTTTTTTCTGTTCCATCCCCCTTTTTTTCTCCGTTCCATCCCCCCTTTTTCATTCCCTTATCTTCATTCCATATCTCCTCCTTCTGTCGTTTTTGGGGGAGGCATGTGTCTCGCGTCATTGCGCGTCCTCTCTCCTCTCTTTGTAGTCCTTATGCTTTCAGCCTCTCGCCTGCATCTTATCCTCCCATAGTCTGCATCTAATCCTCTTATAGTTTGCATCTTATCCTCCTATAGTCCGCATCTTATCCTCCCATAGTCCGCATCTAATCCTCTTATAGTTTGCATCTTATCCTCCTATAGTCCGCATTATTTCCGCTGTATATACCGAAGGATAACCGAAGGATAACCGAAGGATAACCGAAAGATAACCGAAGGATAGAGCCGACATCAAGCCGTGACTAAGCCGTGACTAAACCTGAAAAAGATAGACTCGTTTACTGAATTATAATCTTAAAAAACGTAAACTTTTGCTTTGTTTCCTGAAAAGGTTTACTCCCTTTCTGAGGAGAGCCCCGCGCCTGTCCCGGCCTCTTCTCTTTTCCTGTTGTTCGTCTCCTCGTTCACACTCTGCCTTCACTGTGTCCTTAAAATTTCCGATTTTTAAGGAAAATCAAAAAAGTTGCACTTAAATCTGGCACTTTTTATGTTCATTTTTTAAGATACAATTAGCGTTTGTTATGAAAACACCTGCAGCGTTTTGTAGTTTGCATTTTTTGTAGTACTTTTGCATGTTCCCTACTTTGGGCTTATAAGTAAAAACTAATCGCAATGAAGCTATAAAGGGATACTGAAGTGGGAAAGTGCTTCAGCGCAGTTTGGAGGAGTTAGTGGGATTTTTGAATGAAAATTGAACACTCTATATATAAGAGCATTAAAGAATATATAAGAGCATTAAAGAACAAAAAGATTGATAAATATGATCAATATGAAAGATATGAAAAAGATGAGTCTCAAAAACATATTCAATTGGCTGTACGCAGCCACTCTTGACAGGGTGATAGTGATGAGCGGAAGAAGACCGAGAGAAGACCGAGAGAAGATTTCCTCCCTCTATCGTCCCATATCCGTCTCGTATCTGTTTCGTATTTCCCTCGTGTCCCTTTTCCTTCTCCTTCTCGGCGGATGGAGCACCCAGGCGTGGGGAAAAAAAGACCATAATGGATACGCATATGCATGGCCAAACACATCAACCTCAGGATCTTCTAATGCTGGAGGTGTGTATGTTAGTTTGAATGGTAATACACCATCTAAAGATTCGGATTATAAAGGATATGATAATTCAGGAAAAAGTACCATACTGAGCGGTACAAAAGTTACTTATTATTTCGCAGCTAAAGCGTGGAGCGGATATTCATTTGCAGGTTGGTATTCTTCTTCTGCATATAATTCGCTGGTAACAAATGACAACCCTTATTCTATAAAAACGACAGATGGCAGTATTACTTTGTATGCCTATTTCACCCCTAATGACTATACTGTTACCTACAATGCCAATACGGGAAGTGTTTCGACGACATCAAAAAAGGTGACTTTTGATGGTACGTATGGCACTTTGGCAACTCCTACAAAGACAGGTTACACTTTTGCAGGCTGGTACACGGCTAAGTCGGGGGGCACTCAGGTGACATCGAGTACAAAAGTAACTACAGCAAGCAATCATACTATTTATGCGCATTGGACGGCAAATACATACTATGTGGCATTTAATGGTAATGGCAGTACGAGCGGAAGTATGCAGAATCAGGCATTTACGTATGATGCTGCAGCACAGGCACTGACCGCCAATAGTTATGCGCGTGTATATACAGTTTCGTATGATAAAAATGGAGGAAATACCGTTTCTACGAATGCAACAAATACTACCGCTACCTATACGTTTAAGAATTGGAACACAAAGGCAGATGGCAGTGGAACGGCTTATGTTAATACGCAGACAGTTTCTAATCTTGCTGCTTCCGGCACGCTTACGCTTTATGCGCAGTGGAATAGTGACTTTGTGAAATTGCCTAATGCAACTAAGACGGGAGGAGTGTTAGATGCTTGGTATAATGGCGATGTTAATGTTGATGCAAACAGAGTGGGTGCAGCAGGAGATGAATATACGCCGACGGGAAATGTCACACTCACAGCAAAATGGATTGATAAATACACACCTGTGTTTGGCGGTAGCGACCAGAGTCTGAAGGTAGGCGACAAGAAGAAGGGCGTATTTACTTTTGAGCATACGAGCAATCCTACTGTACATATCTCAAATTCGAGTGTTATTTCTTATAATGCTTCCACCAATACCATAGAGGCATTGAGTGAAGGATCTTCAACAATTTATTTTACGCAGGCTGAAACGACCACGTTGTTCCCGGGAACGTCGGCTACTTGGACTATTACGGTAACGCGTGTGGCAAATACCTTAGCTTTGACTTCTACTTCGGCAAGTAAGTATGTGGAAGAGGTTGTTGAGGGAATTATTCAGACGAAGAACAGCGATGCAACCGTTCAGACGAGCAGTGATTTCCCGACAATTGCATATTATGATGTAGCAAAGAACAGGATTGTGATTCCAAACAGCGAAAGCGAAGAACAGATGTTCGGTAGCCAGAAAACGGTAACGATTAAGATTTGGCAGGAGCAAACTGTGAAGTATGAAGCTTCTGGTGAGAAGACCTTTACGCTGACGGTGAATAAGTATCCGGCTTCGTTTAGCGGTTCGGATTATAATTTGATGGTAGATGGTTCACAGGTGGCGAATTACGCTTATACGAACACCTCAGCTGTGCAACCGACCGATGATAGCAATGATGATTTCTATTATACGATAGATGAGGTGGATTTCACCAATAGTGCGAAGAATAAGGGTACTAATTTGGTGACTTTCAATCCTGCCAACAAGCAAATAACGGCTTGCAATGCGGGTACAGCAAAGATCACATTACATCAGAAAGAAACAAAGACAAATACGGCTGCGGAGAAATCGTTTAACGTGGCGGTATATAAGTATAATAGTATATTTGCGAATACGACTACGGTGAATGTGAAGGTAGAAGCCGATGCAACTGCTCCTTATACCTTAACGTACGTGAAGCCGAATAACGCGTATATTAGCACGGAGTCGGTTACAGGAGGAACACCGAGTTTGAATAGCGGCGATTACTATTATACGATTACGCACAACGTGACTGCAACCAATACGGCGGGAAGTTCTGACGCAACGAAGGCGATTGCGTATGCCGCAGGCACAAAGAAAGTTACCGGTAAGAATGCTGGTACAGCGACTGTTCATCTGTATCAGAAAGAGACGTATAAGTACAAAGCAGCTGATGCTTCGTTTGCTGTGAATGTAACGAAGAATGCGAATACGATTTATGTAAAAGGAAATGCGAACTATAGCAGTTCTATTTATCGGGATTCGTATGATAATGGTCTTACTATTACGGCAACCAATACGGATTACGCGAATTACCCAATTAGTGTGAATCAGACGGCAGGAACGGATATTGCGACCTACTATTCGAATCAGAATGCGGTCTATTCTTCGTATAAGACAGGTACAGCGACATGGAGCCTTTCTCAGCCGGAGAACTATAGATATGAGGCTGCAAGTGGTAGCTTCTCGGTAACGGTAGCTCAGCAAGCAGAGAATACGTGCTATGTGTTGAATGCTTCAAGTGGAAGTGATACCCAAATGGACGATGCGACTTGGTCTTATGATGGTCCGGGTGCGGTATTGTCTTATAAAATAAAAAGGTTAACGAGTGTGACGTATGGTGATGTTACGGTATATGGATATGATGCCAATAATAATCGAACCACACTAAACACGCACGGTTCTACTTCTTTGCCAACAAGTTATGGAAATCCTATCGAAGTATCGGTTAACGAAAACATAAGAAAGATAGAATTTTCTACCGGATCATATAAGAATACCAAATATGTCAGCGATGTTAAGGTTACCCGTGCGACTTATTTGAGGGCATCTGATCTGACGGTTGACAAGAAGAGTGATAATACACCTGTATATCCCGGAGAGACGGGTGTCGGCACTTTGACGATTGATTATTCGTTGGCAAACGGTGGTAATTTGAAGATATCGAACGATAATCCGAGCAAGTTTAGTTTGTCTCAAACGGAGATTAGTACGTCTGATTGTAACGGCGGTAGTGCTAGCATCACTATTTCCTATACATCTGCGACAGCCGGAACGGATTATGCTCATTTGGTGATTTATAATAATGTTTACCGCAAGGAAGTGACGATCACCGGAAAGACAATTAAACGTACTCCGACCGTGACATGGTCGTCTGATGCTGACTATTTCAATGTGGACGACAAACTGAGCGCAACGAATGCGAACGACTTGACGGTAACGCTTTCGGGTAATACGGACTATGTGCATTGTGAAGGCAATACAGCTACGATGTTGGCGGCTACTTCTGGTACAATCACTATTACAGCACATGTGACCGGTAATGAGATTTATGCTGATGCTGACTTTACAAAGGACATTACGATTACCAATAAGGAGAAGCAGTATATTACATGGGAGCAGGATTTCTCGCGCCTGAAGACAACGGATGGAAGTAAATCCATTACCCTCAATGCAACGGCTTCGAGCGGTTTGGCATTAAGTTATGAGTTGAGCGGCGATAAGACGGGTTTGAATTTGACTCAAAACGGCGATGTGTGGACGCTGACTTATTTGGCAAGTGAGTGCAAGAACACGACGATTATCGCTAAGCAAGGCGGTGATGAGACCTATGCGCCGGCTTCGAGTGTAGCCAAGACGGTGAAGGTAATAGATCCGACAAAGGTGTGTGACATGAATGAAACATTGGTGAATTCAACCGTAACACTGGCGGACCAAAGTACGACGTACAATATTGATATTCCTTCCACGATGACCATCAAGGTTTCACGTACAAAGACAGATTGGTATAATGTTTATTTGTTTGGTTTTAAAGTGGAAATCTATAGTGGAAGAAACGGAACGGGTACTAAATTACAAGATTTCTCATACGAAGCCAGTGAAATTAATAATTCAAAGACTATTTCGTTGTCAGGTCTTAATATAGCTGCCAAGTCGGTTAAGTTGATTTCCGAGGCAAGCAACGGTTATAATGTAACATCGGTTACATATACCAAGCAGAAAGACTGCAAGATCTCAACGAACAGTTTGAAATTCAGCACGTATCCGAATACGAAGACCGAGGCGCAGAGTTTCAATGTAGAATATGCGAACTATCCAATCTCGTTAGAGTGCTCGAATGCTAAGTTCTCGTTCACGCCGACATCCTTTGGTGATTGCAGCGAGTATGGCACACAGCAGGTTTCAGTGACTTATACCGCAGGTGCGGCAGAAGGTAATGATGTGGGCTATCTATATATTAAGGATAACACGGGCGTGACGCTGAAAACCTGCACATTGAATGTGTCGATTAGTAAGGTAGCGCAGAGTATCACTACGACGAATATTCAGCAGAGTTATCTGACGACCGATAAGGTGACGTTGAGTGCTGAGGCTAACTCTGGTCTGACGGACTTTACGTATTCGGCAAGTCCGGCCGACGTTGCTGTGTTTGATGGCTCGGAGATGACATTCGTGAAAGGCGGAACGATTGCTATTACAGTGAATCAGGCGGGTACTAATGTTTACCGTCCTACTTCTACGACCGTAAGCAATATTACGGTCTATAAAGCGACTCCGGAGATTGCGACAAATCCCACAGGCACGTCAATTGTATATAATCAGACGCTGAACAATAGTACGCTTTCGGGCGGTGCTGCGGAAACGACCTTGCGCGGTGTGGCTCATATAGAGGTAGCCGGTACGTTTGCATGGACGAATCCGTCACAGAAGATAACGGATAACGCGGGTGAGCATAACTACTCCGTGACCTTCACTCCGACGGATGGCGAGATGTACGCAACCAAAGAGTTTACTATTCCTGTTACTGTCACGCGTGCAGAGCAATCGATAGCGATGAATAACGGCATGGTGAAGGTGGCTGTGGAAGGCATCGATGCCGGAAATGCGGATTCGAAGATTGATTTGGATGATTTGATTCAATCACAGAGTTCGGAAGTAGTAAGCAACGTAGAGCGTACCGGAAGTGTAAGTTATGCAGTAGTTAGTGAAAATAAGGACAATGCTACTATTGGTGTAGGTAATATCTTCTCTGCTACGGCAGTAGGCGAATATACTATTCGCGCAACGAAGGCGGAGACGGACTATTATGCTGCGGCTACGACGGACTTCACGGTAACGGTAAGCAAGCGTGCGAACACATTGGCTATTACCGGCACAGCGTTTGAGCGCTTCGTAGATGAAGAGGTTACGGCTGTTCGTGGCGCACAGAACAGTGATGCTCAAGTGAAGACCAGCAGTACATCACCGACGATAGCTTACTATGATGTGGATAACAACAAGATTGTTATTCCGAATAGTGCGGGCGAAGAGCAGATGTTCGGCAGTCAGAAGACAGTGACGATTAAGATATGGCAGGATGCTACGGACCGTTTTGATGCTTCGGGAGAGAAGACGATTACGCTGACCGTCAAGAAATATGTGACTGTTATTACCGGAACCAATCAAGTAGTGAAGGTAAATGGCACGAAGACGGCTGATTATGCGTTCTCAAACACGATTACACCACTCCCGAGCAGCAACCTGACGGATGATTTCTACTATACGATTGACGAGCCTAACTTTGAGAATGCGGCACTTAACAATGGTGAAGGTTTGATTACGTTCAATCCGAGCACAAATGTCATTAGCGGACTCAATGCCGGAACAACGAAGATTACGTTCTTCCACAAGGAGACACGTAAATATACGGCTGCTTCGCTGATGTGCAATATTGCGGTAGAGAAAAAGGCGAATGCGATAAACAATACATGGAATGTATGGCAGAAGGCAATGAATGAGAGCACATCGGCAAGTGTGTCGTTCAGCTCTACGCATGGCGATTATGCGAATAGTTCAATTATGATTGAGCGTGTTTATGGTGAAGATGTGGCTTCTTTGAGCGGTAATGCAAGTTCGGCAACAATCACTACCAATACCACGAAGGGTTATGCTATATGGCACCTGTCGCAGGCAGAGAACTATGAGTATTATGCGGCAGAGGCTGACCTGATGGTAATGGTAGGCGTTCCGGCTCCGCCGACATGTTACGTATATGAGGATAATAGTGAACATGAATTTGCCACCGGTATTGGCGATGCAGAGGGCCATTTTGAAACGCCGATAGCGATTAATTCTCCAGTCGATAAGATTTGGTTCAATGCTAAGAAAAGTGATTGGGGCGTGAATAAATTTGTGGTCCAATATTCCAAGGATAACGGTAAAAACTGGGCAACACTTCTTTCTCCCTCTTTGGACAAGAACTATAAGTCGGAGGCATTCATGGCTACCTTCCCCACGATGCAAGGAACCGAGCGTATTACCCATGTACGCTTTGGTGCCAAGACAGGTGCTACGCTCAGCAAGTGGTATAAGGATGTGCGGATTTCCCGCAAGGCATATCTTACTATTCAAGATGCTGAGCACAATAATATCTCAAGTTTGCCGACTATGTTGTGTACGATTGACGAGACATCAACGGCAACCGCGAAATTCTATATTGATTATAGTACGTGTGCGGACGAGATTCAGATACAATCTAGTAATCCGGAACACTTTACGGTTAGCCGTACAAGAATTGATGTATCCGATAAACACGATAACTTCAATTCGGCTAAAGAGGAGATTACGGTTACTTACAACAGTGCGGAATTGGGAACCCATAGCTCTGTGATTACAATCAGTACTTCTTACCAGACGCGCGCTTTGTCAGTAAGCGGCGAGACCGTTAAACGTACTCCTACATTAACATGGCAAGCAGGCTACACCAACAGCCCGCTGAACCTGCCGATTGGATTGACAGTGAGCGGAACTAATCCGGCAGCCAAGTCCACAAGTACTGCGGCAGTAAGGTATGAATCGAGCAACGAGAGTGTGGTTGAGATTACGGATAACGGATATGGCTTCAGGGTGATTGGCTTGGGTTCGGCTACGCTGACAGCTGTAGTTCCGGAGAATGACAAGTGGAAACCTATTAGCGATACGCGTGTTATCCATGCTACAGAGAAGACTGTACAGGAGATTGTCTGGGATCAGAGCTTCCCGCGCTTTATGGAACAGGGTAATGTGATAGAGCTGAATGCGGAAGTATATCTGCGTCAGCTTTCTACGAACAGCCTGACATATAGTGAAGATCGTACGCAGCAAATCATATACGATTGTCCGGCAAACAATGGCGTAGTAGCTATATATGGTAACAAGATGACCGTTTTGAGTTATGGTGAAGTGAAAGTGACGGCTTCAGTAAGCGGTAATGCCGATTACGAGGCATCGGCTCCTGTGACCATTCTTATCAATGTTCGTCAACCGTCTGAAGGCTGCGAGACTCCGTTAGTAGTTAATCATACGGATGTCATAGATATGTTCGAAGTGAATGTGGATTTTACGGATTATACTAATCTGACGACACAGGAGATGATTTCTGCTGAAATCAAGATAGATCACAAGAATGGTAAACCGGATAAATTGTCATTCAGTTACGAGGGGGAAGAATTTGCGATAGGTCTCATCAAGTTCTTTGGCGGTTATATCAAGTTTGAGCAACGTGTCAATTCACAGTGGATAGTAGTGAATGGTTCGCGTGTAGAGACGGTAAAGAATGAGTGGAATACCTTGTCGAACTTGCAGTTGGACGAGAATGCAACGGCATTGCGTATCATCCGTGAGTCGGGTGCTACTGGCCACCACAAACTGAAAGATATCCAAGTAACGCGTAAACAATATCTGCGTGCGACACGGGAGGCTATCAATTTGGGTGACATTACAATGGGAGAAGCTACACCGGTAACAATTGGTTTCGATTATTCGGATATCAAGGGCGACTTGACAGCACGTGCGATAAGCGAAACGACCAATCTGACAATTAAAGATAACGGTGTTATTGATTTAGAGTGCGGCAGTTTCGGACATTACGATTTGCAAGTTACTTTCACCCCGAGTCAGGAAGGTGAATGGAATGGAACTATAGAAGTGTACGACAATATCGCTAATAAGAGTATTACGGTTGGGCTTACAGCAACAGTTACAGCCAACGAGGAATATATCTTTAATAAAGAAGGCGAATGGGGTACTGGCGAAAACTGGACTACCGGTCAAGTGCCGCAGGATGCAAATGTGACTATAGCTCAGAATGCGACCATCAATTCGGATGTGAGCGTGAGGAGTATTACTATCGAAGAAGGTGTTACTGTCATTGTCGAAAAAGGGGTTACATTGCAGATTGGTGATGGAACTCCGAAGAGTCGGACAGTATATGGTAACTTGTATGTTGAAGATGGCGGACAAGTCATCGTACAAGACGGTGGTACAATGAATGTCAATAACTTCACTTTAGAGGCTTCAATCGGCGGTAATGATACGCCCGCTTCGTCCGGCCAAGTAAGCGGAGACGGTGATTTGAATATAACCGGAGATGTTTATTTCCAAATAAGTTTTGATCCGAGTGGTGCTATTTCTTACGGTTGGTATGACTTTACTGTTCCGTTTGAAGTGGATGTGCTGAATGGTGTATTTGACAAGGATGGACACAAGCTGACCAATAATGTCGATTATGCAATCATGGAGTTCAGCGAGGAAATACGCGCGAAGAACACCGGAAGACCATGGGTTTGGTTCAAAGGAACAATGCAGCCCAGTAAGTTATATACCATTACACTTGATGCTGCGAAGAATTGGAATACGTTCCTCTTTAAGAAGAAAACCAAATCGAGTGTCATAGGCAATAATACTTATGCTGCAAGTTATTCAAATCTCGGCGAGACGAAGGATAGAGGCTGGAATGGTCTCGGCAACGGAACATTGCAATATCGTCAGCTGAATAATCTGCCGGCACAAACGAAGATACAAGTAAATGATCATATCAATCAATGCTATGTGCAGAAAGAAGCTGCGGATTATACCTATGCCGTGGGAACAGCGTTCTTTGTACAATTACCGAGTGTGCAGAATGTAGATCTTACTGCTGTAAGTGAGGAGCGTGGTTTCTTGGCTCCGCAACGCGGTGGCAGAACAACCGAGGAGTTCCGCTTGGCATTGACGGCCGAAGATGCAGACAATGCTTCTGACCATCTCTGGGTATCGGCAAGCGAAGACGCTACCGGCGAATATGTCATTGGTCGTGATTTGCTCAAGATGGGTACACCGACCGATTCGAAAGTGGCGCAGATGTGGAGTACTAATAAAGGATTGACACTTTGTGATATCGAGATGCCGCTTGTATTTAGTGAGGCGGATTGTGAGCTTATGTTGTATGCTCCTAATGCAGGCTCGTATGAATTGGCTATTGAAAACGCTCCCGAAGATGCTGATCTGTATCTGACCTATAACGGCCGCATCTTCTGGAACTTGTCGGTGGGCAGGTACGTATTTGACCTTGAGAAAGGTACAACCGAAGGTTATGGCTTGCGCATGGTGGCTCGCGCTCCGCGAATCACAACCGGCGTGGAAGATACTGATGCTGAAGGTAAAGCAGTACGCAAAGTGCTGATCAATAACACCATCTACGTCATCACTCCAGAAGGCGAAATGTATGATGCCGTGGGAAAAAGTGTGAAATAATTTGCGCAATTGAAAAAACTGCAGTACCTTTATATCTAATTAAACAATATGAAAAAAGAATATTACATACCGGCTATTGAGATTATTGTCTTGGGGGGAGAGAAGCCCTTGATGCAATTAGCCAAGAGCAAGGATTATTGGGCAGTTCCGTCTCGTCGATATGGCGAGATTTGATAAAAAAGTAACCGTATGTAAATGCGCGGCTGCATCGGCTTTCCTCCGCAGCGACCATATCTTTGTCTCTGCTTTCGAGGAGGCGCTGAAATCCTTTTTAGTGGTGTCTATTTGATGGAGTTTGACGATTCTGCCATTTATGACCATGCACCTCAGCGCAGAGTCCTCCCCGAAGAGTAAATGCTGCAGTTGTTGATCTATCTTCTTCCGCTGTCGTGTACCGTCACACTACCGTAACAGTACCCTTGCACTACCCTCGCAGCGTAGGCTGATGTTCTCGCGCAGCGAGCGGTAGTAGAGTGGGATTTCCAGGCAGTGGTAGTTGCCCTCTTTCCCCACAAACGGAATCAGCGGACAGGCACCCCTGTAGCCCTCAATGACGGTCAGGTGTGTCAGCGTGTCAAGTCTCGCGGTCAGTGTGTCGCAGGCTCCGCCGAAGTCATATATGTATGTTGCTGCCGTGCCGTCTGTCTGCCAGTTGGCGGGGTTGATGCCTATGGCGGTCTTGCCGCTCAATATGTCTGCCGCTCCGTCAGTCCCTGCCACCGAGTTATAGCATATCGTCACGCCTGTGTCACTCGCGCTCTGCGCCGCAAGGATAAACGGATATCGCAGGTCCTCCTCTGTCACCTGATAGCCTATTATGTAAGCTGCCACCATCTGTCGCGCCTGCTCGGCTGTCAGGCCTTTCAGCAGTTCAACCACGGCAAACCCGCCTTGCGAGTAGCCGGCCAGCACAAAGCGGCGGCCCTTGTTAAGGTGGCGCATGTAGTAGTCAAAGGCCCTTTTTATGTCTTCTGTCGCTTTCCGGCTGCGCTCAATGAACTGTGCCGTGTCGCGGAGCAGACCCTCTATTGTCGCCTGCCTGTAGTAGGGAGAGTAGAAGTCGCAGTTCGGCGGGCACAGCAGCGAATCCACACCGTGCATCTCGCCGTATAAGGCCGCACGGTCTGCGGGAGAGTCAATGTCTGCAAAATGCACAGTGTCCCCTTCTGCGTTCACTCTGCCTGTCGTCTCCGTCGAGCACACATAGAATATATCCGCCACTCCTTCATCCGTCTCTTGAGTGTGCTTTGCTATGTACCAGTATTTGCTGTTGCTGTAGTCCGGAGTGTCTCCTTTTCCCGCACAGCCGGTCATCGATATGACCGCCGATATGGCAGCCGCCGTTCCTGTCATCAGTATGCATGCAGTCCTTCCTGCCACCCTTCCTGCCTCCCGTATAATATGTTTTGCTTTCATCTTCGTTTGTCTTGTTATTGCGTTTCCGCCCGCGAAGTTACTGCTTATTTTTTATATATGCAAATCTCTGTCGGCCTGCTGTGCCGAATTTCTGCTTTCCTGCGCCGTCTGTAACCTTTGCAGGGCAATCCGATAACCTTTGTATGGCAATCTTGTAACCTTTTCAGGGCTATCTTGTTTAGCGAAAAAAATCATTTCCCGAATGCTTTTTCGCTCCAAACACTTGCACATATCAAAAAGAAACAGTAATTTTGCACGCAAAATTGTGAAGGATGGGTAAGTTTGCTTTTTGCAGGTAATCCGTCAAGGATATTTTGCATGTGTAATATTATAAAGAAATATAACGAAAAATACAACCGCCTATGAAACATAGCAACTAAAAGGCAACATACATAAAATATAGCGTTTTAGCTTAAATACTTGGGTCTTGAAAACTGCACACTTTTAAGACTTAATATACACCAAGAGGACAAGCCGAAATGCTCACGCGAAGCGTGGGCTATGTTCAGTAGATTTGGTGTATATAGGTAGTGCAGAAATCCTCAAGACCCGAATTGAAAGCTAATAAGCACCACGCTCTTTTTATGTGCCTGTCCCATTGTCAGAACGGTGCTGACGGAGTTAGTCGAAAAGCCGTAAAGTGAGTAGAGTATAATTAAATATTGTTTTTTATGAAACTAAAAAATTTTATTGGTATCGCGCTCTATGTGATACTCTCAATAGCAGTATTTGCGTTAAGTGGTTGCAATACAAATAATCCCGAAGAAAACGACTCAAGTCGGGACAATTCTAACACTTATTACATCAAGCACTCTTGGGGTGGTAGTGGCTGGTCCTGGAAAGCGATGCAATATGCCGGTGGAAATCAGTACTATTATGAAGGAGCATGGGGTGGTATAGGTGCAAATATTAACACTACTATATCTGACGATGATGCAAAGTGGTTCCCCGAAGATAATATAGATGGTGCTGATGAAGTGGAAATTGGCGAAGTTGTTAAATTTGTTTACGATACAAGTGAGGATAAATTATATATCTTCAATGACAACTCTGGCGGAAGCAACGGAGAAAATAATGGAGGTAATAATGGCGGTAACAGCGGTATTTCCTACTATATCAAGCACCCTTGGGGAGATGGTTCTGACGCTTCTTGGTCATGGGAGCAGATGACGAAAAATGGGAATAGTTATACTTATACAGGACTTTGGGGAGGTGTTGGAGCCAATATCAATACTTCTGCAGATGATTCTGGAGCAGAATGGTATTCTGCAAGCAGAATTTCTGGTGCTTCTTCTCTTTCAATGGGAACACAGGTAACATTTACTTTCATACCTTCAAATGGGCTGAATGGTTCATTATCTGTTTCTGCTGCTGGCGGCAACAATGGTGGTAATAACGGAGGAAATAATGGCGGCAACAATGGTGGAAATACTTCAGATCCCGTGCCATCTGCACCTACAGGGCTGACCGCTACTCAAGAAGGTCCCAAGGCATATCCTTATGTGCTGCTTTCTTGGGACTATAATGATGCTGACCATTATGTAATATATCGTAGCACATCTAAAAGTGGTACTTATAGCAAAATCGGGACAAACTATAGTTCATCATATAGTGATGAAAATATCTCCAACGGCAAGACCTACTATTATAAAGTCACAGCCGCTAATAGTAGTGGAAAAGAAAGCGGATATAGCAACATTGCATCAATTACTATCAACACTACTGTCATTGAGTCCCCTGCACAACCCAAAATATCAAAAGTTACCTTTACAAGTGCTGCTAATAAATCAATTACACTTTATTGGGATTATGAGGTCAATGGCGCACATAGCGCACCTGACCAAGTAAAACTATCAACGGAGCGTGAAACAACGAAGTACACATACTATGTTTTCGATTGGACAACTGCAAGCACTAAAAAGAAACATACAATATATCTTACAGATATAGTTGGAAGTGACAATAAAGTTACATACGACCAACAAATGTGGCTTGAAGTTAAAAACTCTGCCGGAGAATCTAAAATAAGTATTGTTTGGAGACCAATAGATGATAAGGTAGCAGTTGGGACAGGTTCACAATTCCAAGAATTCACTCGATAAAATCGCCAAGATTAATCGCTGATAATTCTTTTATATCAATAAGGCATGTCCGCATTTGCGAACATGCCTTATTGTTAAAGAGACTTATCCTCCGAAGTTATCGAACCTGATATCTGCGTCATCAACGCCCAGCGAGTGGAGCAGGTCGAGGACGGTCTTCGCCATCATCGGAGGACCGCACAAGTAGTACTCGACATCCTCCGGGGCGTCATGCTGCTTGAGATAGGTGTCGCCCATCACAGGTGCTATGAAGCCCGCTGTATATTTGATGCCAAGTTGGTCTGCTTTCGGGTCCGGACGGTCCAGCGCCAGGTGGAAGTGGAAGTTCGGGAACTCCTTCTCCAAAGCGAGGAAATCGTCTAAGAAGAAGACCTCGTCTATCGCGCGTGCGCCGTAGAAATAGTGCATCTCGCGGTCGCGGCACTGGCGGGTCTTCAGCATGTGCATAATCTGCGCACGCAGCGGTGCCATACCGGCTCCGCCGCCGACCCATATCATCTCCTTCTTCGAGTCGTAAACAGGACGGAACTCGCCGTAAGGACCGCTCATGCGCACCTTGTCGCCCGGCTTGAGCGAGAAGATGTATGTCGAAGCGATACCGCAGGGCACGTCCATGAACTCAGGCCCGTTGGGGCACTGCTCTTTCGGCTTGAAGGGCGGGGTGGCGATACGGACGGTGAGGGTGATGATGTCGCCCTCGTCGGGGTAGTTCGCCATCGAGTAAGCGCGGATGGTCGCCTGGGTGTTCTTCTGCTTGAGCTTGAACAGCCCGAACTTCTGCCATGCCGGCAGATAGAGGTCGCCTATGAGCGACTTGTCCATGTCGCGGTCGTAGTCGATGTCGTACTCCGGAATGATAATCTGTGCATACGAGCCCGGCTCGAAGTTCATGTGCTCGCCCGGAGGCAGCTGCACCTTGAACTCCTTGATGAACGTAGCCACGTTCTTGTTGCTGATTACCTCGCACTCCCATTCTTTCACGCCGAGCACCGACTCGTCCATCTTGAGTTTCAGGTCGTTCTTCACTTTCACCTGGCACCCCAAGCGCCAGTGGTCGTTCTGCTGCTTGCGGCTGAAGTGCACGGTCTCGGTCGGCAGTATCTCTCCGCCGCCTTCCAGCACTTGGCACTTGCATTGTCCGCAACTGCCCTTGCCGCCGCAGGCGGAAGGCAGGTGAACGCCCGCATTGTTGAGTGAGGCGAGCAGTGTGCCGCCGGCAGGGATGTCATAAACTTTGTCGCCGTTGATGGTCACTTTCACATCGCCGGAGGCAACAAGGTAGCGCTTTGCAACGAGCAGAATGATAACAAGCAGGAGTATAACTACCAGAAATACTGCGACTGCGTATAAAATTGCTGTCATGTTCATAGTCGTGTCCTCCTTTAGATATTCAGTCCGCTGAAGCACATGAAGGCGAGGGCCATCAGACCTACAGTGATAAAGGTTATACCTATTCCCTGCAGGGGCTTCGGAACATCGTTATACTCCATTTTCTCGCGTATTCCGGCAAGAGCCACAATAGCCAGCAGCCAGCCTAAGCCCGACCCCACGGCGAATGCGAATGCGTCGCCTATGTTGGCTATCGCCTTCACGTTTTCGGGGTCTAACAGAACGCGCTGCTGCATGAACAGCGAAGCACCCATGATGGCGCAGTTCACTGCTATCAGGGGCAGGAATATGCCTAATGCGTTATACAGCGACGGGCTGAATTTCTCCACCACCATCTCCACAAGTTGCACTATGGCTGCAATAACGGCGATGAAAAGTATGAAACTCAGGTAGCCCAGGCCGAGCGGGTCAAGCACATATACCTGAAGCAGGTAATTCACTGGCAGTGTGATAGTTTCCACAAACACCACTGCCACGCCCAGACCCAGAGAGGTCTTTACATCCTTCGACACGGCAAGATAAGAGCACATGCCGAGGAAGAAGGCGAATATCATGTTGTCGGCAAATATACTGCGGACAAACAAACTTAAAGCATGTTCCATAATCACTTGTTCTCCTTATCGTTAAGGGCGCGGTGTGCCCAGATGATACATCCGACCAGCACGAGAGCCATGGCAGGCATCAGCATCATGCCGCAGTTCTCGTAGAAACCGCCGTTGGCCACATACCAGCTGTCGGGGATTACCTGCCAGCCAAGCAGCTTGCCGCTGCCGAAAAGCTCGCGCACAAAGGCCACCACCACCAGTATCCACGCGTACCCGAAACCGTTGCCTAGACCGTCCATCAGACTGTCAAGCACGTTGTTCGTCATCGCGAAGGCCTCCAGACGGCCCATCAGAATACAGTTGGTGATAATCAGACCCAGATATACGCTCAGCTGCATCGCCACGTCGTAGGCGAAGGCCTTTAGCACCTCGCTCACAATCGTAACCAAAGCCGCTACAACCACAAGTTGGATGATAATGCGGATGCGCGCCGGTATCGACTTGCGTATCAGCGACACTACTACATTCGACATCGCCACAATTATTGTGACGCTTATCCCCATCACCAGTGCAGGCTTCAGTTGTACGGTTACTGCCAAAGCCGAGCAGATACCCAGAATCTGCACAAGAACGGGGTTGTTGATGTTCAGAGGACCTAAAAATGCCTCTTTTGTTTTTTGACTCAGTGCCATGATTTAGTCCTCCTTTTCATTTTCGCTGGTTCCTGACTCCTCCTGCTGGCAGCAGGGCTGTTCTTGCTTGCAGCACTCTTTCTGCTCTTTGCAGCACTCTTTCTGCTCCTTGCAGCAGTCGCTCTGCTCCTTGCAGCAGTCGCTCTGCTCTTTGCAGCAGTCGCTCTGCTCCTTGCAGCATTCTTTCTTGCAGCACTCGGTGCCCAGGAAGTCCTTGTATTCGTTGATGTTCGAGGCGAGCATGTCGCTCACACCTGTCGAGGTGATGGTCGCGCCTGCCCATGCATCCACTTGCTCTTGCCCTTCGTCGGCAATCTTGCCGGCTTTCAGCACGGCTATCGACCGCAGGTTCCCCTGTGCGTCTTTGATGTGTTTGCCGAAGAACTGGCTGCGGAACTTCTCTGTCACTATCTCGCCGCCCAAGCCGGGGGTCTCGCTCTCGTGGTTGAAGTTGATGCCAAACACGGTGTTCTTGTCTTCGTCAAGAGCCATGTAGCCGCCTATGCCGCCCCACAGACCCTGACCGTGCAGGCGCAGAATGTACTTCGTCTTGCCATCCACTTCAAAGCGGATGATGTTGGCTTTATCGCCGTCTTTCAGCAGGGTGTCTCTCACGAGGCTGTCATACAGCGCCGCGGGGTCGCTCTTGCTGAAGTCCTGGTTCAGGGCTACAAGCATCTGCTTCTGCTGGTCCAGACGGGCGTTGGCGTCCTGGCGTGCTTTCAAACCCTGGTTCACAACGGCCAGAAGCACGGCTACTATCACCACTAACACGGTGGCGTAAACAATCGTATAAATATTGCTTTCGGTGTTCATTTTCATAACTTTGTCCTCCTTATGCTCTCTTCATACGTTTGTTGATATTGGCGTGCACAACGCACCAGTCTATCAGCGGGGCAAAGGCGTTGCCAAGCAGGATGGCAAGCATCATGCCCTCCGGATAACCGGGGTTGAGTACGCGGATTACGATTACCATAAAGCCTATCAGTGCGCCGTAAATCCACTTGCCGCACTCCGTCCTTGCGGAAGTCACGGGGTCGGTCGCCATGAACACTGCGCCGAACATCAGACCGCCGGTCACAAGGTGCATGTACCACGGGTAGTTGGCCACTGCCGTGTCGGGTCCGCACACGTTGAACAGCCAGGCGGTCAGCGCGGCGGTGCCGAATATCGACAGCATCGTCTTCCACGAAGCCACGCCAGTCATCAGCAGAAGGCATGCCCCGAGCAGTATAGCCCAGCCGCAGGTCTCGCCCACAGAGCCCGGTATAAGCCCGTTGAACGCTGTCCAGAAATCAACAGGCATAGCGCTCGTCTCTGCCGTTGTCGCAAGCACGCCTAACGGAGTAGCGCCCGAGAATCCGTCCACGGCGCTCATGCCGCTGTCCCAGCCCCAGGTGCCGCCGGTGCGTACAAACACGCTGTCGCCCGTCATGTGCGTCGGGTACGCGAAGAAGAGGAACGCACGCGTAATCAGGGCCACGTTGAAGATGTTGTAGCCCGTCCCGCCGAACACCTCTTTGGCGAATATCACCGCAAAAGCCGTTGCCACTGCCACCATCCACAGCGGAGTGTTTATCGGCACTATCAGCGGGATAATGAAGCCTGTCACAAGGAAGCCCTCGGCCACCTCTTCATGCTTTATCTGCGCTACGGTGAACTCTATACCCAGTCCCACAACATAGCTCACAATGATGTAAGGCAGCACGGCCAGCAGACCGAAACCGAAAGCCTTCCACCACAGCGCGCAGGTCAGGCCTGTCGCAAGCTGGCCTGTTGCTACAAGGTGCTGATAACCGACATTGAACATGCCGAACAGCAACGCCGGAACAAGAGCCAGCACAACTATAATCATCGTCCGCTTCGAGTCGCTGCCGTCATGTATCTGAGCACCTATACGCCTCGAAGTCGTGGAGGGAGTGAACAGGAAGGTGTCGAATGCGTCATAGAAACTGCTCAGTTTAGCCATCTTCCCGCCTTCCTCGAAGTTCTTGCCGAACTTCTTCCATATTTCATAGAACTTTTCCATTACTCTATCTCCTTTCGCATATTGTCAAGAGCCGTCCTGACTATCGCCTGAAGCGGCATCTTGGAGGTACATACATATTCACACAGCGCAAAGTCTTCCGGAGCAACCTCGCATGCACCGAGTTGCTCCATCTTGTCCAGATTGCCTGCAATCATGGCTTTGATGAGGAACTCAGGATAGATGTCCATCGGGAAAACCTTGTCATATTCGCCGCTCACTATTATGGCGCGGCGGCCGCCTTTCAAGCGGGCGTCCCAGTTGTAGCTGCGCTGCCCGAAAAGGCTGCGGGTGCATTTGTTGTCCAGCATGGAGGCGGGGTCGGTCTTCCCGAAGTGGAATACGCTGAAGCGGGGCAGAAGCCAGCCCATAAACTCGTGGTTCTCTGTCCCTTCCGCTATCACGGTGTACTGGTTGTCATATACCGACACCGTCTCGTCCTCCGTCGCCTGCATGCCGCTCAGAGCGTTGCCGCGAACTATGCGGTAAGACGACTCCTTGTGGATGTTGCTCTTCAGCAGCTCGCCCACACTGATGCCCGGCAATACGCTGTAGTACTGCGCTTTATAAACCATCGGACCGGTTACGGCCACCTTCTTGCGCATGTCCACAATGCCTTTCGTCAGCAGACGGCCTATTATCGCCATGTCCTGCACATTCACTGTCCACATCGTGTCCCCTTTGCGCATCGGGAGCACTTTGTTTATCTGCACTCCCGCGTTGCCGGCGGGGTGGGGGCCTGACACTTCAAACAGTGTGCAGTCTTTCAGACCTCTGAAATCCGCGGCTGCGGCTCCCGCACGAACACCCACATACACCGGAGCCACTTTGCTCAGTGCGCTGACGGCGGCCTGAAGATGTGCGCCTTCGCCCTTGAGCACGTACTCATAGTCAGGTGCCAGAGGGGCGCTGTCGAAGGTTGATACAAAGATTGCGCGCGGACTCTTGTTCGGCAGGGCGATGCAGTCATACGGACGCTGCTTCAGCAGGCTCCACAAGCCCGAACTGAGAAGCAGTGCACGTATCTCCATGCCCTTGTCAAATTCCGCGTACTCCGTCACGTTGTCGGCCTCTATGTCTATCGACATCACTTTCCTGCGCTCGCCGCGGACTATGTCCTTGACTACACCGCTCACTGGTGATGTAAACTGCATGGCCTCAAACGTCTTGTCGTGGAAAAGCGGGCTGCCCGCCTTTACACGCTCACCGGCTTTCACCGACAATTTCGGTGTTATCCCGGCGTAGTGGTCGGGCACTATCCTGAACACATGCGGCATATTGACGCTACCGAGCGTCTTTTCTGCTGCACCGTCCATCGGAAGGTCCAAACCACGTTTAACGAGGATTTGTTGCATAGTTTGATTGTTTGTTTTTATTATTATTTGTTTTTATTATTGTTTGTTTTTATTATTGTTTGTTTTGATTGTTTTTTGATTGTTTGCTTTGATTGTTTGCTTTTTATGTTACTTTTATTTATGTTTTTTGGGGCTATATTGTTTGCCTTTATGTTCTTTATATTTCCTTTATGTTCTTTATATTTTTGATGTTTGTCTCTTATATTTATTGATGTTTGTCTCTTATATATGATGTTTGTCTCTTATATTGATGTTTGTCTCTTATATTGATGTTTGTCTCTTATATTGATGTTTGTCTCTTATATTGATGTTTGTCTCTTATATTGATGTTTGTCTCTTATGTTGATGTTTGTCTCTTATATTGATGTTTGTCTCTTATATTGATGTTTGTCTCTTATATTGATGTTTGTCTCTTATATTGATGTTTGTCTCTTATGTATATTTTTAATGTTTGTCTCTTATATTGTTTTTGTT
>JAFPZY010000018.1 GCA_017417025.1 Paludibacteraceae bacterium | reverse complement strand
GCATACACACATACACGCATACACACGCTATACACGCGCTATACACACACTCTACCCCCACGCAGTATGCATGTTTACATGCAACTGTCTTTAGTATGTAATTAGTATGTAATTAGTAGGTGATTAGTAGGTGATTAGTAGGTGATTAGTAGGTGATTCAGCCGTTATCTCCCTGCCTTCACCCTCTTTTCACCCGTTTTTCACCATCCTTTCACCCTCTTTTCACCCTCTTTCCTGGTAATGAAGAAGTAGGATTTGATGGGTGCAGACAAACCGTCCGCGCCCACTGGCAGCACGAAAGCAACGGCCCTCTTCTGCATGCTCCGCAGGAGCAACAATGCAAAAGAGGTATCGCAGGCCGGAAGCCCGCATACCCTGTAATGGCGGAAATGTAAAACCGCAGGTCAGAACCCGAAGGAGAAGCCGAGGAGGGCGGTGAAGTTGCCGCCGTGGTAATACTTGGGGGCGAACTTGTCCAGGTAGTACTGCGCCGTGCAAGCAGGGCCCGCATCCTCGCTGGCGATGCTCTGCACAAGATTGTCGTAGCCGCGTGCGTTGTTGTAGGTGAGATTGACACGCAGATACATGTCCGGATGCACCTCATAAACACCCTCCAATGCCACAATCGAATTGCGGAATACCGGCTTGGCAAAAGGCTTCTGCGATATTGTCTCGCTGATGCCGCCCTCCGACACCTTCTTCCCGTTCTCCCTGTAAGCGCGGAGATATGAATATGAGTTGTACTTGGTGTCGTCGGTGTAGCTGAGTTTCAGCACCATACCCTTGATGGGGCGGTAGCTCAGTTCGGCATATACCGATTGTGCGTTGTCGCCCATGTAATGCCCCATTAAATAAGAGTTTGACTGCCAGGTGAGGACATCGATGGAGTGCGTATAGCAGGCTATGTACGAGCGCATGAACTCCGCTTTCAGTCCAAGTCCGCGCACTGGCCAGCCGGTCCAGTCGAAGCCGACTAAATAAGACACGGGGTTCTTCTCCTTGTTGGACTTCTTCAGCCGGCTGAACTTGAACTCGTCCAAGTAGAAAGAGCCGTAGAGCTTGAGATGGTCAACGGGGCGCACCGTCAGACTGAAGAACGCCTGCGAGTTCTGGTTCTCCACCCCAAGCCCTTTGGTGAGCAGGTGGTCGAGCGACTTGAAGAATGCGAAGGGGATGAAATACGCCGCCTGCACATTATTCTCGGCATAAACAATGGAGTTGCCGAAAGAGAAAGTCAGGTACTTTATCGGGATGAAAGTGAACATGTTGGCCGCCATGAACTTGTTGTGCGGGCGGTATTCGCGCTCTGTGCCGCCGGAGGTGTTGTTCTCTACATAGTATCTTGTGGAGTCCGTAACATTGCTCACGAGCCAGGCGTGGAAATAGTCGAACTGGAACCACTTGCACGGCGTGAGCTGCAAGGTGAGCATCGGCACGGCCGGATTGCGGCCGGAGAGGATATTCGAGCAGTGGTAGCTGTCGCCCCAGCGGATATTCTCGCGCTGCACCCCTATGCTGCCGAACCACGCATAGGCGGATATACCACCCTTGCTGTCGGAGAAGTCGCCTCCGTAGTTCGACTCCTTGTACTGCACTCCGGCTTCGTTGTTGAGGAAGCCGGGCTTGGTGAGTTTGGCACCGTCAATCTTGGCATACTGGTCGGGGAAGTAGCTGCTTTTCAGCGCCGCGGTGCCGTTGTAGCTGACATCACGCAGTGAGCCCCATATAGAGATGTGGTGCACAATGTCCATCTTCAGGTCGGCTCCCCACCACCGCTTGATGACTGCACCCTTCTTGGAGGCGTACAGGTCCATGCCGAGAATAGGCTCGAGCGACATCTTGAAGAGCTTGTTGCGCGTGATGTAGGAGAACTGCGGATTGGCAAGCGAGAGGTTGAAGGTCCGCCGGTCGGTGTACTCTACATAGTTGTCGGGGACAGTGTCGCGCTCCAGGGCAAAGACGTTGAGATAGAAGTTGAGGTCATCGCGCTGCCGTTTGTTGAGCAGCGAGTCTTTCTGCTGCGCCTCTGTAAGCATCTGCGCCATCTGTATGCGCGAGTACGGCCGCACGGCGGTCTGTCTCACTATAACTCCGTCGGTGAGCAGCTCGTCGATGAAGTCATACACCTTGACATAGTTCAAGGGCACAGGTATGTTCTGCGCCCGCCCCGCAAAAGAGAAGCACAGAAAGCAGAGAAAAAGGAGAAAGTTACTTCTTGTAGCGCGCATTGAGTCCGTCAATCACCTGATTTGTAATATCATAGCCCTCTGCCGCCATAAGAACATTGTCCTTGGCGTTGTTGCTCAGGATGACATGGAAACGCCCGTCTGCATTGAACACCTGGAGATAAGCGGTGAGTGAGTCGGCCAGCTGCAGGTTCAGTTTCTGGTTCTCAAGCATGATGTCCTGAGTCAGTTTGGCTTCCAGCTCCTCGAGGTCCTGCTGCTTCTTCTGCAGGCGCTGGTACTCGCTTTGTGCGCGCTCTGCGCTGAGGAAAGCGTGGTTGTCGTATTTCTGCTGGAAGTCGGCCATTTCCTTTTGCAGAGTGCGCAATTTGGTATTGAGTTTGAGGCGCGCGTCCTCCTGTTTGCTCATCAGTGTCTCCTGCGCCTCCTGGGCAAAGGTGTATTTAATAAGGAGGCTGTCCACATTGAGGTATGCGAGAGGGAGGTTCCCATCCTGCACTGTTGCATTCTCCTCCACGGAGTCGGCTGCCGCCGGACGCGAAGTGAAATGAAGGACAAACAGAGCAACCACAGCGGCTGCAAGAATAACATTGACGACAGTTTGAATCTTGTTCATAATAAAAAGATACCTTGTTTATAGTTGTTTCACATTTATTCTGCGCTTGTTGCCTGTGCGTGCGCTCCGGTCCTGCGACGTAGCGCACGTAATGCCACGACTGCGCATGAGCCTGTTCTCCGCAATGTGCTGCGAGGAGAACCTGCCCCCTTTTTTCAGCAGAATGCGCACACAAAGCAGCACTACCGCCACAGCCACAGCCAGGATTGCAATAAAGACAGTCATAGTATATTCAGAATTTAAGCCTGCAAAGATAGGCATTATTTGTGGAACTGCAAAATTTTCGACACATTATTTGCAAAAAAACACAATAGTCTTGCACAGATAAAAAAAAAGGTGTATCTTTGTACGCTAATTTCGGTGCAATCTGCCCCCGCGAAAAGCACCGGATTCATAAAGAACTAAAAACAAGAAGATTATGGCGACAACAACACAACAGTCCGGCACTCTCTACAACGCCCTGACTGCCGGCAGCAAGATTATCGGAACAATAATAGCAGACTCGGACATCCGCATAGACGGCCGCGTGGAAGGCGACATGCAGTGCTCGGGCAAGGTGGTGATAGGCGAAAAAGGGTCGGTCAAAGGTTCGATAGCCTGCCAGAATGCAGAGATAATGGGCCTGCTTGACGGCAAGATAAGCGTTCAGCAGACACTTGCCCTTCGCGCATCGGGGAAAATAGAGGGAGACGTGAGGACACAGACACTCATTGTGGAACCAAACGCCGTGTTCAACGGCACATGCTCTATGGGAAAAAAGAGCGACAGCAATGCAACAAACAACAACAAATAAATAACCCATAAATTTTCATTTCCATGAGAATCAAACCATTCCGCGGCATCCGTCCGCCCAAAGAGTTGGTGGAGAAAGTAAACTCCCGCCCGTATGACGTTCTGAACTCCGAAGAAGCCCGCAAAGAGGCCGAAGGCAACGAGATGTCACTCTACCACATCATCAAGCCCGAAATCAACTTCGAGCCGGGTACTGACGAGCACGACCCGCGCGTCTATCAGAGCGCACGCGAGCATTTTGACATGTTCCGCAAAAACGGCTGGCTCGTTCAGGACGAGAAGGAGAACTACTATGTGTATGCACAGACCATGGGCGACAAAGTGCAGTACGGACTGGTTGTAGCCGCCGACATGGAGGACTACATGCAAGGCCGCATCAAAAAGCACGAGCTGACACGCAAGGACAAAGAGGAAGACCGTATGAAACACGTGCGCGTGAACAACGCCAACATTGAGCCGGTGTTCTTCGCCTACAAGCATGTGGACGAGCTTGACAAGATAATAGCCAAATACACAGCCAAGACTCCCGAGTATGACTTCGTAGCCAAAATCGACGGCTTCGGTCACAAATTCTGGGTGATTGACGATGATGAGGACATACGCCGCATCACCGAACTGGTAGCGAAAATCCCCGCCATGTACATAGCTGACGGACACCACCGCAGTGCAGCAGCAGCCCTTGTAGGCAACGAGCGCAAACAGCAGAACCCCCACCACACGGGCAATGAGGAATACAACTTCTTCCTTGCTGTCTGCTTCCCTGACAACCAGCTTAACATTATGGACTACAACCGCGTAGTGAAAGACCTGAACGGCCTGACAGACGAGCAGTTCCTTGACAAAGTGCGCGAGAACTTCGACGTTGAAGACAAGGGGACAGAAATTTACAAACCCGCAAGACTGCACAACTTCAGCCTCTATCTGGGCGGACACTGGTACAGCCTGACAGCCAAACAGGGTCGCTACAACGATGCAGACCCCATCGGCGTGCTGGACGTGACCATCTCGTCTGACCTCATTCTCGACAAGATTCTGGGCATCAAAGACCTCCGCTCGGACAAGAGAATAGACTTCGTTGGCGGCATACGCGGCTTGGGCGAACTGAAACGCCGTGTTGATTCAGGGGAAATGAAAGTGGCGCTTGCACTCTACCCTGTAACCATGCAGCAGATAATAGACATCGCCGACTCCGGCAACATCATGCCGCCAAAGACAACCTGGTTTGAGCCCAAACTGCGCAGCGGACTCGTAATACATGAACTGGGCTAAACACATATTTTTCTGTGTAGCAGCGGGCATCATAGTAACAGGTGCCCTGAGTTCGTGCAGCATCAAGACGCGCGTAAAAAGAGCCGACAAGAAATTTGCAATAGGCGAATACTACGACGCAGCCGACATCTACAAGAACTGCTATACACGCATCAACGCCAAGACTGAACGCGATCTGAAAGCAAGGGTCGCGTTCAATCAGGGCGAGTGCTACCGCATCCTCAACAACAGCCGTGCCGCAACCTGCTACCAGCATGCCGTGCGATACAAATATCCGGACCCGATAGTGTATCTGAGGCTGGCGGAAGCACTGCAATACCAGGGCAAATACAAGGATGCGGAGAAAAACTACCGCCTCTATCTTGAAAAAGTGCCCGACTCATACGTGGCACAGGCGGGAGCATACGCCTGCAGCAAAGCCGGCGAATGGAAACGCCAGCCGACACGGCACAAAGTGACTCTTGCCAAAGACTTCAACCAGAAACGCTCCTCCTCCTTTTCGCCCGCGTTTATAGGAGAAGATGCAGACGCACTGATGTTTACGAGCAACAGGCGTGTGAACACGGGCAACAAGAAGACCCTGCGCCGCCCAAGTCCGGTGACAGGAAAACAGACCTTCAACCTCTTCACTTCGCGCAAAGACGCCAACGGCAAATGGCAGGATATACATATCCCTGAAGGACTTTACGGCGAGGGGAATGAAAGCGAGGAAAACCAGAACGACAGCACCGCCTCCGGCAAATCGGCAGGCTCTGCAGAAACAGGCGCATGCTGCTTCACTGCTGACGGACGGACCATGTACTTCACCTACTCCAAGCCCATCAACGGACAGGACCTCGGAGCTAAGATTTTCCGCTCGGAGCGGGCCGGCGGCGAATGGGGAGAACCGCAGGAAGTGAAGCTGTTCGCCGACAGCAGCATCACCGTCGGACACCCCGCCGTGAGCGCCAACGGCGACACGCTGTACTTTGTTTCCGATGCCCCGGGCGGCTACGGCGGCAAAGATATATGGCGTGCCGAGGAAGAGAGCGGACAATGGATAAACATCACCAACCTCGGCCCGCAAATAAACACGACAGAAGACGAACTCTACCCCACCGTCCGTCACGACGGCACACTATATTTCGCCTCCAACGGACATCCGGGCTACGGAGGCCTGGACATATTCCGCGCCAGCAGGACTGGACGCGACACCACCTACTCCGCCAACGACACCACCGAGGCCGTGACGATGCCCCTCTATGAGATATTCAACATGGGCGTGCCCATCAACAGCAACGGCGACGACTTCGGCATCACCTTCGAAGGCAAAACCGAAAACGGATTCTTCTCCTCCAACCGCGGACAGAAAAAGGGAGAAGACCAAATCTACCGCTTCCTGCTGCCGGAGATGATATTTGCTGTGGAAGGCAAAGTGACTGACAACAACGGCGAACCTCTCACCGATGCTGTGATAAGGCTGGTCGGCACTGACGGCACCAACCAGAAAATGCAGATACGCCGCGACGGAACCTACAAACTGAAGCTGCAGCCCAACGCCCGATACGCCATGCTGGCAACGGCACGCGGCTTTCTGAACCAGAAAACCACCCTGCAGACAACCGACCTTAAAGACAGCCACACTTACACCCAGGACTTCCGCTTGTCGCCTGTTTCAAAGCCTGTTACGATGAACAACGTGTTCTACGAATCAGGCAAATGGACTCTGACCGAAAGCTCTTCGCAGGAACTGCTCGGGCTCGTAAAACTGCTGACTGACAACCCTAACATCACCATAGAACTGAGTGCACACACCGACCTTGTAGGCGACTCGACGGCAAACAAGACCCTGAGCGAGAAACGCGCGCAGGCGTGCGTGGACTTCCTTATAAGCAAAGGTATAGAAAAAGAGCGCCTGACCCCCGCCGGATACGGCGAAAGCAAACCTGTAGTGGCGGACAAGGCACTGCACGACAAATATCCCTTCATCCCCACAGAGCAGGTTTTAGACGGAATATTCATAATGCAACTGCCTAAAGACAAGCAGGACATCTGCAACCAGATAAACCGCCGCACAGAATTCAAAGTGCTGAAGACGACATACAAACTATACTGACAACCACAGCCCTACTACACTATGCAACAATATCTTGACCTCTGCCGCAGAGTCCTCAACGAGGGGACGGAGAAGCACGACCGCACCGGGACGGGCACCATCTCTGTGTTCGGCCACCAGATGCGGTTCCACATAGACGACGGCTTTCCGCTGCTGACCACGAAGAAACTGCACCTGAAATCCATCATCTACGAGCTGCTGTGGTTTCTTCGCGGCGATACCAACGTGCACTACCTGCAAGAGCACGGGGTCAGCATCTGGGACGAATGGGCTGACGAAAATGGAGAACTCGGTCCGGTTTACGGGCACCAGTGGCGGTCGTGGCCTGACTATAACGGCGGCACCATCGACCAGATACAAAACATTGTAAACCAGATAAAGAGCAACCCTGACAGCCGCCGGCTGATGGTCAGTGCATGGAACGTGGCAGAAGTGGAAAAGATGGCTCTGCCCCCGTGCCACTGCCTGTTCCAGTTCTATGTGGCAGACGGCAGACTGAGCCTGCAACTCTATCAGCGAAGCGCCGACATCTTCCTCGGAGTGCCCTTCAACATAGCGTCTTATGCGCTCCTGCTGAAGATGATGGCGCAAGTGACAGGGCTGCAGTGCGGCGATTTTGTTCACACTTTAGGCGACGCGCACATCTACCTTAACCACCTCGAGCAGGTACGACTGCAACTGACACGCGAGCCGAGAGAACTGCCGGAAATGCTGCTAAACCCCGAAGTGCACGACATAGCAGGCTTCAACTACGGGGACTTCACCCTGAACGGCTATAACCCCCACCCGCATATACGCGGCGAAGTGGCTGTGTAACAGCCGGCAAACAACAACAGAAAAACATAGACAGACATGCTAAGCATAATAGTAGCAATAGCGGAAAACAACGCCATCGGCAGAAAAGGGGAACTGCTCTGCCACCTGCCGGCCGACCTGAAGCACTTCAAGGCTGTAACAGAAGGACATGCAGTAATAATGGGAGAAAGAACATGGCTCTCGCTGCCAAAGCGTCCGCTGCCAAAACGCCGCAACATAGTGCTGACAGACGTTGAGGGCAGAACCTTCGAGGGGGCGGAAACAGCCTGCTCCATAGACCGGGCGCGCGACATGATACACGGCGACGAAGAGGCGTTCATAATAGGCGGAGGGATGGTCTATAGGCAGTTCATGCCAATAGCCGACAAACTGTATATCACGCATATACACCACAAATGGGACGATGCTGACACCTTCTTTCCTGAGATAGAGGCTAAGGACTGGGAGATGAGCGCAAGCGAGAAACACAACGCGGACACCGATAATCCGCACGACTTCACATTTGCCGAATACAGACGCAGACATTAGTCCTGCCAAAAATAAAAACAACACAGCTAAAACACAACATCAATGGATAAAAACACATGGATTGGCTTCCTTCTAATAGCCGCAATCATCGTAGGATTTTCAATGCTGACGCGCCCCTCGAAAGAGGAAATGGCAGAGCGTCAGCGCATTAACGACAGCATAATGCTGGCTCAGCAGATGCAGGCGGAAGCACAACGCCTGTCAGACAGCCTCACCGCAGTCAGTGCCGCCAACCGGCAACTGCAGCCGGCAGTCAGTGAAGAGGAGCAGGCGCAGCAACTTCAGGCCGTCTTCGGCGACCTGGCTGTTTCCGCACAAGGCGAAGACAAAGACATAATGCTGGAAAACAGCAAGATATGTATCTTTGTCCGCACCAAAGGCGGCTCCCTCGCGCGCGCGTTCCTTAAAGAATATAAGGCTTACGGCGACACTGTGAGCCCGCTTTGCCTGTTCAGGGGCGATGAGACAAGCACCAGTTTCACGCTCATCACGCAGAACAACCGCATCTTATCGACTGCCAACCTGTACTTTGTGCCGGTTGTCCGGGAGCAGGACAAAGTGGTAATGCGCCTGAATACGGCACTTGAGGATTCGTGGCTGGACTTCGTCTATACACTCGCCCCCGACGACTATATGGTGCACTTCAGCATAGAGCCGCACAACATGCAAAACATTCTGGCACAGAATGTTAACTCTGCCGAGATGCAGTGGACACAGCGTATTCCGCAACAAGAGCGCGGACGCAAGTTCGAAGAGAGATACGCACAACTGCAGTACATGCTGGTTGGCGGCGACATGGAGAAACTGAGCGAGAGCAAACACGACACCAAAAAAGAGAACGCCCGTGTCCGCTGGATTGGCTACAAAGACCAGTTCTTCTCTACAGTCCTCATCGCCGATGACGCTTTCAGTTCCACAGAATTCGAGTCCACACCGCAAGACAAATACTCTAAATACATCAAGGAGTACAGCACCAAGACCAATGTAAACTTCGACATAACAGGCAAACAACCAACCGGTTTCCGCTACTACCTCGGTCCTAACCACTACAACACCCTCCGCGCTTACGACAAAGACCTTGACGGCGAGGCGAAGCTCCACCTGAAAGAACTTGTGCCGTTAGGCTGGAAAATAGTGGCCTGGATAAACAAGATACTGGTGATTCCGATGTTCGACCTGTTCTCGTCATGGGGGCTGCACATAGGCATAGTGATTCTGCTGATGACGCTGGTTATCAAGCTTATAATACTGCCCTTCGTGTTTGCGTCCTACAAGTCGAGCGCAAAGATGCGCGTGCTGAAACCCCAGCTTGACGAGATAAATGCCAAATACCCGCCCGAGAAGATGCAGGAGCGCCAGCAAGCAACCATGGCCCTCTACCAGCGCGCTGGAGTCAGCCCTATGTCAGGCTGCCTGCCAATGCTCTTCCAGTTCCCTGTGCTGATGGCTATGTTCTGGTTCTTCCCGACCGCGATAGAGCTTCGCGGCAAGTCGCTGTGGTGGGCTGAAGACCTCAGCGCCTACGACGCAATTCTGTCGTGGGGCACACATATACCTCTGCTCGGCGACCACCTCAGCCTGTTCTGCCTGCTGATGACCGTTGCCAACTTCGGCTACACTTTCATCACCATGCAGCAGCAGGCGACCGACCCGAACATGAAGTTCATGAAGTACATGATGTACGCAATGCCACTCATGTTCCTCTTTATCTTCAACGACTACGCCGCCGGACTGAGCTACTACTACCTGCTCTCCCTCGGCTTCACCATACTGCAAACCATGCTGTTCCGCTGGTCGATAGACGACAAGAAACTGCTTGCGCAGATGGAGGAAAACGCACGCAAACGCGCTTCGCAGCCAAAGAAGTCAGGCTTCATGGCGCGCCTTGAGGCTATGCAGAAAGAGCAGCAGCGCATGGCACGCGAAAACGCTAAAGCACAGGCAAAGAAATACAGATAAACAACAGTGACATGGCTTTTTTCGGACTATTCAAATCAAAGAAAGAGCAGCAGGAAACCCTTGACAAAGGCCTGGAGAAAAGCAAGGAATCGGTGCTGAGCAAGATTGGCCGCGCCATTGCCGGCAAATCTACCGTGGACGACGACGTGCTTGACAACCTCGAAGAGGCTCTTGTCACCTCAGATGTCGGCGTGGAGACCACCCTGCGCATCATCGAGCGCGTGCAACAGCGCGTAGCCCGCGACAAGTACCTCGGCACAGGCGAACTCAACCGCATACTCGTGGAGGAGACATCCGCCTTGCTGCGCGAGAACGAGACAGAGAACGCCAACTATGCCGAACCAGGCACCGACAACAACGGCAACAAAACACCATACGTCATCATGGTGGTCGGCGTGAACGGCGTTGGCAAAACAACCACCATCGGCAAACTCGCATGGCAGTTCAAGCAGGCGGGCAAGAAGGTTTATCTGGGTGCCGCCGACACTTTCCGTGCCGCCGCCGTTGAGCAGCTGTGCATCTGGGGCGAGCGCGTCGGAGTGCCTGTCGTAAAGCAGCAACAAGGCTCCGACCCTGCGTCTGTCGCCTTCGACACACTGGCCTCCGCCAAAGCCAACGGCGCTGATATAGTGCTGATTGACACGGCCGGACGGCTGCACAACAAAGTCAATCTGATGAACGAACTGACCAAGATACGCAACGTCATGCAGAAAGTGGTGCCAGACGCTCCACACGATGTGATGCTCGTGCTGGACGGCTCCACAGGGCAGAACGCCTTCGAGCAGGCACGCCAGTTCACACGCGCCACACAGGTCACATCGCTCGCCGTCACCAAATTAGACGGCACGGCGAAAGGCGGCGTGGTTATAGGCATCAGCGACCAGTTCCGCATACCTGTGCGCTATATCGGTCTCGGCGAGAAAGCCGAAGACCTGCAGCCCTTTGACCGCGAAGCGTTTGTAAGCAGCATCTTAGGGTTGTCATCATAAAAAACACAAAAAACACCATCTCCTCTTGCATATATTACATTATTTTTGTACTTTTGCAGAGTGAAAAACTTACGACAAGTAGGAAAAGGCGAATATCAAAGACAGTGAACTGAAGCAGTTGTTGAAGAAAAAACAATCTGCTGTAAACATAAAAACCGTCTGCTCCGGACGTAAAACAGAAGCACTGGCACCGACAGTGTAAAAAAGCGGTGACATAAAGAATAGCGTTTATTGACGCTTTGCGTTTGACAAACCGAAACCTAGCAACCTTCGGAATTAAAAGTCAAAATCAAAGTAGCAATAGATGCCTATAGGTATGACATTATACCCTTCTTTGTCGTTTCTGGCAGAGCGGTTTGTTATATCAGCGTAGGTTTCCTGTTGTTTATTTGACTTTTAAGGTAATGCTAGGACCTCGGTTTGTAAATGAGCAACACGAGGTCTGCGCTTTCTTTATGTCTGTAGGTAAAAAACAACACGAAGTCCACACTTTCGTCATGCCCGTAGCTAAAAAAATACTGCATACTTCAACACAGGATTAACAAAGAAAATACTGCATACCTCAACACAGGATTGACAAAGAAAATACTGCATACTTCAACACAGGATTAACACAGGATTAACACAGGATTAACACAGGATTAACACAGGATTAACACAGCATAGTAGGGGTTACTCCCCATGAACTACTATACACCACACGACACAAAGGTCGTAATAAACCCAATTATCAACCAACAAAATTTTTACGCTTATGAAAAAGCAACAAACAACCCACGGCGCACTACGCGCCCGAACCCGCGCTCTTTGCGCCCTCACTCTCGCCCTGCTCGTCTCGGCGGCTGTATCTGCCCAAGACTGGGGTAATGAAGCCATCAACGGAGCAGGAGTCAATATCGATGCGGCATTTGCCAGTGTCACAATGAATGTCACCACGGTCGGTGCCACCAAGCGGGTGCAAATGACAGCATCATCAGGCGGAAGCCAAGTGTGGCTTGCTCTTGTCGTGGACGGCACCCTGTCGGTCAGTTCCATTGACGATAACCCTGTCGGCACCTACGCCATCACCAACACGGGCGCGGCAGGCACCGCACTTGCCTCGCAGGGACTCTCAGGGTCGAAAATCATCGGAACTGGCGGACGGAATACTGCCAAATATTTGCACGCTACGGCCGGTACGGCGTATGTGTTTGACGACAACACAGACGACCATCACCACCTGATTCACCTGCGTGCAACGGAGTTTCACCAGTCCGTAATGAATAGTGCTGACGGCAGGGTGAAATGCCATTTTACACCGGATGGAAACGTAATAACCAACACATATCCAACAACTCTTTCCACTTGCGGCAGCGGCACAGCGGCTGGTGACGGTTGGTTTGAAGGTGCTATGG
>JAFPZY010000017.1 GCA_017417025.1 Paludibacteraceae bacterium | reverse complement strand
CTGCCCAGCGGGGGCACAAGAAGCTTACGAAGCGAAGCGTAGAAAGGTTCGTCCCTGCCCAGCGGGGTCACAAGAAGCTTACGAAGCGAAGCGTAGAAAGGTTCGTCCCTGCCCAGCGGGGTCACAAGAAGCTTACGAAGCGAAGCGTAGAAAGGTTCGTCCCTGCCCAGCGGGGTCACAAGAAGCTTACGAAGCGAACTTGCGGGCAAACAATGTTTGCCCCCGCAAGGTGACAGCAAAACCACTCGATTTGGCCGAAACATAGCGGGACGAGTGGTTTTGACATAAGAGAGTAACAAACACAACATCGTATGAAGCACAAGATTGGTTATTTCGTTATTGCGGCAGCCATGCTGCTGTCGGTTCAGGAACTTGGAGCCCGTGTGGTGACAGGCACAGTAAAGGGTGCAAACAAACCTTTAGGCGGTGTGATAGTGACCGACGGATACTCGCTTATCCGCACCGACCACACAGGGGCTTACTCCATCGGCCTTAACGAGAAAGCGGAGTTCGTTTATATAGTTACCCCGAAAGGGTATGTAGCCGACTACAGTTCAGGCGTACCGCAGTTCTACCAGCGTCTTGATGATAAGAAGGCGGTTTATAACTTCGACTTGAAGCAGATGAAGGGCGATGCAGACCGCTATGCCATGATTACCATGGCCGACCCGCAGATAGACACCGACGAGGACGCAGAGAAACTGATGGGGGCGACGCTGAAAGACATACAGGAGACGGCGGCACAATACACTGACGTACAACTTGCCGGCATTGTGCTGGGCGACATATCGTGGGACATGTACAACCATAACGAGACCTACAAGGCTTTTGCGCGCCAATTGTCTTTCCCTGTCTATCCTGTTATAGGTAACCACGACTTTGACAAGTTTGTCACTCCGTCGGACACGGCAGACTACGAGGCGCAGTACAAGAAGTCATTCGGTCCGGTGTACTACGCCTTCCAACTGAGCGATGCGTTCTATGTGGTGCTCAGCAACATGCACTACATGGGCAACAAGCGCTACCGTGTGACGCTTGACGAGATGCCCGACCAGATGCACTGGCTGGAGCAGTTGCTCAACAGCGCCATCAACATGGGCAACCGCATCTACATCTGCATGCACTGCCCGCTGAAGTTCTCCTCCGAGTCCGGACTCATTGGCGGCGGACAGCACCTGAAGGACATGCTTGACAACAAGTTTGAGGGCGTGGTGCTGACAGGGCACATGCACCATAACAACAACTTCGACATAGGCGGCGGTATAATGGAACACAACCTCGGTGCGCTGTGCGGCAACTGGTGGACCAACGACTACAGCAGCGACGGCGCTCCGTGCGGCTATCAGGTGTTTGAAGGCAAAGGGCGCGAGTACCCGACCTGGTACTACAAGGCTACCGGTCACCCGAAAGAGTATCAGTTCCGCCTTTATCAGGTTGGTAGGGTAATGGACAGACCTCACTCTGTTGTGGCAAAAATATGGAACTGGGACGATGCATGGCGTGTACGCTGGTATCAGGATGGCAAACTGATGGGAGACATGGAACAATTCTACAGTTTCGACCCCGACTATTGCGAATATGTGAACGGCGCGCGCGTATGGGACGACTATATCCCCTTCCGTAACAACCACTTCTTCTCGACACCTCCTGTTACGGGGAAGCATGAAATAAAGGTCGAGGTGACCGACCGTGCAGGACGTGTCTATACCGACACGATACAGATAGACGAGCCCGGCGAATAAAGAAAACCGGCGGCATGGGAAAAAATGAAAGTGGCATCCTATGACATAGTGTTTCAGGAGGTGCCTGGTGAGACTACGCTGGCTTTGAACATCTCCGGCTGCCCGAACAGGTGCCCCGGATGCCATAGTCCTCACTTGTGGACCGACACCGGCGAGGAACTGACACGGGAACTGATAGACGGTCTGACGGCGCGTTACGGCAGCGGAGTGACGTGCGTGTGTTTCATGGGCGGCGACAACGACCCTGAAGGCGTTATGCAACTGGCGGAACATGTGCACAGGCAGGGAATAAAGACAGCGTGGTACTCCGGCAGAGACTGGGTCCCGCAGAGGGACGCTGCTCCTGAATGGTGGCGGCGGCTTGATGACGGCAGGCTTGACTACCTGAAGACAGGTCCGTATATAGAGGCGTGCGGAGGACTGAAAAGCGAAACCACCAACCAGCGTTTCTACAAGCGTAATGACGGCGGCGGATGGACCGAATGTACGCATGTTTTCAGACGCAAGGTTTAGATTATGTGCAGGCGGGAACTCTTCAGGGCGATAGCCGGCAGGCTGGCGGACATTATGCCGGCAGACGAGGCGGAAGGCACGGCGTGGTGGGTGCTTGAGGAGTTGACTGGCATGAGCCGCACGGAGTTGCTGCTGTGGCGCGGCAACTTGGAAGTTGCGGGGTTGGATGAGGTGATGCAGCGGCTGCATGCAGGCGAGCCTGTGCAGTATATATTCGGTCATACTGTGTGGCGTGGGCTGGATCTGCTTCTGGACAAGAGCACGCTTATTCCGCGGCCGGAGACGGCGGAACTGGTTGCCTGGGTGCTGCACGACCATCCTGCGGGCGGCAGGCTGCATGTATTGGATGCGGGGACGGGGAGCGGCTGCATAGCCATCGCTGTGAAAAAAGAGCGTCCTGATTGGGACGTAACCGGTCTTGACCTGTCGGAAAATGCCCTGCGGACTGCTGAAGAGAACGGCCGGCGGAACGGCGTGGAGGTGAGGTGGCTGAAAGGCGACCTGACAAAGGACGAGGCGTGGCAGGACAAAAGATGGGATATAGTTATCAGCAACCCGCCATACGTGCGCGAAAGCGAAAAAGCGTCGATGCGGCCTGCCGTTCTGGACTATGAGCCGCATAGTGCATTGTTTGTTCCTGATGATGACCCGTTGTTGTTTTACAGGGCAATGGCAAAGCGGCTGCAGACAGCGGAGATATATCTTGAAATCAATGAGGCTTTTGCAGCAGGAACGGAGGCAGTGCTTCTCGAGTACGGCTATGCGGCAACGACTGCAAAAAAGGACGTGTATGGAAAACAGCGAATGGTCAGAGGACGAATGGTACGCTAAGGCGGCGCGCTATTGTGCGGCGGCGGAGCACTGCAGCAGCGAAGTGAGAGAAAAACTCAGGCAGTGGGGCTACGAGGGTGACTGCGCGCCTGTCATAGAGCGGTTGCGGGGCGACGGCTATATAGACGAGGCGCGCTATTGCAAAGCATACGTGCACGACAAGGCGGCTTTTCAGGGATGGGGCAGGCGCAAAATACGCATGATGCTGCGCAGCAAAGGGTTGCCGGAAGATGAGACAGAGGCAGCCCTGCAGGGATTGGATCCGGAAATCTACAACGGCGTATTGGAGCATCTTGTAGAGCGGAAAAAAGGATACGACAGAGACAAGTTGCTGCGCTTTCTGCTGCAGCGCGGCTTTGACTATGCAGAGGTGGCAGACTTGCTGCCGCAGATTGCGGCAGACATTAGGAATACTGCCGCCGGCAGCGTTTTTTAAGGTAAAAATAGTTTTTTTCGCCTAAAAACGAAAAAAAACTTGCAAGAGTAAAAAAAAAGCAGTATCTTTGCAGGTGATTTCTCGCATGCGCGCCCGCGCGCATAATAATAATGTGTAGTTTTGTGCGTGGAAATCGTCAGTAAAAAAGGAATATATAAAACATTGTATGGAAGAACAGGAAAGATACGACGGCTCGAGTATTCAGGTGCTTGAGGGATTGGAGGCAGTGCGCAAACGCCCTGCCATGTATATCGGCGACATCTCGCAGAAAGGTCTGCACCACCTTGTTTATGAGGTGGTGGATAACTCTATAGACGAGGCATTGGCGGGGTTCTGCTCGGAGATAGCGGTTCATATAAACGAGGACAACTCTATCACCGTTCAGGATAACGGTCGTGGCATACCGGTGGATATGCACCCGAAGGAACACAAGAGCGCGCTTGAGGTGGTGATGACGGTTCTGCATGCCGGCGGAAAATTCAACAAGGATAGCTACAAGGTTTCCGGCGGTCTGCATGGTGTGGGCGTGAGTTGCGTGAATGCTCTCTCGTCGAAGATGCACGTGGAGGTCTATCGTGACGGACAGATACATACGCAGGATTATGCCAAAGGCAAGCCGCTGGCTCCTGTGCACACCATAACGGAGGCTGAAGCTGTGGGCAACTGGGAACAGCGCAAGACCGGCACTTTTGTGCAATTCTGGCCTGACGACACCATCTTTACGGAGACTGTGTATCAGTGGGACATTCTTGCCAACCGCATGCGCGAACTGGCATTCCTGAACGCAGGCGTGCGCATCGTGCTGAAAGACAAACGCGTGACTAACGCTGAGGGGCAGTGCAAGAAAGAGGTGTTCTATTCGGAGAAAGGGTTGAGCGAGTTTGTACGCTATATCGACAGCAACCGCACTCCTTTGATTTCGGAGGTGATACACCTGAATACAGACAAGTTCGGCACACCGGTGGAGGTGGCAATGGTGTATAACACCGACTTCAACGAGAATGTGCACTCGTACGTAAACAATATCAACACCATAGAGGGCGGAACGCATGTTGCCGGTTTCCGTGCGGCGCTGACGCGTGTGATGAAGAAATACGCCGAGGAGAGCAAGTTGCTGGAAAAGGCCAAACTGAAAGACAAGGACGGCAATTCAACCATCGACCCCAACGATTTCCGCGAGGGCTTGACGGCTGTCATCAGCGTGAAGGTGGCTGAGCCGCAGTTTGAGGGTCAGACCAAAACCAAGCTCGGCAACTCGGAGATAGCAGGCATGGTGTCAGGTGCTGTAGGTGAGGCTTTGGCCAACTACCTTGAGGAGCATCCCGATGACGCGAAGCGCATAGTGGAGAAGGTCATATTGGCGGCTCAGGCGCGTATAGCTGCACGAAACGCCCGCCAGAGCGTCCTGCGCAAGAGTCCCCTGTCGGGCGGCGGACTGCCCGGCAAGTTGGCGGACTGCGCAAGCAAGGACCCTGCCGAATGTGAGTTGTTCCTTGTGGAGGGAGATTCGGCCGGCGGTACGGCAAAGACCGGGCGCGACCGTGTGCACCAGGCCATACTGCCGCTGCGCGGAAAAATCCTGAATGTGGAGAAGGCAATGGAGCACAAGGTGTTCGAGAGCGAGGAGGTGCGTAACATCTTTACCGCACTCGGCATCACCTTCGGCACTGAAGACGACCCCAAGGCATTGAACCTTAGTAAAATACGTTATCACAAAGTGATAATAATGGCTGATGCCGATGTGGATGGTGCGCATATAGCCACGCTGATAATGACGCTCTTCTTCCGCCACATGAACGAAGTGATAGAGCAGGGGCACCTCTACATAGCTATGGCTCCGCTGTATCTGTGCTCGAAGGACAACAACAAGGAGTACTGCTGGAACGACCAGCAGCGGCATGACTTCATACAGCGTTATGCCGGAGGCGACGAGCGGTTGGTGAAGACCCAGCGTTACAAAGGTCTGGGTGAAATGAGCGACGAGCAGTTGTGGGAGACGACAATGGATCCGGCACGTCGTCTGCTGAAGAAGGTGACTATAGAAAACGCAGCGGAGGCCGACCGCACGATAGCCATGCTGATGGGCGACGATGTGGCTCCGCGCCGCGAGTTCATAGAGGAGAACGCAACTTACGCAAATATTGACGCATAATGAAGATAGCTGTTTATTGCAGTTCGTCGAACCGCATCCCGCTGGCTTATCTCCGGCTTGGTGACTTCATAGGCGGCTGGATAGCCGCCAACGGCCATAGTCTGGTGTTCGGCGGTGCTACAGGCGGCTTGATGTCGCGCATCAGCGAGTCGTTCAGGCGCGTACTGCCGCATGCCTTGGGCGAGCAGAAGCTGATAGGCATAGTGCCGGAAGGGATAGTGAAGAGCGGACGCAAGGCGGACTATTGTGACGAACTGCATGTGGTGGCTAACATGAACGAGCGCAAGCAGCTGATGCGTGAGACTGCCGACTGCTTTGTGTGTCTGCCCGGAAGCTACGGCACATTGGACGAGATGTTCGATGTAATAGCCGCAGGCACGGTGAACGAGCACAAAAAAAGCATCTACATCTTGAACTACAAGAACTTCTATGCCGGCTTGAAGCAGGAGATAGAACACATGCGCTCGCTCAGTTTCATCCCGCAGGAGGAGTTTTACTCTCCGTGTTTTGTGGACACAATGGACGAACTGACGGCTGCACTGAACAGCCATAAATAACGGCAACAAGAAACGGCGGCACAACACAACGTCCGCCATAAAAAACATATATATGAATCTTTTTTTCAAGAGACTAACAGGCCGGCTTCATTCGACTGAACGTATGGAGCGCCGCATTATGGAGGAAGAGGAGCGTATAGCCCGCTACCGCCAGGTGGAAAATTCAGCAGAGTTGAAAGAGTATCTGGAACTCAAGCAGACGGTTGAAAGCAAAGAATTCAAGCAGAAAAAGCACAACCTGATTCACACCAAGTACAAATCAACTCCTACTTACGCTACCATCCACGAGTACAAGAAACTGCTGCACGACAAGCAGTTGCAGTTGTATCTGGAGATGGAGACAAGCGAGCGTCTGAAGAATTATCTGGCTTTCCGCCAGTCGGAAAACTATGTAAAGCTGCAGAGCGCGAAAGAAGTGCGCAACTCGCTGGAGTTGAAACAGATGGCAGAGTTCGAGAAGTCGAAAGAATACAAGTCGTATCTCACTTATCGCGACTCCAAACTGCCTGCCCGCTTCAAGGCGCTTGTAGCTGAAGTGGCAACCGACGAATACAAGAAGCAGCACGCTTTCTGGAGCAACCCCAACCGCTGGAAAACCACTGACGAGTACCAGCAGGAAGTGCGCTACAAACGTCTTGCAGCAATGGCGGACATAGTGTTCTACATGCAGCAGGACAAGCAGGAGATTGAGCGTCTGGAGAGATGGCGGGCGGTGTTCAGCGAAGAGTTCGATTGGCAGCGTCTTTCCGACTCTAAGTGGCGCGCCGGATTCGGATATGACAATCCGAAACTGCTGCAGGAGCACTCTTTCGCCAACGAGCAGCAGGCCAACAGCGGCGGCAAGAACGTGGGTACGGTGGACGGCAAACTGCACCTCTTCACCAAACGCGAGAAGATGACCGCGCCTGCATGGGACGCAAAGAAAGGTTTTGTGAACAAGGATTTTGAATACACATCCGACATTATACAGACAGCGGAGAATTTCCGTCAGCAGGGCGGACTCTTCATGGCTAAGATACGCACTGTGGGCAACATCCACCATGCATTGTGGCTCGGTTCGGGCAAAAAACTGCCTGTGGTGAGCCTGTTCCACTACAATGGCAAGAATATTGTTGTTGGGTGTCATGGCGAGAAGGGTTTTGACGGCGAAGTGCTGCGCGGCATAAGCCCGACCAGATATTACATCTACTCGCTGCGCTGGACCGAGAAGGAGCTTGTGTGGTATATCAACAATGTTGAGGTTTACCGTACAACCCGCAACATCCCGCAGGAGAAACTGTTCCTCGCCGTGTCGTCGTTCATCGACGAGCATCAGCGTGCTATGGAAGGGCAGATGAATGTGGCCTGGATAAGGGTGTTTGCCGAAAAATAACTCATGTCCGCCGACAAGAGACAACCGTTTTTCCTGATTGCCGGTCCGTGCGCCATAGAAAACCGCGAGACCGTAATGCAGACAGCGGAGACACTGAAACGTGTCTGCTCTGATTTGGGCATAGACCTGTATTTCAAGTCCTCTTTCGACAAGGCCAACCGCACCTCGCTGTCAGAACGCGGTGTTGGCATGGATGAGGGGCTTCGCATACTGCGCGAAGTGAAAGAGCAGTTTGCTCTGCCTGTGCTGACCGATGTGCACGAGAGCTGGCAGTGCGAGCCGGTGGCGGAAGTGGCGGATGTGCTGCAGATACCGGCGTTCTTGTGCCGCCAGACCGACCTGCTGCAGGCGGCGGCGCGGACAGGGCGCGTGGTAAATGTGAAGAAAGGGCAGTTCATGGCTCCGTGGGACATGCGCGGCGTGGTTCAGAAGATACGCGCCGTGCAGCAGGAGGGCGCAGCTAATCTGTGGCTGACCGAACGCGGTAGCTCGTTTGGCTACGGCAGGCTGGTGGTTGATATGACTTCGCTGGTTGAGATGCGCAAACTGGGTTGCCCCGTGGTGTTCGATGCCACGCACGCAGTGCAGCAGCCCGGCAGCGGGACAGGAGTGACGGGCGGCAACCGCGAGATGGTGGTGCCGTTAGCTTGTGCGGCGGCGGCGGTGGGTATTGACGGACTCTTTTTAGAGGTTCATCCTGAGCCGGAAAAAGCTATATCGGATGCTGCCAACCAACTGAAACTCGCGGATATAGGCGCAGTGCTGCAGAGAGTGGCGGCTGTCGCCTGTCTGCAAAAGGAACAATGTCAAGCAAGATGACTTACGCAGAAAGAGCCAGACAGATTTTCGCAGAAGAGATAGCCGAGTTTGAGAAACTGCGGCAGACCATAGGCGAGAGTTTCGACCGTGTGGTGGAGTGGATTTACGGCTGCGAGGGGAAGGTTGTTGTCATGGGCATCGGCAAGACCGGCATCATAGGGCACAAGATTGCCTCATCGCTGGCCTCGACAGGCACGGAAGCCATATTCGTCAATGCCGCCGAAGCTGTGCACGGCGACTTGGGCATGATTAACAGGCACGACCTTGTGATGCTTGTCAGCAACAGCGGCTCCACCAACGAGATTTTGCATGTCGTTGAGCCTCTGCGTAATATAGGGTGCCGTCTTGTTGCCATGACAGGCAATCCCGATTCGCCTTTGGCGCGGCAATGCGACCTTGTTCTTTCAGTCCATGTGGACAGGGAGGCGTGCTCCCTCGGCTTGGCTCCAACCACATCAACCACAGCCACCCTGCTCATGGGTGACGCACTGATGGTGTGTCTGATGGAGAAGCGTAAGTTCAAGGCGGAGAACTTTGCTGTTTATCATCCTGGCGGGGCACTCGGGCGCAAACTCCTCGGCCGTGTGCGCGACTGCATGACCCGCAATGTGCCGCGTGTGCGGGTTTCCACGCCGTTCCGCGAACTGGTCCATGAGATGTCGGACAAACACTTGGGCATGACCATGGTGTTTGCAGATGAAGGCAGTTTTGAACAGGCTGATTGTCTGGGCATTATCACCGACGGCGACTTGAGGCGCGCCATACAGAAATATGCCGACCTCCACATCACGGCAAGGGAGATAATGACCCCGTCTTACAAGCATATCAGCCAGGAGGCGTTGCTCAGCGATGCTCTCGCCGTGATGGACAAGTACAACATCACCACTCTTGCCGTAACGGAAAAGGCTGATACAGGGGAGATTATAGGCATAATCTCCATCCACCACATTATTGACTTTGCCTGAGTGCTATTTGTTTGTGCCGTACTCTTTTATGAGCATGTCCACAAGCGGGGGGACACCCTCAGTGGCTTTTTTGCGGATATGCTGCACCCTGTTGCGGAAAATGCCGAACTCAGGCATGCCCGGATCTACAAAATAAATAGGAGTGTTCTCGGGCGCGTACTGTAGCAGCGAAGCGGCGGGATAGACGTTGAGGCTGGTCCCGACCACCACCATTACATCGGCTGTAGCCGCTATTTCACAGGCAGTCGAAAAGTAAGGCACCCCCTCGCCGAAGAAGACGATGTAGGGGCGCAACAGCGAGCCGTCGGGGTGGCGGTCGCCATAGTGCTGCTCCCAGCCCTCAAGCGGCACGGTGGCGGTCTCGTTGATGTCGGAGCGGAGTTTGGTTATTTCGCCGTGCAGGTGCACCACATTGCGACAGCCGGCGCGCTCATGCAGGTCGTCTATGTTTTGCGTAATCACCTGTGTGCCAAGACATTCTTTCTGCAAGCGGGCTATAGCCTCGTGTGCGGCATTGGGCTTGGCTGCAAGCGCATCGCGGCGGCGGGCGTTATAGAAATCGACACACAGTTGCGGGTTGCGGAGCCAGGCTTCGTGTGTGCAGACATCCTCAATCCTGTACTTCTCCCATAGTCCGTCCGAGTCGCGGAATGTGCCCAGACCGCTTTCCGCGCTTATGCCTGCGCCGGTAAAAACGACAATGTTTTTCATAACTTAGCTGATTTTGATTGCACTTAAACAACATCAAACGCGCAAAACTAATGCTTTTTTAGCGTTTGCCGTGCAAAAATACAACAAAATTTGCATATATGAAAATATTTTCATACTTTTGCAGGCTAAAAATACACTTTGGCAAAAATGACGATACTGAATATAGAAACTTCCACGCCCGTATGTTCGGCGGCGCTTGCCACCGACGGCACGGTGACGGTGTTCCGGCGGTCGGAGCCGTCGGGCGACCATGCCCGTCAGCTGCCTCTGTTCGTGGAGAGTCTGTTGGGCGAGGCGCGCAGCAGCGGGCAGACTATTGACTGTGTGGCGGTCAGCGAAGGGCCCGGCAGTTATACAGGGCTGCGTATCGGTGTGAGCATGGCAAAGGGCCTGGCATACGGCATGAATGTGCCTATGGTCAGTGTTCCTACGCTGCGTATTCTGGCTGCAGAAGCTTTGGCGGAGGCAGACAGCATGGCGGCGGGGACAAGAATCTGCCCTATGATGGATGCCCGCCGCATGGAGGTATATGCTTGTCTGTATGACACTTGCCTGCGTGCTGCCGGCGAAGTGCGTGCGCTGGTGATGGACGAGGCTGCAGCAGCCGGACTCGCGGCGGGCGGACCTCTTGTCGTCTGCGGCAACGGTGCCGCCAAGTGTATGGAGCTGTTCAGCGGCATGGATGTGCGTCTTTCCGCTCCCGAGTATCCTGATGCCCGCTTCATGGCAGGCCTGGCGGAGGAGGAGCTGCGCGGGGGCAGGACTGTGGATGTGGCTTATTTTGAGCCGTTTTATCTGAAGGAGTTTGCGGCCGCCGTGTCGCACGTAAAAGGACTGAAATGAGGTTGCGTCAGTTGTTCATATTGCTTGCATGCGCACTCCTGGCAGGGTGCTCCACCACCAAAAACACGGGGGTCACGCGCACGTATCACGGCATGAAAGTGATACACAATGTCTATTTCAACGGGCGTATAGCATACGAGGAGGGCATGCAGGCCATCGACAAAGCCAACGAGGACGACTTCTCGGAGGTGCTCCCGCTTTATCCGATTAGCAACCCGAAGGCGCAGCAGGCGGGAGCATCGCAGATGGACAAGAGCATAGAGAAGTGCCGCAAGTGCATCAAACTGCACTCCATACACGCCAAGCCCAAGCGCAACTCGCGCAAGATGAGCGACCCGCAGTACAAGACATGGCTCCAGCGCAAGGAGTTCAACAACCAGATGTACCGCGCGTGGATGATGCTCGGTCAGTCGGAGTTCCACAAAGGCGACTTCCTCGGCAGCGTCGGCACGTTCTCTTATATAAGCCGCCTCTATGACTACGACAAGGACATAGTGGCGCAGTGCCAGCTGTGGACAGCGCGCGCATACGCCGAGATGGGCTGGATATATGAGGCGGAAGACATGCTGAAACGCGTACAGCCCGACAATCTCAAGCGCAAGAACCAGCCTTTCTACTCGGCTGTCAGTGCCGACATTATGCTGAAGGGCGGACACTACCGCGAGGCGGTGCCGTTTGTGCAGATTGCGCGCAAGGACGAGAAGCGCAAAGGCCTCAGGCCCCGTTTCGAGTTCGTGCTCGGGCAACTCTATCAGATTGAGGGTCAGAGAGATGCTGCCCGTGCAGCCTACAAGCGTGTCATGCGTCTGCAGCCGGCTCACGAGCTGATGTTCAACTCCACCCTGCGCTATCACGAGCTGGCGGGCGATACGCTGAAGACCATGCGCAGCCTGCGCCGAATGGCTAAACTGGACAAGAACAAGGACCTGCTGGACCAGATATACGGCACAATGGGCAACCTCTATCTCAACAACGGGGACACGGCGCGCGCCGTAGCCATGTATGAACTGGCTGCCGAAAATAGCACCCGCAGCGGAAGCGCCAAAGCTGCTGTGCTGCTGCAGGCCGCCGACTTGCACTACAGCCGCCGCGAGTACGAGGCCGCCTCGCCATGCTACAAAGAGGCGGTGCAGATCATCTCCAGCGACGATGAGCGCTACCCGCTCGCCGCTAACAGGGCCGAGACGCTCGACCTGCTGGTGCAGGACCTGGCCACCATACGTCTGCAGGACTCGCTGCAAGTGCTGTCCAAACTGCCGGAAGACGAGCAACTGGCTGCGGCAGAGCGTGTTGTGGAGCAACTGATAGCGCAGGAAAAAGCCGATTCGGTGAAAGCGGCCGAGGCTGCGCGGGCGGAGGAACTGGACAGAGGGCCTGCCAGCGTGAACACGGATGCGCTTTTCGGTGGTCCGAAGGACAACAGCTGGTACTTCTACAACGCCAATCTCCTGAAAAAAGGCAGGCAGGACTTCCGCCAGAAGTGGGGCAACCGCGCTCTGGAGGACAACTGGCGGCGGATGAGCAAAAGCGGTGCTGCCACTGCTTCGGCTGAACTTCCGGTGGAGCAGCAGGCTGACGAAACGGCTGAAAACGAGGCTGTTGCCGCTGCTGACAGTGTGGCGGCAGCGGAGCCGGTGACTGATGTGCACAATCCGGAATACTATCTGCAGCAGATTCCGAAGACCGAAGCCGACCTGGCGGCCTCCGATTCGCTGATAGCCGATGCGCTCTGCGACCTTGTTTATTTATATAAGGAGAAGATAGGTGAGCAGCAGCTCAGTGACGAGGCCTTTGAAGAACTTGTGCGGCGTTTCCCGCAGGACAAGCGCCTGCCTGACCTCTATTACATGCAGTATCTCAATGCTTTGCGCAATGAAGACGGCCGTGCGGAGGACTACCGGCGCGAGCTGATGCGCCGCTTCCCTGACAGCCGTCAGGCGCAGATAGTGGCCGACCCCGACTATTTTAAGTCGCTGCAAGCCACGGCGATAGCACAGGACTCGCTGTATGCCGCCGCTTATACAGCCTACAAGCGCGGCGACTACAAGACGGTGAAGGCTGACAAACTGTATGCCGAGCAGAACTATCCGCTCAGTCAGCTGATGCCCCGTTTCCTCTTCCTCAATGCCGTGGCTACGGCCCGCACGGAGGGGCAGCCTGCGTTTGTCGCGAGTCTGCAGGACATGGTGGAGCGCTATCCGGAGCACGAACTGAGTGCCATGGCGAAAAACATGCTCGCCATGATGGGCGAAGGCATGCAAAGCAAGAAGGGCGGGGCTATGGGCACCCTGCAGGACAAGCGCGAGCAGAAGGAAGAGGGGGATGAGGAAAAAGAAGCGGACAAGCAGTTCTCTGCCGAGCGGCAGGAGTCGTCGTATGTGCTGATTATCATGCCGGCTGACGCGGAGCAACTTAACAACATGATGTACGAAGTGGCGCTGTTCAACTTCTCGCAGTTCCTCATCAAAGACTTTGATATCCAGTCGGTTGCCAACTTCTCGGCGCACGAGAGTGCACTGCAGCTCAGCGGTTTCGACTCCCTGGACGAGGCGGAGTGGTATATCTCGCTTTTGGAGAAGGACGTGAATATGAGCATGTTGCTCAAGCAGTCAGGAGCGCAGGTTGTGGCTATAACCGCTCCTAACTACCGGCTGCTCGGCGAGCGTTCAATCGACGACTACAAGCTGTTCATGCAGCAAAAACCGGGGCAGCAGGACGTGCAGAAGCAGAAGCCGGCTGCCAAGAAAAAGCAGGGGCAGACCAAAAAACAGCCGAAGAAAAAGAAATAAAAACAGACCAACAATATGAAAGTTACACTTATAGGTGCCGGCAACATGGGTGGCGCTTTGGCGCACGGCTGGCTCAAAAGCGGCAAAGTAGAACTTACGCTGGCGGACAAAAACGAAGCACTGCTGCGCTCTTTCCGCGACAGGTATGCGTCGGTCCGCACTACTACCGACAACGCAGCGGCTGTCAGAGACGCTGACATCATAGTGCTTGTCGTCAAGCCGTGGCTTATGCCGGCGGTCATTGGCGAGATTAAACCTGCGGTCAGGCTCGACAGGCAGATTATTGTGTCTGATGCCGCCAATTTCACTACCGCCAAACTCGAGGAGGCTTTCGGGCAGAAAGGTCAGTTCCTCTATGTCATTCCCAACATCGCGGCTGAGTATGGAGCCAGCATGAGTTTTGTTGCCAAAGGCGCGGAAACTGCCGATGAAACCACGGAAAAAGTGAAGCGGCTGTATGAAATTTGCGGTGCTGTTTCGCTCGTGGAGGAGAGTCAGGTGGCAGCCGGAATGATGATGGCAAGTTGCGGCATAGCTTACGTCATGCGCATGGTGCGCGCCATGACTCTGGGCGGCGTGGAGATGGGCTTCTATCCCTCGCAGGCGCAGCAGATTGCGCAGCAGACCATGCTCGGAGCAGTGACACTGCTGCAGCAGTCGGGGCTGCACCCCGAGGCCGCCATCGACCGCGTCACCACACCTGGCGGAGTGACCATCAAAGGACTTAACGAACTTGACATGGCAGGCTTTAATGCCGCTGTTATACGATGCTTGAAAGCAGGGCTAAAACATTGACAATATGCAGAATACGAAACGTATAGTGGTTAAGGTCGGCTCCAATGTCCTCACCACTTCAACCGGCAAACTCGACATAACGCGCATGTCGGCTCTTGTTGACCAGATTGCCTGGCTGCGCAATAACGGCTACGAGGTGATTCTGGTGTCCAGCGGAGCCGTGGCATGCGGCAGAAAAGAGCTGCAGGTGGACCACGAACTGGACTCTGTGGAGCAGCGGCAGCTTTACAGCGCGATAGGACAGATAAAGCTCATTCACCAGTATTATGACCTCTTCCGCGAGTACAATATAGCTATAGGTCAGGTGCTTACAATGAAGGAGCACTTTGAGGAGGGCGAGCAGTACAACAACCAGCGCGCCTGCATGGAGGTGATGCTGCAGAACGGCGTGCTGCCCGTGGTGAACGAGAACGACACTGTGTGCGTCACCGAGCTGATGTTCACCGACAACGACGAACTCTCCGGACTCGTGGCGCGCATGCTGGGAGCCGGAACACTGGTGCTGCTCAGCAACATCGACGGCATCTACACCGGCGACCCGAAAAAGCCCGAGTCGCAGCTCATACGCACTGTCCGCCCCGAGGACAACCTGGACCGCTACATACAGACCTCCAAGAGCAGTGCAGGGCGCGGAGGCATGGAGTCGAAATACCACACAGCGCGCACGGTGGCGCAGAGCGGAATAAGGGTTATCATTGCCAACGGCGAGAGGGACAACATTCTCGTGGACCTCATTCGTGACCCCGAAAACACCGTTCACACCGAGTTCATTGTCTAATACACATACAACATGTCATAACTATGAATACTCTTTTTGAACAGGCCAAAACAGCATCGCGCTCCTTGCTCGCTTTGAGCGACGAACAGCGGAACAGCATACTTCTTAAAGTGGCGGAAAGTGTCGATGAAAACAAGGAAATCCTGCTTTCCGCCAACAGGCAGGATTTGGCAAAAATGGACAAGGACAATCCGCTTTACGACCGTCTGCTGCTTACGGCCGACCGTCTGCACGCCATTGCCGAAGACATGCGCCACGTCGCCTCTCTTCCCTCCCCCCTCGGGCTGGTCAGCAAGCAGCGCACTCTGCCCAACGGCATTCGCCTCCACAGGGTCAGCGTCCCATTCGGCGTGATAGGCATCATCTACGAGGCGCGCCCCAATGTCACCTACGACGTCTTTTCGCTCTGCTTCAAGAGTGGCAACGCCTGCGTCCTCAAGGGCGGCAGAGATGCCGAGTGCAGCAACAAAAGTGCCGTTGAAATCATACATAATGTGCTCCGCAGGGAGGGCATATACACGGGCGCGGTGGTCCTCATGCCCTCTTCGCACGAGGCTACGGAGGAGATGCTGAACGCCGTCGGCTATATCGACCTCTGCATACCGCGCGGCGGGCGCAAACTGATTGACTTTGTGCACGACAACGCGCGCGTCCCGGTCATAGAGACGGGCGCGGGCGTGGTGCACACCTATTTTGACAAGGACGGTGACCTCTCCCTCGGGCAGGCTGTCATCAACAACGCCAAGACGCGCCGCGTGAGCGTGTGCAACGCCCTTGACTGCCTGCTCGTCCACAAGGACAGGGAGAAAGACCTCGAGCAACTGCTGGCTCCTATGAAGGACAGCGTCGCCTTCCACTTCGGCGAATACGGGCGCGAGTGGATGTCCTACGACCTCTCCATCCGCATTGTCGCCTCCCTTGACGAGGCCCTCGAGCACATACGCCGTTACAGCAGCGGCCACTCGGAGTGCATCATCACGCAGAACGAGGCTGCCGCGCGCCGCTTCCAGAAAGAGGTGGATGCCGCATGCGTCTATTGGAACGTCCCCACCAGCTTCACCGACGGGGCGCAGTTCGGCATGGGCGCGGAGATTGGTATCTCCACCCAGAAACTCGGTCCGCGCGGACCGATGGCGCTTGAGGAGATAACCACCTACAAGTGGATTGTGGAGGGCAACGGGCAGATTCGCCCCTGATTGTATTTCTTTCTTTACCAAGCCTTTGCCGGCTTATCCTGCTGTGATGAAACGTCAGCGCCTGCTTCTCTGCCTGCTGTTAGCCTCTCTGGGCATGCCGGCACAGACGGCGGCTGACCTGCAACCGGCGGGCGGGCAGTACTTGGGCATACAGGTGCAGGGAGGCGACACGCTGCTGCTGGTGCGCCTGCACGATGTGCATGTTTTCCCGCAGTTGGTTTTCAAGAACAAGAAGCAGGAGAAGTTCTATTGGCGGACGGTGCGCGACGTGAAGAAGACGCTGCCGTATGCTAAGATGATTGTCCGTGACATGGAGTATGCCGACGCGCAACTTGCTCTCATACAGGACAAGAAAGAGCGCCGCAAGTGGTGGCGCAAGTTTGAAAAGCAGCTTTTCCGCAAGTACGAGAAGGATTTCCGCAACATGACCGCCTCGCAGGGCATGATGCTGATGAAGCTCATGGACCGCGAGACCGACAGGACCAGCTACGAGCTTATCAAGCACTACCGCAGCAAGGCGAGTGCGGACTTCTGGCAGTTCGTAGCCAAGCTTTTCCGCAACGACCTCAAAGAGGGCTACGACGGCACTGACAAAGACCGCATCATCGAGCGCGTCATCACGCTGGTCGAAGCAGGACAACTGTAGATAATTGACAATTGATAGTTGACAATTGACATTTGACATTGATAATTATTGATAATTATTGATTATTGATAATTATTGATATTTGACATTTCACAATTGACAATTTATAATTGACATTTCACGATTGACAATTGATAATTATTGATTATTGACAATTCACTATTGACAATTTATAATTGACATTTCCTCGCGCGCGAACCTTATTATAATTATATCTGCGCGCGCGTATTTTTGTGTGCGCATTCCACCAGGTACGCAGGCTTCCAGCCTGCGGTAAGACAGTATCTGCGAAAAATGTAGTAGCGTCGCAATATCAACTATCAATTATCAATTTCACACCAGGTACGCAGGCTTCCAGCCTGCGGTAAGTCAGCCGCGTTAAATTCAGCCGCGTTAAGTATCAGCGCAGCAATATCAACTATCAATTATCAATGTCCATTGCACCACGGAAATATAATTTCCGCCCCTCTCTCCAGCAGCGTTGTTGTCTGCAGTAAGATTACATCAGCGTTCACACCAGGTACGCAGGCTTCCAGCCTGCGGTAATATGCCACGGTAAGTCAGCAGCAGCATTGCAATATCAACTATCACTATTAGGATATTATTAGGTTATTATTGGGTGATTAAGCCATTAAAGCCCCAAAATCACCATAATCACACCGTCTTTTCTCCTCCCCCTGCCGCAGTCTCTTCCTCTGACGGAGGATAACTGTTTAGTCTTCCTGTGCAGGCGGAAATATAGCCGGACAGCGCTGCAGACAGCCCGACAAAGGCAAAAAAGCCAGAACAAAGGCAAAAACAACCAAGAAAAAAGCAGGAAAAAGGCCTGAAAAAAGCGGAAAAAATACGCCAATAAGCCGGAGCGGATATGCAAAACTCTTATATTCAGCGGGAAATGCAAAAAAATGCAAAAAAATCCATGGTTTTCTTTGCGCCAAAACAGGACTCACGGATTATGCCGTTTTGCTTTTTTCAGCAGATACATTACCCGCTCATTTACAGCACATAAGCACACAAGCCTGCAAAATCCGCTGCAAAGGTACAACAATTTTTTTATAGCACCAAGAAAACCATGGTTTTCTTGATGCCGAAAACAAGAGACAACAACGTGACAATCAGGCAGATAGCGATTTGCATAATTTGCACGGAAGAAAGAAATACAACCCAACAATTAACCGGTGTGAAAGCACCAAATATTAACCAAACCAATTAAAAATATGCGTAAATTTTATTCAATCGTGCTGACGGCATGCGCTTTGCTGTTGAGCACAAGTCTTTTTGCTGAAACACAACGGGTGGACTCCCGTCGCAGCTTACAAGATGCTATTGATGCCACTCCTGCAGGCGGAACAGTGAACATCCTCCTGACAACTGACATCAATATTGCTCGTGACGAGATGCCTATCCGCGTTTACGGCAACCATGATCAGGCTAACAAGACCGTTAATCTCGACCTTGGCGGAAATAGCATTATTGTCGGCGACTCCCGCGCCATCGAACTACTCAAGGGCAATCTTAACATCTCCAATGGTACTATCACCAAGACCAAGAGTGTCCCCTACCACACAGCCGCATTTTATGACACTTACGACAAAAATAACAAGCCCATTTACTATTCAGGTGGTTTAATCGGCGGTAAAACCTTGTATAACTGCACTGAGAAAAGTGATTCCAAAGGGGCTTACTATCCTGACGAGGCTATTTTGGTTTGCGGTTCGTATGACCCCAATGCAGAAAACTGGGCTGTACTGACTATCGGCAAGGACGTGCTTGTCCAGACCATCTGTCCTGATAACAATACAGACGGCGGCTCGGGTATCGCTATGCTGGAGTTGCAGTCTTGGATCAACTCGACGGCAAGTACCGTGGCTAATTTTGAATGTACTGAAGCTGTCGCAACTAATACTGACGGCGGTATGACTTGGACTCCCAGAGATTACTGGAAGAATGAGAATGGTGATATGGTTGTTGACTACTGCACTCATTGGTATGCAAACTATTCAGGTACTGCAAATGCTCAGGGTAAATATCCTTATATTAATAGCGGTCACCCGAGTGCAAGAAAACAGACCCAAACCGCTTTCGGTGCAGTGATTGACGTTTACGGAAAGGTTTATGGTGGCGAGTATGGTATTAAGATTACCGGTAACTTCTTCCGCACCGATGGTTTTGTGCCTTACGTTCATATCCGTCCTTCCGCAGAGGTATGGAGCAAACCCAATACAAAAGGTACTACAGGTGTTTATTCGTCAGGTGTGGGCAAATGGCTCATCGAGGGTTATGTACACGGCTCAACCGGCGTTTATGTCAAGTCCGGTGATGTGGAGATTAAAAATGCCCGTATCGAATCTGACTATACAGGCTCCTATGCAGAGCCGGAAGGAACACGCTCGGGTATCAAATCCGGCGGTAGTGCAATCGTTGTTGAATCAACAGCCGCTTATGCTGGCAGTCATGATGTTACCATCAGCGGTGACACCAAGATAAAGGGCGGTACGGGTTATGCCATTGAAGAGGTTATTACCGATACCCCAGAAGGTGATTCAAAAGTGGATTATGTAAAAATAGAAGGCGGTACTATCGAAGCCGGTACACAGGGTACGGCAGTCTTTGCTGAGGCGACCGCTGACGGACAAAAAGTGTCTATTGTCGGCGGTAACATTGAGGACAAAGTGAGCATTAAGAATGGCGATGGCAGCACCTCTCAAGCCGAAGTTGCAGATTTCTTCCCCAATGACGGTAAATTCACTACCACCGAAGTTGAGGGCGAAAACGGCAAGAAAATCGTCGTCATCACCAAGTTTGAAGAGAACGTTGAGGTTCTCACCTCTGGTACTGTTGCAGCCGCTGCTGCAGCCGGAAAAGGTATCAAGTGGACAGGCACCAGCGAGAAACTTGAGAAAGCGAATGCTACAGAAGTTACTCTCCCCTACCTGGAAATCAACGATAATAAAACACAGACTCTGACAGTAGAAGAGGGTGTAACTCTGACAGTCGGCCGTATCGTAATGGGTTCACTGGCTCAAATTATCGTGGAAGCCGGCGCAGGCCTCATCGTTACCGGTGAACAAGGTATGGTTGCCAATGCCACTGATAATGTTGTCCTTGAGGCCAATGCCTCCAAGCAGGCTACTTTTGTTATCAGCCCGAAAGTCACCAGCAACAAGCAGCCGATGGCAAGTGTTAGATATTATACAGATGCTTACGGCATGCCCAAAACCGGAACTTCCACCAACTATAAGTGGGACCGCCTCACAAGTCCGCTGAGCGAGTACTCAAAGATTTCTTCCAATTACAGCACTTTGGAGACCAAGCCTGAACTGCTGGATGGAGAAACAGGAATCTGGACCTTTATTGAGTATTATGACGAACTCAGCTCAAAGTGGGTTGGTCTGACTGCATACAACCAGATGAAGGCCTTCACCAGCTATGCTCTCTCCAACAACACCAAAGCCGGTGGAATCACCTACACATTCGAAGGCCGCGTACAAGGCAATGTGGCTGACCGCATCGAACTTGACCATGCCGGCTGGAACTATATGGGCAACGCCTTCGTGGCTCCTATACATGTACGCACAATGCTCCAGGCTATTGAGAACAGCGGTGCAGATATCGACGGCTCCATGTATCTGTGGGACATGGCCAATCAGAAGTACAACCCTGTAAACAAGGCTCTGTACTCGTATTTCTCCGCCGGTCCGAAAGAGATTCCTGCAATGCAGACCTTCATCGTGAAACTCACATCGGGCAACTCCGCTATGCTTGACCTCGATTATGCTACATCGGTATATGGCTACGTTACAAATCCCAATACTTATAGTGCTCCCCGTCGCGCTGTGGCTTCGGATGTGAACACTCTCCGTATCAACATAAAGGCCGCCAATGGCGCAGAGGATGATGTATATTTCGTTGAAAGTGCCGAATTTACAGAGGACTATGACAACGGAGCCGACATCACCAAGTATATGAACAAGGGCATGAACTTCTATGCAAACGGCGAGTATGCTATGGTTGCTTCTGACAACATTGAAGGTGCAACACTCTCACTTCAGACCATTGACGAAGTTGATTATACTCTGACTTTTGCAAAGGTAAACGGCGAAGAATATGCTCTCCGTGACAACCTTACAGGCCGTGTAGTACTGATGAGCGAAGGTGCAACCTATCGCTTCACCGCACAGCCCAACCAGATTGTTGAGAGCCGTTTCCAGATTGTTCCGCGTCAGCAGATGCCTACAGACATCAGCACTGCCAATGAAACAGCCGGCAGCAAAGCTGTTTACACCGTGCTCGGTCAGTATGTAGGTGAAACCGAAAACTGGAACCAGCTGCCCGCCGGAATCTATGTGGTTGATGGCATCAAGATTGTCAAGTAACTGAATTTGAAAACAAGGAGGGGCGTACCGCTTCCGATATGCCCCTTCTGTAATATTTTAATAATCATGAAAAAGGAATATTTGAAACCTCTGTGTGGCTCAGTGAGCGTAAAAACACAGACTCTATGCCAGACTTCGGGAGAACCGGGCGGGATGACTCCTCCTGGCGGCGAAGGTACTGGCGGAATGGGCGGTGCACCTGGCCGCAGGCTCACGTTATAAACAAATCATGTTAATAAAACAAAAATACTCTAATATGAAAACAACTAAAATTTTGTCAGTAATCGCCCTTTGCATGCTGGCGTTTACAGTGAATGCTGCCAATGTGGCAAAAATTACAGTTACTTCTACAGGTGGCGGTAATGACGTACTGTTCCTGATTGAGGATACTCCGTTCTCCGCTGATTACGAATCAGGTTCTGATATTGAAAAGGTGATGAATAGCGGTCAGGCATACAACATCAATCTGTTTGCTGTCAGCGCTGGCAAGAACCTCTCAATGGTTGCCACCAACAGCCTTGCCGACCTCGCAATCTCTTTCCAGAGCAACACCACTGAAACTCATTACACTATGACTTTCAGCGATGTACAGGGCACCGTCACACTCTATGACGCTGTAACTAAAAAGACCGTCACTCTGGCCAACAATGACACTTACGAGTTCGATTGCGATGCCAACACCACAATCGCCGACCGCTTCACCGTCAATTGCACCACTTGCGCTCCCGCTACTCCCGGCATCTGCCACCAGAACGGCCGTCTGGAGTTCACCGCTTATGAAGGCGCAAGTGTACAGGTTGTCGGCTACGAGGACAACACCGTTGTTGCTGTTCCTGCCACCAACATTACTCTGGCTTATCAGGAGATTGACCTCGCAGATCTCGCAGCAGGACAGTACCTCGTTATCGTAACGAAAGCTGACCAGACCGAGGAGAAGCTCGTCATCAAGAAATAAGTAACTCAAAAGATACATATCTGCGCAGCAATAACACCCTTAGCGCAGATGTATAAAGATTTTACGCTTTTAGGGAGCGACCGGCTTGTGAAAGTCGGTCCTTCTGCTCTTTTTTAGTCGAAAGTCGAAAGTCTTTTTTTAGTCGTAAGTCAAAAGTCGAAGGTCAAAAGCCGAGTATGCTTTGTTTAGTCATAAGTCAAAAGCGGGTACGCAGGCTTCCAGCCTGCGGTAAGGAAAGCCAATAGCCGTAAGTCAAAAGCCGAGTATGCTTTGTGCAGTCGATAGTAATTCGGCTTTAGACTTTCGACTTTGAGCGAAGCGGTCTTTCGACTAAAGAAGTGCGGTCTTTCGACTAATTGCCTGCTTGCTGACACACGAGCAGCATACGCTGTGCGCATGCCGCTCGTTTCATACCATTTTCACAATCACCTTCTTTTAGAGCTTCGGGCCGGCGGCCACCAATGCCTTGCCTGCCTCGTTGCCTTCGTACTTCACGAAGTTCTTGATGAATCGGCTTGCCAGGTCTTTGGCTTTCTCTTCCCACTGCGCCGCATCGGCGTAAGTGTCGCGCGGGTCGAGAATCTTGCTGTCCACGCCGGGCAGTGCGGTAGGCACCTCAAAGTCGAAATAAGGAATCTTCTTTGTCTCCGCTTTCTTGATGCTGCCGTCCAGAATAGCGTCAATGATGCCGCGGGTGTCGCGTATGGAGATGCGCTTGCCTGTGCCGTTCCAACCGGTGTTCACCAGATAGGCTTTCGCGCCGCTCTTCTCCATTTTCTTCACCAGCTCCTCGGCATATTTGGTCGGGTGCAGCTCGAGGAACGCCTGACCGAAGCAAGCCGAGAAAGTAGGAGTAGGCTCGGTGATACCGCGCTCAGTGCCTGCCAGCTTGGCTGTGAAGCCGCTCAGGAAGTAGTATTTGGTCTGCTCCGGAGTCAGGATGCTGACAGGAGGCAGTACGCCGAATGCGTCGGCACTAAGGAAGATGACGTTCTCGGCTGCAGGACCTGCGCTGACAGGACGCACAATCTTCTCTATGTGGTCTATCGGATAGCTCACGCGGGTGTTCTCCGTCACGCTCTTGTCGGCAAAGTCTATCTTGCCGTCCTTGTCCACTGTCACGTTCTCAAGCAGGGCGTTGCGGCGGATGGCGTTGTAGATGTCAGGCTCGCTCTCTTTGTCCAGGTTGATGACTTTGGCATAGCAGCCGCCCTCGAAGTTGAACACGCCGTTGTCGTCCCAGCCGTGCTCGTCGTCGCCTATAAGCAGGCGCTTGGGGTCGGTGCTCAGCGTGGTCTTGCCGGTGCCCGACAGACCGAAGAAGATGGCGGTGTTCTTGCCCTGCATGTCGGTATTGGCGGAGCAGTGCATCGATGCTATGCCGCGCAGAGGCAGATAGTAGTTCATCATTGAGAACATACCCTTCTTCATCTCGCCGCCGTACCATGTGTTAAGTATCACCTGCTCGCGGCTGGTGGTGTTGAAGGCAACGCAGGTCTCCGAGTTGAGCCCCAGCTCCTTGTAGTTCTCCACTTTGGCAAGCGAAGCGTTGTAGATAACAAAGTCTGGCTCGAAGTTTTTCTCCTCCTCGGCTGTCGGCTTGATGAACATGTTGCGCACAAAGTGAGCCTGCCATGCCACCTCCACTATGAAGCGCACTGCCATGCGGGTGTCCTTGTTAGCGCCGCAGAATGCGTCCACCACATACAGTTCCTTGTTGCACAGTTCTTTCACTGCCAGCTCTTTCACCTTTGCCCACACCGCTTCCGTCATCGGGTGGTTGTCGTTCTTGTACTCCTCGCTGGTCCACCATACGGTGTTCTTCGAGTTTTCGTCCATCACTATGTATTTGTCCTTGGGCGAGCGGCCGGTATAGATGCCGGTCATTACGTTCACTGCCCCCAGTTCGGTCTCCTGACCTTTCTCATAGCCGGTCAGGGCGGGGTTCGTCTCCTCCTTGTACAGATATTCGTAGGAGGGGTTGTAGGCTTTCACGGTAGCACCAGTGATGCCGTACTTGGTCAAATCTATTTTTTCCATTTTCTGATATGTTTGTTTTTGTTGTTGTCTTTCTCTTTGGCGCGCTTACTTGTTGCCCTGTCTGTTGTTGTTCTTCTTACCGGAGAGCTGCTGTTGCGAAGGCGGGTTCTTAGCCACTTCCGCCTCAAAATCAGCAAAATTGCAGTCCAGCCTCCCGTCCGAAAGAATCTCTATGTCCTCCCTCAGGCGTGCTATGCCGGTCTCCTGGTCTTTGTTCCAGATGGTGTTTTTCTGACGCATGCAGCGCGCTATGTATATCGTCATTTTTTCCCGTGCTTCTTGGTCCTGTTCTTCGGAAGCCACACGCACCATTTCCTGTATTATGCGCCCGTAATTGCGCATGCGTATCGGAGTAGCATTTCTTTTCAGTGTTTCCATCTTGTGTATGTGCTATTTCTTTTTTATCAGGTAAATCATTGTCGGGTAGTGGTCGCCGTATCCGTCCTGCCATACGCCCGCTTTGTGTGTGCGCAACGGAGTGCCTTTGTCCTTGCCCTCCTGCACGGTAAGGAACGGTTTGTTGAATATCTGCGATTTCCAGTACGCCCACTTGCCCGAAGCCTGAGGTTCGTTCAGCAGTGGCTCGGAGATGATAATCTGGTCGAACAGGTTCCAGCCACCCTGATACGAGAGAGAACCTATGCCCCTGTCCAGTTTCTGCCACATGGTGTTGAAGTAGCCCTGCTCTTCCACCTCTTCGCGTGTCTTGCGGGCCTGCAGCACCTCGGCGCACGAGTGGTTGTAGGGGTCGTCGTTAAGGTCGCCCATTATTATTATCTTCGCTCTTGCCTCGGTCCGGTAAATGCTGTCGCAGATGCTGCGGCAGAGCATGGCGGCTGTGTCTCTGCCCGGACGGCTCGACAACTCTCCTCCGTAACGGCTCGGCCAGTGGTTCACTATTACGTGTATCTTCTCCATCTTCCCCTCGCCGGTCAGATAGCCGGACACTGCGAGTTGCAGTCGCGTCTTTATCTCGCCGCCGTCCGCATAGTGCGCCTTCAGCTCGTAGCCTTTCACCCTCGTGGGTTTGAACATCAGCGAGTCGTAAAGGAAACCGACATCCACACCGCGGCGGTCGGGTCCCTCAAGCAGTATCGGCTTCAGTTTGCGCCCGTACTTGCTGTTAGTCTCGGCACACAAGTCATACAGGCACCCTATGTTCTCCACCTCCGCAACGCCTATGCAGGCGGCTCCGCGGGGGTCATAGTCCGTACCTAACTGCGCCACTGCATAACCCATCCGCTCTATCTTGTGCCGGTATTTCATGCCGGTCCATTTCATGCCTCCGTCAGGGAGGTACTCATAGTCGTTCTTGCCCTCGTCGTGGATGGTGTCAAACAGGTTCTCCAAGTTGTAGAACGCTATGCAGCGCACATACTGCTCCGACGACTGTGCACTCACACCGGTGTTCATACCGCAGCACAATACGGCAAGAACGGTCATTACAAGTTGCAGACGTTTCATGGTTTTCCGGTTTGTATGTTTTTCTTGTTTTGTTCGTTACAAAGCCACCGCATGAGGGCATTGCTGTCAAATTCGCTGCAAAGTTACAACTTTTTTCCCGTCCGTGCAAGAAAAAACAAGCCTCTTTGCGTTTTGCAAAGCGCAGTTGCCACCTCACACAGCCGTCTCGCGCGCATGCGTATTAAATGTTGTTCGTGCGCGAGGAGCCAACATTCAAGGCATAATTTTCCACTCTGCCATGCCGAGAAAAACAGCCAAAGCGTAATACAGCACTACCAATCCTGCCGCTGTAAGCGAGGCAAGCAGCCCCCTGAAATCCAGCAGGTGCCGGCGGGCAAACAGCAACCACACAACCGGCAGAAAAACAATGGTATATGTATAAACCGCCCCTGCAAGCGAAACAAGCAGGCTGCTCAGGAACACCTCCTCTACAGCCCCCTTGTTCCAGATGTCGCCTGTCCGCAGCAGCCGATAGGCCTTCCTCACAGGCAGCCAAGCCGACAGCAGCAGCACTGCCGCTGCCGGAAGCCGCCATGTCAGTATGTAAGGCAGAATGAAGTCCATTCTCTTTACTCGGGAAAGGATTATTTTATAGTCAATAGTTTATGGTTAATAGTCAAAAGCCGAATTACTATCGACTGTGCAACAACATATCCGGCTTTTGACCTTCGACTTTTGACTTTCGACTTTCGAGTATTAACTTTCGGCTTTCACTCAATGAAACCTTTCCTGCGGAGCAGATGCTGCGGGTCAGCCTGCTTGCCGCGGAACTCCTCATAAAGCTCTTTCGCATCGCGGGTGCCGCCCTGCTCAAGCAGATGGCGGAACTTCTTAGCCACCTCCTGATTGAGGATGTCGCCGGTCTCCTTGAATGCCGCAAAAGCATCAGCATCAAGCACTGCCGACCATGTGTAGCTGTAGTAGCCTGCAGCATAGCCGGTGGTGAAGATGTGGTTGAAGTAGGTGGAGCGGTAACGCACTATTATCTCCGGAATCATCTCCATTTTCTTCATAGACGCTGCTTCAAAAGCGTTTACATCGAAGTCCTCCGCTGTGGTTATCTCGTGGTAATCCATGTCGAGGATGGAGGCGCAGAGCAGTTCGGTTTCAACAAAGCCCTGGTTGAACTTGCCCGCTGCGTTTATCTTTGCCACCAGCTCGTCGGGCATCACTTCGCCCGTCTGATAGTGGAAAGCGTAGGTGCGCAGTATCTCCGGCTCGTAGCAGTAGTTCTCCATGAACTGCGACGGCAGTTCCACAAAGTCGCGCGGGGTGTTGGTCCCGCTCAGGCTCTTGTAGTGGGCTTTCGACATGAGGCCGTGCAGCGCATGGCCGAACTCGTGGAACAGTGTCTCCACGTCGTCCATCGAGAGCAGCGACGGATTGCCCTGCGTGGGTTTGTTGAAGTTGCCAACGTTGATGATAACGGGACGGTGGTCCGTTCCTTCCGCATCAACCCACTGGTGGCAGATGTCGTTCATCCATGCACCGGGACGCTTGCCTGCACGCGGGAAATAGTCGGTGTACAGTATGCCTACAAGCGAGCCGTCAGCATCAGTCACACGGAACACTTCCACCTCCTTGTTATATACCGGCATATCCTTTATCGGCTCGAAGTTGAGGCCGTACAGGTTGTGTGCAAGCATGAAAGCGCCTTTGCGCACGTTGCCGAGCTCGAAGTAGGGCTTTATCTCCTCTTCGTCCAAAGCGTATTTCTCGCGGCGGAGCTTCTCGGCGTAGTACCACCAGTCCCACGGCTGCAGTTTCTCGCCCGGGAGGTCGCGCTCAAGCATCTGCTGCAAAGCAGCGGCTTCGCGCTTCGCGGCGGCAAGGCTCGGCTCCCATACCGACTGCAGGAACCTGTCCACCGTCTTTGCGTCGTGAGCCATACAGTCGGCAAGTATATAGTCGGCGGGATTGTCGTAGCCGAAGATGCGCGCTTTCTCCAGGCGGAGGTGCATGATGCGGTTGATGATGGCTTTGTTGTCGTGCTCGTTGTCGTGGTTGCAGCGCGTGGTGTAGGCCGTCAGCAGTTCTCGGCGCAGCTCGCGGTTGTCACAGTACTGCAGCACCGGCGTGAAGCTCGTGCGCTTGGGAGTGAAGAGCCATGCATCGGGTCTGCCGGCTGCTTCCGCCTCCTCTCTGGCAGCTGCTTTGGCGCTCTCGGGCAGACCGGCAAGTTCACTCTCGTCGGTGATGAAGAGCTTGTAGTCGTTGGTTTCAGCCACCACGTTCTGGCCGAACTGCAGGCTCAGCACCGACAGCTCCTGGTTGATTTCGGTCAGACGCTTCTTCTGCTCTGCGGGCAGGTTGGCTCCGTTCTGCACGAATGACTTGTAAGTCTCCGTCAGCAGGCGCATCTGCTCCGGGGTGAGGCCGAGAGTCTCGCGGCTGTCATACACGGCCTTGATGCGGGCAAAAAGACCTTCGTTCATTATTATGCCGTCGCTCAGAGCGCTCAGTTTGGGCGACACTTCGTTGGCTATTGCGTCCATCTCGGGGTTGCCGTCAGCCTCAAGCACGTTGAAGAACGCGCTGCTAACCAGGTCGAGCATACTGCCGGTGCGGTCGAGAGCAACAACGGTGTTCTCGAATGTAGGAGCCTCGGGGTTGTTTACAATAGCGTCCACTTCCGCCTGCTGGCGGCGTATGCCTTCCTCAAATGCGGGCATGTAGTCGCCCAGTTGGTACTTGTCGAAGGCCGGAACGCCGTAAGGCGTGTTCTGCTCCGTAAAGAACGAATTCTGCTTCGTGCATGACAAAAGAGCCATAGCTGCTAATGATAATACAAATAGTTTTTTCATCTTTTTTTATTGTTGTTGTGGGTTGTTCTCCTCCTCTTGTCCGGGCGCATCCTGGTCCGACTGTATGCGCAGGTTACGTTTCAGACTGGAAGATACTATTTTGCGCAACTCCGCCGAGCGCGTCTCCGTGTCGCGGCGTATTATCGGACGGAAGTCCTTGGCATAGCGGCACTTGGCCGGACGTATCTTCAGGTCGTCAATCGTGCCGCCCACGTCCACACCTATATAGAAGGGTTTGAGCAGCGACACATGGTAGTTAAAAGACATGTCCAGGTAGTGGTTACCTCCCAACGCGGCAAGATAGTTGTCGATGCCTATGCAGAAGGGATATACAGTCACCTGGTCTTTATACATCACTATCTGTGTGGACAGCGTGTCTATCACGTTCTGCGTCTTGGGCGAGAACAGCAGTATCTTCGATATCTTGCTGAAAGTAGCGTTGTCAAGCACCACGAGGTTCTTGCCCTCAATGGAGCACGCTCCGCGCAGTGTCGAGGGCTTGATGTCGTACTTGTCGTTCACGTAAGTCTCCGCCGCAAGGTGGAACTGCGCGCCGCCCCTGAACTCACGCAGCATCGGCACAAGGGTGTCGAGTTGCGGAATCATGGCTATAAGCTGCTGCAGGTCGATGTCCACCATGTGGTAGTCCAGCCCCACGTATATGTGGTTGCGGCGCGGGGTGCGGTACATGGCAGTCAGTTGCAGTTTGGCCGCCTCGCAGATGAAGCCCATCTCCTCAAGTATGAGTTTGCCGTCGCGCACATAAACCTGCCCTTTGAGGTTCTTCAGGTGCTGCCCGAAAGCGTCAGCCGAGCGGATTACCGTCAGCAGTGTCAGGTCCACATGCTCAGGCACCATGAACGGCTCCGACTGCTCCTCCTTGCTTATGGTGTCAGCTTTGGCAAGCGGCTTTTCGGCCTGCTCTCCGTCACCTGTTTGCATCTCCGCCACCGAGTCGTTGTTCAGGCGGTTGATAAGCGCCATCAGCTCATTCACATCGGTGTGGTCGGAGGTGAAGCGCAGGTTGCCGGTCAGGTCCGCCTCTTTGCGGAGCCAGTGGCCGACGTTGTTTACTTCGCCCGCAAGCGAGAAGTCGGAGTTGCCTAACACTATGCGGCTCGTGTCAATCTGGCAGCAGCGGTTCGAGTAGTCGAAACGTATCTGCGGTATATCGACAGGCATGCCCAGTGCCGCAATCTCGGCGCGTCCCTGCTCCAGGTCGAAATGCAGGCGCGGGTTCCACTGCAGCAGCACGTTCTCCGCCTTTTTGTTGTAGAGTGCATTAGCCTCTATGTCTATGTGCCCTGTGCGTGCGCGCAGTCCGTCGCCCATTGCCGCGTCAAGCGTTTCGGAGGCAAAGCGCACCTGCATTTTCGGCACCGACTTGTTGCGGTGGCTGCCTGTTATCTGCGCCTTCCCTTTCACATTGGCGGCAACGGCATGAATGGTGTCCATGTCCGCTTTCAGGCGGCTCATTGCAAAGTCGGCTTCAAGCGTAGGTATGCGTGTCGTGTCTTTGGTGTCAAGTTCCACGGCGGCTGTCAGTGTCCCCTCTTTTATGTCGGCGTTCAGCAGCATGGGCAGTACGTCTGCATGGAGGTTGCTCATGCCTATCTTGCAGTCGGCCGACAGGGTGTTTCTGTCCTTTACCGCCTTGCGCGGGGCTGTGAAGTCAAGGGTCAGGTGCTCCGAGCGCGCCATCGTTGAGTCGGCATACAGAAGGTCCAGGTCTCTGATGTCAAGATTTCCCGCCAGCCCCACGCGGTTGTAGCGCCGGTTGAGCACGTCCTGCAGGCGTGTCGTCACGCTCACCTGTCCTTTCATCGTCCCTTTCACCCGCGATGTGCCGCCCTCCTGAGGCAGCCACGGGTCGGCATCGGGCAGCGACAGTTGTATATCCGCCACCGCCGTGCAGAGCGGGTTGTCAAGTTCGAAGCCGCTGCCGTTCTTCAGAATCTCCGTAGCCGTGCCTTTCACGGTTGCGTAGGTGTCGCCTGTGCGGGCGTACAGACGGTTGATGGTTGCCGTCGTCCCTGCCTTGCGGTTGAGGTCGGCATGCACGTCTATGTCGGCAGCTATAGCCTGGAAGTCGTATGGCAGCACTTTCTTGTCGTAGTGTCCGGCTGCGTTCTTGAGTTGCAGGTTGATGTCTGCAAGGGGCATGCTGATGCTGTCGTAGCGCCCATATACATGTCCTGCTATCCGCACGTCGCCGTCAGCCTCTATCTCTTTTGGGACAAGCGAGCGGTACTGCTCCGGCAGCAGGGCAAGCACGGAGGATATGCGCCAGTCGTTGGTCGCCAGATTGAGGTCGCAGTCGTATATGCCCCCCGTCCATGTCTCCGGCACGGCAAGCGTGCCGTCTATGCCGGCTTCAAACTCGTTCACCGACACCTTCATGCCGTTCAGCCGCAGCTTGCGGTAATCATCGTCTTCCACGTCCACAGGCAGTGCAAGAGTCATCAGCAACCCTTGAGCTACCCTTAGGCTACCCTTAGCGGCACATACATTGCGCGTCAGAAGGTCAAGGCGTGCGCCTTTGCCGGTCTCCGCTACAGTCACCTGCAGGTTGTCCGTCGAAGCCTCAAGGCTGTCCTTCAGGTCAAGGAAAGAGAGGCGGCGGGCATTCACTGTCAGAGCCTCGTCCCAGTGCAGCGATTTCAGCTGCCATGACGAAGCAGTAGTGTCCTCTTCCTGTGTGGTGTCCTTGGGCAGGTTGAGCACGTCGAAGTTGGTGGTGCCGTCCGCGCCGATGAAGATGTTGGCCTCCACGTCGTTCAGGGCGAACTTGTGTATCACCACGTCACCTTTTATGGCTTTCATCAGGTCCACGCCTGCCACCAGTTCAGGCACCGCCAGCACAGTGTCGGACTGCGCTCCTTCAACCGGATTGATGACATACAGCCCGCGCACTTCCACCCCGAAGTCGGGGAAGGTGCGGATGAACGTCAGGTTCACCTCGTCCAGACGGTGGTCACACAGCAGCAGCGAGTCGGCCACCTGATTCACTATAGGTGTCAGACGCTTGGGTGTGAACACCAGATAGCAAGCGGTGAACACTGCCACAAGCACCAGCCCTAACAGCGAGCCGAGGACGATACCTGTTATTTTCAGTGCCTTTTTCATTGCTGCACTTTGTTGTAGGTGACAATCTTGCCTGCCTTCTGTGCCAGTTGCATCCGGCTGTCGTTGAGTTCGTAAAGCTTCCAGTCAACTGCGGCTTCAGCCTCGGAGATACTCATCATGTTGCGTGCTGTGATGTAGTCGCCGCCCTTTTTCCACTTGAACCATCCGTTGCCGTGGAAGTCGAGTTCTTCGAGGTCCGACTCCAGCGTCTCGTCGGCGTTCCACTCCATTCCCCAGGCATAGCCTTCGCCTGCATCTTCGTTGGTGAAGACGATGAAGTCCTGTCCGCTCTGGCTCTGCCAGCGTCCTACGAGTTGTTCGCGCGTGCCTATCTCCACGTCCTTGTTCTGGCATGAGGTGAAGGCTGCGAGTGCCACAATAAGAATCAATACGATTCTGCTGATTGTTTTCATGGTGCTTATGCTTTTGTTATGTTAATCTTCAGTTTGTACCCGTCCATATCCAGAGTGTCGTCGGCCTGCAGTCCTGCTTCGGTGGTGAGGCTGAGTGCCAGCACCTGCGACGATATGTATTCGCGGAAGTGCTCCACCGTCTGCGCCACCTCTTCGCGCTGTTCAAGGGTGATGTTGATGCGGTCGGTTATGTCCAGTCCCTTGCTCTTGCGCAGGTTCTGTATGCGGTTGATGAGTTCGCGGGCAATGCCTTCTTCGCGCAGTTCCTGCGTCAGTTCTATGTCAAGCGCTATGGTCATCTGCCCTTCGTTCATCACGAGCCAGCCCGGCATATCCTCGGTGGCTATCTCCACGTCTTCAGTTGTCAGAGCGATGCCCAGCAGTGTGCAGCCGCCTGTCTGCTCGAAGGCGGCTATGTCGTCCTGTGTCATCTGCCCTATGGCGGCTGCAAGAGCCTTCATCTGTGCTCCGGCTTTCTTGCCGAGCACACGGAAGTTGGGGCGTATCTTCTTCACGAGCCTTATCTGCGACTCTCCTGCCGGCACCACCTCAAGCTCTTTGATGTTCACCTCCGCACGTATGAGGTCGGCAACGTGCAGCAGTGCCTCCCTTGCGGTTTCGTCCTGCACGGGGATTATAGCTTTCTGCAGCGGCTGACGTACGTTCTTCTCGGCACGTTTGCGCAGCGAAAGTATCATTGATGTTGCCTGTTGCGCAAGCCTCATCTGCCTCTCGAGTGTGCTGTCGATGAGGTTGTTGTCCGCCTCGGGCCAGTTGCTCAGGTGCACCGTTCTGCCGGTCAGGTCGCGGTAGAGGCGGTCGGCATAGAAGGGTGCGGAAGGTGCCATCAGCTGTGCAACCGTGCAGAGGCAGGTGTACAGAGTGTGGTAGGCAGCCTGTTTGTCGGCGTTCATCTCCCCGCCCCAGAAGCGTTTGCGGTTAAGGCGGACATACCAGTTGCTCAGGTCGTCCTGCACGAAGTCGCTTATGGCGCGTCCGGCTTTGGTCGGCTCGTAGGCTTCGTAGGCATCGGTGACTTCTTTGACGAGGGAGTTGAGCCGGCTCAGTATCCACCTGTCAATCTCAGCGTATTCCCCGCTGTTTGTCCGCTCCCGATTCTGTCCCGATTCTGTCTCGTCAGTCTGATTTGGCGTTACCCCCCAGCCGTCCACATTGGCGTAGAGAGCGAAGAAACCATAGGTGTTGTACAGCGTCCCGAAGAACTTGCGCCTTATCTCGTCCACGCCTTCGGGGTCGAAACGCAGGTTGTCCCACGGCGAGGAGTTGGTCAGCATGTACCAGCGCACCGCATCCGCGCCGTACTTGTCCATAGCCCCGAAGGGGTCCACGGCGTTGCCCAGGCGTTTCGACATCTTGGCTCCGTTCTTATCCAGCACCAGTCCGTTGCTTATCACGTTGCGGTATGCCACAGTCCCTTCTATCATAGTGTGTATGGCATGCAGAGTGAAGAACCAGCCTCGTGTCTGGTCCACGCCTTCGCTGATGAAGTCAGCCGTGCGGGGCATGTCGGCGTTCTCGAAGGGGTAGTGGTTCTGGGCGTAAGGCATGGCACCCGAGTCAAACCACACATCAATGAGGTCCAGTTCGCGGCGCATGGGCTTGCCCGAAGGCGAAACGAGTACAATCTGGTCCACGTATGGACGGTGGAGGTCAATCACGGAGGGGTCGTAGTTCTCTTTCGAGTAGTCGCCCGCAACGTGGTTTTTCCAGGGGTTCTCTTTCATGAAACCTGCCTTGACGGACTTGTCTATTTCTGCAAAGAGCTCGGCTATACTGCCTATGCACAGTTCTTCCTGCCCGTCCTCGGTGCGCCAGATAGGCAGCGGCGTGCCCCAGTAGCGGCTGCGGCTCAGGTTCCAGTCGTTAAGGTTCTCAAGCCATTTGCCGAAGCGCCCGGTGCCGGTGCTCTCGGGCTGCCAGTTGATAGTTTTGTTGAGGGCAATCATCTGCTCGCGCGCTTTGGTTGAGCGTATGAACCACGAGTCGAGCGGATAGTAGATGACAGGCGTGTCGGTGCGCCAGCAGTGGGGGTAGTTGTGGACATGCTTCTCCGCGCGGAAGCACCGTCCGTCCTGCTTCATCTCGATGCAGAGGCGTATGTCGAGGTTCTCTGCTTTAAGGGCTTCCGCTTCGTTGTAGCGGTTGTCGGTCCAGAAGTGCTCGCGGTCGTAGGCGTTCTTGACGAACTGCCCCTCGTAGCGGCCGTAAAGTTCCCTGTTGATATACTTGCCGGCAAAGTCCGTATTGAGGTCGGCTGTCAGCCAGTACTTGCCGGTGAAGTCCACCATGGGTCGTGTTTCGCCCGTCTTTGTTATCATAAAGAGTGCAGGCACGCCCGCAGCGTCCGCCACGCGCTTGTCGTCCGCGCCGAAGGTGGGTGCGATATGTACTATGCCTGTGCCGTCGTCGGTGGTAACGTAGTCGCCGAGGATGATGCGGAAAGCGTCGTCAGAGCGGTCGGTGATGGTGTTGGTCTCCTTGTCGTAGTCCACGGGAGTGACCCAGGGGAAGAGCTGCCCGTAGCGCATGCCATCAAGGTCAGAGCCTTTGCCGCGCCAGATGATGTCGGGCGTTTCCCCGAGCTCCTTGCCGTATGCGGCGAGGCGTGCTTCTGCCAACAGCACTATCTCATTCTCGCAGCGCACTGCCACATAGTCAATCTTCGGGCCGACACAGAGAGCAGTGTTGCTCGGCAGCGTCCAGGGGGTGGTTGTCCACGCTATGGCGAATACGGGCAACCCGTACCCGAACAGGCTTTCTGTTTCCGGCTTTCCGCCTCCGACCAACCTGAAGCGCGCCGTGCAGGTGGTATCCTTCACATCGCGGTAGCACCCGGGCTGGTTCAGCTCGTGCGACGAGAGGCCTGTGCCTGCCATCGGCGAATAGGGCTGTATGGTGTAGCCTTTGTAGAGATAGCCCTTCTTGTAGAGTTCCTTGAGCAGGTACCAGAGGGTCTCTATGTACTTGTTGTCGTAGGTTATGTAGGGGTTGTCGAGGTCCACCCAGTAGCCCATCTGACGTGTCAGTTCGGTCCACTCTTTGGTGTACTTCATCACCTCCCTGCGGCATGCGGCGTTGTACTCGTCCACCGAGATTTTCTTGCCGATGTCCTCCTTGGTGATGCCCAGCAGTTTCTCCACTCCCAGTTCCACGGGCAGTCCGTGGGTGTCCCATCCGGCCTTGCGCCTTACCTCGAAGCCCTGCATGGTTTTGAAGCGGCAGAAGGTGTCCTTTATGGTGCGTGCCAGCACGTGGTGTATGCCGGGCATGCCGTTGGCGGACGGCGGTCCCTCGAAGAAGAGGAAAGGTCGGTGCCCTTTGCGGGTCTCTATGCTTTGGCGGAAGAGGTCTTCCTTGTCCCACTCGGCGAGCACTTCGCGGCTCATGGCGGGCAGATTGAGTTGCTTGTATTCGTTAAAGCGTTTCATGTATTCTGTTTACGGTTTTTATCTCACTTTGGTGAACGCGAGGACTCTGTCGTTGAAAGCGTCTTCTTTCAGCAGGTCTTCTATGTTCAGGTGCATGCGCCAGTTCCAGAAGTGGCGCGGGTTGGCTGGCACATTGATGCGCTCTGCGTGTGCATCGGGGCGGCGCAGGCGGCTGTCGATGGCGAGCCAGTCCTGCAGCGGCAGTATGACCCACATGGCGGGGCTATAGACGTGCTGGTTGATGATGGCTTCGGCTATCTCGGGTGTCATCTCGCGAGGCGCTTCGCCCCACCAGCCCATCTGCTCGTTGTAGAAGCGCTGTGTCACCTCACGGTCTTCCTCCCACCATGCGCGCAGCGGGTTCATGTCGTGCGTGCCGGTGGTGCAGACGCTCAGGTAAGGTGCGTCGGCAGGGTGTGCAAACATGCGGTTCGGGTCTTTGGGCATGCGCTGTATTTCGAGCGAGAGAATCTGCAGTTCGTGCATCACGTCGGGCACGCAGGCGGGCACCATGCCGAGGTCCTCGCCGCAGCAGAGCATGCCGGTGGAGTGGATAAGCGTAGGCAGTTTGCGCATCGCCGAGTCGCGCCAGAACTGTGTGTGACGGCGGTAGAAGTAGTCGTTGTAGATATTCATCAGCACCTGCCTCTGGTCATCGTACAGTTCATTGAACGTGTGTGACTGGTACATTGAGATGCGCGGGTGCAGCAGTTCGGGGTGCTCCTGGTCGCGCACGAACAGCACTTCGCAGTGCAGGTAGAGCAAGCCGTTCATCAGGTTGCGGCTCTTGTCGTCCGTGAGGTTGCGGCTCTCGAACCACTCCTGCACTTTTTTCTGTGTGTCGAACTCGTCTTTGAACCAATACACGTAGCCGTCCCTCGTGTTCAGGAAGCGCTCTTTGGCCTCTTCGGTGTCGTAGCCGAACACGTCTCCGAGGAAATTGCTGCGTATGTATGGCCGTGTCATGCGGTCCTCGTCGAGCTTCACTCCCATGTTCCACAGGTCTTGCAGGCTGTAGGGCATGGCGGGCGAGAAGTGTCCGCAAAGCCCCCACACGTCGGTTTTGCGCATCTGCCATATCCGGAAGAAGCCGAGTATGTGGTCAATGCGGTAAGCGTCGAAGTAGTCCTGCATCTTGGTGAAGCGCCGGCGCCACCAGCGGAAGCCGTCCTGCGCCATCACGTCCCAGTTGTAGGTCGGGAATCCCCAGTTCTGTCCGCTGATGCTGAAGTCGTCGGGCGGTGCGCCTGCGCTTGCGTCAAGATGGAAGAGCTGCGGGTCGGTTTTTGCGTCCACCGAGTCGGGACTGATGCCGATGGGTATGTCGCCTTTCATGGCCACGCCCTGCGAGTGTGCGTAGTCCACCGCCTCCTGCAGTTGCTTGTCGGCGTGGTACTGGAGGTAGCAGTAGAAGTCCTGCGGCTCGCCGTCGCGCTCTGCAAGGAACTTGGCATAAGGCTCCAGCCACTCGCTGTTGCGCTCGTAGAAGCGTTTGTAGTCCTCCGTCTGCGACAGCGCCTTGAAGTCGCGCTTGTACAGAGCCTTGAACCACGTCATCTTCTCGTCATAGACAGTCTGGTAGTCGGCGAAGTCCTTGGCGTTGAACTCCTGTTTCTTCGCCTCGTATTTCTTCTTCTGCGCCGGTGTCAGCTTGCCCATGGTGGGGATGTTCAGGTAGATGGGGTGCAGGGCGAAGACGCTCACTGCATTGTAGGGGTAGGAGTCGGTGTTGGTGTGCGTGAGGGTTGTGTCGTTGATGGGCAGGGTCTGTATCATCTTCTGCCCTGTGCGCGCAGCCCAGTCGGCCATCAGTTTCAGGTCGAGGAACTCGCCTATGCCGAAGTCCTGCTCCGTGCGAAGCGAGAACACCGGCACCGCCACGCCTGCGCCGCGGAAACGCGGCTTCGTGCGGCGGAAGACGCGGTCGTTCTGCTGCAGGTGCATACCTTTCTGCCAGCCCCATATCTGCCTGTTCTCGCCCCACTCCATGTCGGTCACCTGCCCTGTGGCGAGGTCGTAGAGGCAGTACTTGTACTCTATCACGCCCTCTTTCTTCACCTCCGCCGATGCGCGCCATACGGGGAAGTCCGCATCGCTCATCACCAGTTTCTTCGCGGGATTCCATTCGCCCAACTCCGGGATGTTGCCCATCACGGCCACGCCCTGCGTGGGCAGCACCTGCGGCACGTCTATAGAGAAACGCAGGTTGCCCTCTTTCTTGCGGCGTGCGCCATTCTTCGTCTCCTGACGGCGGAACAGCGCCTTGCGGAAAGCAGTAGTGCGGAAGGGGGTGTCAGCGTCCTGCGCCTGCCAGAAGTCGCGCACCGTGAGGTTTTTCTCCTCGTGCCTGAGGGTTATGCGTCGCGCGTCGCCCGCCTCGTAAATGTAGCCGCCATCGACGCGGATGGCGTACTTGTATTCCAACTCTGTCAGAAAATCGCTAACCTGTACAGTGGCGGTCCAGAAGTCCGTGCCCTGGCACTGCAGTTGCAGCGGATGTTGCTCTGTCCAACCCGAAATGCTCTCACCCGTCTCTACCACGCACAATGTCTGTCCGTACTCCGTGCGGTAGTTAATCTGAAATGTAATAGTCATAGTCTTGTTGTTTTTTTGTATTTGTGTTTGTATTATTTTTATGTTTTGTGCTTGTATTTGTTTTTTTGTTATTTTTGTGTTTCTGCCCCGTCCACATCCAGCCACTCTCGCGCCACTCTCACGCCACCCCCACCCTCTACTCTCTCGCGCCACTCTCACTCTCTATCATCACTCTCTACTCTCACTCCTACCCTCACAGTACCCTCACAGTACCATTGCACACCATTGCACTCCCCCCACACCACCATCACATGTTCCTTAACTTTCCACACACTATCACGCCACCCCCAACTCCCCATAACATCCCATACACTATCACACACAACCGCCATCTATCTATCCGCTACTTACCCTCTACTTACCCGCTATTTACCTGCTATCCACCCGCTATCCACCCGCTATCTATCTGCTATCTGTCAACCACCACTATGCTGGAACCCCTACCCCGTGAAACTTACCTCCCGTTCCATGTCAGCTCGCCCCGACGCACCCCTTTGCACGCGCGCCCCCAAAAAGCCTACAAAGATAATATAAAAAACTTAAAATTCCAAACATTTCCCGTTTTTTTTCTTTATTGCAACCTGCGGTTGCCATTATTGCTGCAACTTTGCAGACCTTGCGTTATTTTCCCGCAAATATTCCGGCAACTTTTTCTTTTTTGCAACCCCGGCATAGCAAGAGTCACCTCCGGTATAACAAAAGGCTGCTTCACGGCAAGGGTGCTTTTGCGAAAAAACAGAGTCAATGTTGTGTATTCCACAAAAAAGCAGTAACTTTGCAGCCCGCTTTGACCTCCACGCCGCCACAGATACACAACAATGAAGGGGAGACAACGCAACGAAGAGGGGAAGAATACACTACAACGAAGGGAAGAGGACACTACAACGAAGGGAAGACTGAGAAACGATGAGGCAGGGATATTGGCATATACTACTGTTGCTGCAGTTGCTTCTGCTATGGGACGGCACTGCAGCGGCACAGGACAAACAGCCCGGCAAGGGGTTGCTGTTCTTCTATCGCATAGGCGACCGCATCGACTGCTACCAGAGCCAGAATATAGACACCGCCTACATCGCCCTGCCGGAGCACAGCTGGCGGATAGCGTACACCAATGCGATGGTGGGGGTACAGTCAGCCCTCACCTCCACAATCCCCGGCAACGAGACAGGGAAAGCCATCCTCAACGCCCAACCCGGGGTTACCGGCTACAACACCGAAACAGGGAACACCATACTCACCCTGCAGAACAGGACCACCCCGAGCGTTGATTTGGGTTTCTATGCCGGCTATCGCGGGTTCGGGTTCGGGTACTCGTGGGACGCGCTTCATGCCTACGCGCAGCGGCTCAGTTTTTCGCTTGGCAGCAAGTCGCTCGGCATTGACTTTTCGATACAGACAAGCACCAATATAACAACCGATTTCCTGCTCAACAAGAAGAAGTTGTGGGACATGGGGAAGACCGATGTGGTGATTACCAATGCCAGTCTGAACCTGTGGTACGCCCTGAACTACGTCCGTTACTCGCACCAGGCGGCCGTGAAGCAGTCGTACATACAGCGGCGGACGGCAGGCTCGCCTCTGCTTTTTCTGTCGTACATGTCCAGCCAGGTAAGCCTGAACGACACGACAATCATCCCGCAGGCACAGCGCCCCCTGCTGCCCACGCTGATGTCGAACCTCACCGCCGTGCGCACACGGCAGATAGCGGCAGGCATAGGCTACGGCATCAACTACACTCCTAACAACGGCAAAGTACTGCTCCACGCCTCTGCAGCAGCGCTGCTTGTGACCTACTCCATCAATCTGGTATCTTTCTACCTGCCCGACTCCATAGCCGACGGCCTTCCAGCGAACCCGATGCACAACCTCGAGCCGTCGTTTCCGGTGCACGTAACAGGGAACATGCGCGCGGCTGTGAGCTGGGAAATAAACAAGTGGGTGCACCTGTCGGTGTGGGCGACAGCCGAGAACATACGCTTCCGCTCAAAGCCTACAGTAAACAAGAATATCGTGTCCTTGAGCAACTGGGACTGGAAGGTTCAGGCCAGCGTAGGAGTGCGTCTGGGTGCGGGGAGAGAGCGTGTACGGCGCGCTTTGGGCGAACTGCCGCAGGAGAGCCGCCAAGAGCGCCCAAGCAAACTGCCGCGGTGGGTGCAGGAGTACTTCTACTCCCCCCGCCAATGAGCGCAGGACAACGCTGCCGCTACTGGAAAGAAAAGCCTTTGTACATTAAAGCATAAGAAGACATGATTATCTACTTCTCCGGGACAGGCAACAGCCTTGCCATAGCACAACAGATAGCTTCCGCCACTGGCGAGCGCGTAATGCCGCTGACAGAGGCAGTGCGGAAAGACCTTACGGGCGAGAGACGGATAGGGCTCGTCTATCCGTCATACGACTTCAACGCACCTCCTGCCGTGCGCAACCTTGTGCCCAGGCTCAAGCTTGACAAGCAAGCATATGTGTTCATCGTTATTCCATGCGGCGCACAGGCGGGGAACTCCATCTGGACAGTCCGCCGCATGCTCCGCGAAAAGGGTATAGAGACAAGCTACAGCCACAAGATCCGCGTGCCGGACAACAGCGCCATAGTCTTCGGGCGCAACCCCAATGACCAAGTATGGAAATTCGCCCGCTTCGCCAAGCGCCTGAAGACCATAACAGCGGATGTGCAGGCGGAGCGGCACGCGCATCATTTCGCGTGGTTCAGCCCTCTTGCGTGGGTTATGGGGACCGAGCGCATGCAGGCGTGGATGATACGCACCTTCCGGCCCGCGGTGAACGAAAAAAAGTGTACAGGCTGCGGAATCTGCGCGCGCGTATGCCCTATGCGCAACATAGGGGTGGACGAGAAGGCGGGGATAGGTCCGCACTGCACAGCGTGCCTGGCATGCCTCCATGCCTGCCCGCACCAAGCGATAGAGGCAGGGGGCAAGGCAACCGTCAAAGAGCGCCAGTACAGACACCCCAACATCAAACTAAAAGACCTGACACTCCGTTAGGCATCTATCAAAAGAGCATTCCACAGAGGACACCCGAAAGTAGTGCAAGGGTAGCCTAAGGGTAGCTCAAGGGTAGCTCAAGAGTAGCTCAAGAGTAGCTACGGGTAGCTACGGGTCCAGGGGGCAAAAGCAGACACCCTGCATGAAGCAAACAAGTCTTCAGCAGGGTATCGTGCAATGTATCCGTCGTGTGGGACTGCGTGTCAGCGTGCGGAGCGCTTGCGCTCAAGTTCGTCGAGGATGATTTTGCGGATACGCATCTTGGTGGGCGTTACTTCCACATACTCGTCCTCTTTGATGTACTCGAGAGCCTCTTCGAGAGAGAAGATGACGGGCGGGGGGAGTGTAGCCTTGTCGTCCGCCGACTTGCTCCGCATGTTGGTGAGTTTCTTGGACTTGGTGACGTTGATGACAATGTCTCCCTCCTTAGAATTCTCGCCGACGACCTGTCCGGCATAGACTTCCTCCTGGGGATAGATGAAGAATCGTCCGCGGTCCTGCAGTTTGTCGAGCGCATAGGCATAGGCAGTGCCTGTCTCCATGGCGATAAGGCTTCCGTTGATGCGCTTGGCGATTTCGCCTTTGTATGGCTGGAACTCGAGGAAGCGGTGCGCCATGATGGCCTCTCCGGCACTGACGTTCATCACGTATGTGCGCATACCTATTATACCGCGCGAAGGAATGACGAACTCGAGCTGTACGCGGTCGTTGACCATTTCCATCTTGGTCATTTCGCCTTTGTGTGTGCTGACATACTCGATGATTTTGCCGCTGCACTCATCGGGTGTATTGACGGTGAGCTGCTCGACAGGTTCGCACTTGACCCCGTCAATCTCCTTGATGATGACCTGCGGCTGTCCGACCTGTAGTTCGTAGCCTTCGCGCCGCATAGTCTCGATGAGGACACTGAGGTGGAGTACGCCGCGCCCATAGACGTGCCATACGTCCTCCGTGGGGTTCTTCTCGACGCGGAGCGCGAGGTTCTTCTCGAGCTCTTTCTGGAGGCGCTCGTGTATATGGCGCGATGTGACGAACTTGCCCTCCTGCCCGAAGAAGGGGCTGTCGTTGATGGTGAAGACCATAGACATGGTCGGCTCGTCGATGGCAATAGGTTTGAGCGCTTCGGGGGCGTTGATGTCGCAGACGGTGTCACCGATTTCGAATCCGTCGATGCCAATCATGGCGCAGATGTCGCCACTGCTGACGGAGTCGGTTTTCTGGTGTCCCATACCGGCGAAGGTATGGAGTTCCTTGATTTTAGTGCGGATCATGGTGCCGTCTTTCTTGGCGAGCATGACGGGTTGTCCGTCGGTGAACGTTCCGCGGTGGACTCTTCCGACCGCTATACGCCCGACGTACGGGTTGTAGTCGAGCGATGTGACGAGCATCTGGGGCGTGCCTTCGAGGACCTGCGGCTCGGGGATGTACTTGATGATGGCATCCATGAGGGCTGTGAGGTTGTCGGTAGGGTGGCGCCAATCGTCGGACATCCATCCGTTTTTGGCAGAGCCGTAGATGGTCTGGAAGTCGAGCTGGTCGTCGGTAGCGTCGAGGTTGACCATGAGGTCGAAGACGGCCTCCTGCACCTCATCAGGGCGGCAGTTGAGCTTATCGACCTTGTTAATAACGACAATGGGTTTGAGGTTCATCTGCAAGGCTTTCTGTAGGACGAAGCGCGTCTGCGGCATAGGCCCCTCGAAAGCGTCCACAAGGAGCAGCACTCCGTCGGCCATGTTGAGGACCCGCTCGACCTCGCCTCCGAAGTCGGCGTGCCCCGGGGTGTCGATAATATTGATTTTTACTCCTTTGTACTCGATGGCAACGTTCTTTGCGAGTATGGTGATGCCGCGCTCACGCTCGAGTTCGTTGTTGTCGAGGATAAGTTCTTTCTGTTCCTGGAAATCCCCATGCGCCTCTTTGACTACTTTGGCGGTGTAGAGCATTTTGTCCACCAGAGTTGTTTTTCCGTGGTCCACATGGGCGATAATAGCAATATTACGGATATTCTGCATAAATGTCAGTTGGTTTTAGAGCAGTGCCTCCACTTTCTGCTGCAGTTCGGCTTTCCGGCAAGCTCCGACATGGCGGTCGGCCAGTTCGCCGTTGCGGAAGAAGAGCATAGTGGGGATACTCATGATTCCGAATTGTTCGCAAGTCTCGGGGTTTTCGTCCACATTGAGTTTTCCGACGAGGGCCTTTCCTTCGTACTCGGCAGCTATTTCGTCCACAATGGGGGACATCATTTTACAGGGGCCGCACCAGGGAGCCCAGAAATCAACCAGCATAGGTTTGCCCTCCGCCAACAGCGAGCGGAAATTGGCATCAGTAACTTGAATAGCCATAGTTTTTGTTTTTATAAGGTTATTATTTAATTATGTTGTCGATTGTTATTGTTTTTCTATTGGTGTGGCGGAGCATCTGCTCTGCAGCCGGTTCTTCGACCAACCTCCGGAGCGCACGTTTGACAGGGCGGGCTCCGTTAAGCGGGTCGAAGGCCTGAGCAAGTATGTCCCGCTTTGCTTTGGGTGTGACGACGAGCTTGTAGCCTTTCTGCAGGAGTCTGTCGGTCAGCGTTTTCAGTTCGTTGTCCAGTATTTTTCTGACCACTTTCCTGTCGAGCGGGTGGAAGAAGACCACTTCGTCGAGGCGGTTGACGAACTCGGGCGGGAAGGTGCGGTTGAGGGCTTTGAGGAGAGTCTGCTCGGTCTGCTGCCGCGTCATGGTGCTGTCGCCGAAGCCGATGCCGCTGCCGAAGTCGCGCAACTGTCTTGTTCCGGCATTGGAAGTGAAGATGATGAAAGTGTTACGGAAATCGACAGTGCGCCCCTGCCTGTCGGTGAGGCGGCCGTCGTCCATGAGCTGCAGCATGAGGTTGAAGATGTCGTGGTGGGCTTTCTCTATCTCGTCGAAGAGGAGGACCGAATACGGGCGCTGGTGCACGGCTTTGGTTAGTTTCCCCCCTTCGTCGTATCCGACATAGCCCGGAGGAGCCCCGACCAGCGTTGAGACGGCATACGGCTCCATATACTCGGACATGTCGAAGCGTATGAGTGCGTCTTCGGTGCCGAAGATTTGCTGTGCAAGACAGCGTGCGAGCCATGTTTTGCCAACCCCCGTCGGGCCGAGGAAGAAGAAGACTCCGGCAGGACGTTTGGGGTCGTCAATGCCGAGCCTTGAGCGGAAGACGGCATGCGCCACCTTGTCCACCGCCGCGTCCTGGCCTATCACTTTGCGTTTAAGCAAGATACCGAGGTCGGCGAGTTGTTTTTTCTCGCGTATAGTCATCCTCTGAACTGGGATGCCTGACATTTCGCTGACGACGAGCGCAATGTCGTCTTCAGTGACCTTGTCCACTTTCTGCTGCGTGTACCAGAGTTCGGATTTGCGCGCGCCCGCCTCGTCGAGCACATCGAGCGCCTTGTCGGGGAAGCAGCGCCCGCTGAGGTAGCGCTCGCTAAGGTCCAGACAGGCTTCTATGGCCTCGTTGGTATAGACGACATGGTGGTGCTTCGTATAGATTTCGCGTGCGGAAGCCATGATGATAGCGTAGGTCTGGTATTTGTCGGCAGGCAGAATGTCCACCTTCTGGAAGCGGCGTTCAAGAGCTGCATCGTGCTCAATGGAAGTGCGGTACTCCTCCACCGTAGTGGCACCGATGCACCTTATCTCCCCCCGTGCGAGGGCAGGCTTGAGTATGTTGGAGGCATCAAGGCCGCCTTTGAGGTTTCCGGCTCCGATGATGGTGTGTATTTCGTCAATGAAGAGAATGATTTCGGGATGCTCGCGCAACTCGTCCACAAGGTCTTCCATCCGCTCCTCGAACTGCCCGCGATAGCTTGTACCGGCGACAAGATTGGCCATGTTGATATTGATGATGCGCTTGCCTTTGAGCATAGGCAGAGAGCCATTGACGATGCCTTGCGCGAGGCCTTCGACAATAGCGGTTTTGCCGACCCCCGCCTCGCCGACCAGCACAGGGTTGTTCTTTTTTCTGCGCATGAGTATGTGCACGATGCGCTCAATTTCAGAAGTGCGTCCGACAAGTTTGTCGAGCCGGTGCTCGGCGGCCAACTGCGTGAGGTCGGTGCCGAACTCAAGGAGGACAGAGTCCTGCGGCTCTTCGACCTCGGTCTTCTGCTCCTGCTGTTTCGGAATTTCGGTGCGGAAAATGATGCCCAGCAGTTTTTCTCCCGCCGCGAGAGCGCCTGCGACATCATTGACCTGCTCGTGTGGCTTGGGGTGCAGTTTCTCGACAGACTCGTAGGTGACGCTGTATTCCGCCTCGAGCCACATAGCGGGGAAGTTGAGTCTTTCGCGGAGGACGGAGAGCAGCAGGTGCTCGGAGCCGAGAGTGTCGGCATTGTAGTAGCCCGCCTCGATGGAGGTAAGGCGCAGGATACGCTCAGTGGTGCGCGAGAAAACCGGTCCGTCAGTGTTCTCCGGCACTGGAGCAGGGACATCGGCACGCATCCTGCCGTCGAGAGCTTCTTTGAACCGCGACGGATCCACCCCCGACCTGAGGAGCAGGCTGTACGCCAGACCGTCGCCCAGACGGATAATGCCCAGCATCAGGTGCTCAGGCTCGACCTTAGTGTTACCCAGACGCTGCGCCTCCTGGCGCGCGAAATGAAGTATGGTATTAAGATGTTCGGAGTATGTCATAAGTTATTTATAGAAATGGAAAGCCAATCCGGCGCTGAAGACTCCGGGATTGACAGGGTATGAAGGCATAGAATAATAAGTACGCTCATAAACGAGGAGTTGAGGTGTTTGTAATGCAGGAAGACGCGCAAGTGCAACAGACGGACATAGAAATTGGCATAAAGGCTGATGATCGGGTAATTGCCCACCCTGACCTCGTTCTGGGCGCAGAACTGCCCTATAGCAGGGTTAAGCACCGGTGCGTAATAGGCAGTGTTGTAGGTGACATCGGCTCCGATCTGCGCATCCAACGCACGGAACCATGTGCCGTGGTAGTAAAGGTTATGGTAAAGACAGACAGCGGGGACGGCAATAAGATAGGAGGACGAGTACTGCACCGCCACACGGTTCTCAAGGTTGAACCAGGGCGTAGTGAGATCGGCCTGCAGCTCCCCGCCGAGGACGCTGATAGTGCCAGATGCCTGCTTGGGGGCGCTCATGCCCTCGAAATAGATAAGACGCGTGACGGTCTCGTAGTTCACTTTGAGGGAGGGCTTAATCCACTTGTTGGGATAGGACACGCCGCCCATAACGCGGAAGCGGTAAGGCTTGCTGAAGTTGTTGTCCCAGCAATAGTGGTTGCTGACGAAGTGCTGCAGGAAGCGGTCGGGCGTTTCGTTGCGGAAACTGACGGCACCGTCAATCATAAGACTGTCGCTGCCGGCACGGAAGCCCGCCCCGACTTTGCCGTTGATATGGAACTCGCCCAGTTTGCGTCCAGCCACACAGACTTCGCCATTAACCATGTACCTGACAAAGCGTCCGGTCTGCTTGTAGATGGCACCGCCGACAAAAGTGTTGTTGGACCACTTGTAGGAACTGAGCACGGAGTCGAGCACCTGCACGCTTCCGCCCGAGAAGCCAATGTCGCCGGCAAAGGGAGCGACATCGCCAATAGGCCAATCGGGGAGGCGGCTGCATGTATGCCTCTGGAACTCGTTGATGGCAAAGGCAGTAACGCCGAAGCGCATCTTCTTGTTGTAGCCTTCTTCGAAAGTGGCGGAGAGAGTGTTGCTGATGGTGGTGGTGCCGGTGGTGTCGTTGGTCGTCTTGGGGTTGATGAAGCAATCGGTGTACAAGGTCTGCTTTGCCGTTTTCTCTATGTAGCGTCGCGTAGCGTCAGTGGCTTCGAAGACGTGGCGGAAAGTGAGTATGGGCACAGCGGTGAAGCGCAGCGAGTCGGACCTAACTTCCTCCTTGCCTTCTTTTCCGACCACAGTATAGCGGACGGTGTCAGCCTTATCGACACAGATGCTGTAATAGTGGTTGAGATAGCCGGACAAGTAACGGAAGCCCGACATGGCTTCCATATTGACGGCAATGTCCTCTGCACTGAGGCTTTTGTTCTGCAAGTCGGCCGCGTTGCGCAGTCCCCCGTTCTCGAAATTAGAGAGCGTGTTGAAGGTAAACGCCGCCTGTAAAGAATAGTTCCTGCCGTTGTAGGAGCCGAAGATGGAGCCACTGACAGTCTTTCCCGCCTGGTTTTTGTAGTGTCCGACGGCGTTAAGATAGTTGATGGTAGCACCGAGGTTGGTGCGTGCGTTGAGGTTGCCGGTGAACTTGAAGTCGAGGTCGTTGTCCGCGTGGTTGGTGGTGAAGCCCTTTTTGTAAGAGATGGTTGAATACGGGGTTGTGGTGTTGTAGAAGCGGACATCCTGCGGCGTGATGGTATAGACATCGTAGGCAGTGGCGAACATGCAATCGGTTTTGCGTGTTCTGCCGAAATAGACCACGGGCTGCAACGGCGAGACAAGGTTGCCGTTGTAGTGGTTCCACTTGGAATAATCGTACACCACGTTCTTCATTGGGAAGTTGTAGTGGGAAGTGTCAACCTGCTGCGTGTCCGCCAACGCCACAGGCGCAGGCAGAGTCCATGCCCGTATGACTGTTTTGGGGAGTTTCTTCTTTGCCTGAAGCTGCCCAAGGCAGCACAGGCAAAGAAGAAAAAGCAGCAGATATGACTTCTTCGGGTTCACTTCTGTTTCTTACGCTTCAAGTCTTTGAGTTGCTGCTTCAGCGCCGCAAGTTCCTTTTCCTGGTTGGCGATAGTCTTGAGCAGGCTGTTCAGTTCCTCGTTCTCCACGGTGGTGGGATACTGCTCGTCCACAAGCTGCAGGAAGTCGGAAAGGACGTTCATGTAGTTGATGAAGGCCTCGTATGCCGAGTCGTAGTTGCTACGTCCGCGCTCGACATGGTTCATATAGTGCAGGTGGTTGATATCCTGCAGTTGCAGCCAGTTCTCCTTAAGCTGTTTGTCGCTGCAGAGATGCACACGCTCGACGACAGCGTAGAGTTTCTTCAGTGCTTCCTGCTGGAGGTCGTTGCCGTTGAAGACGCTGAGGTCTTTGCCTTCGCCCGCCCATGACATGGGATAATGGACGCTGACCGTTTCTTCAGCCGCAGCTTTGGCAGCCTCGGAGGGAGTGAGGAAGCGCATATTGCGCTCCAAAGCGAAATAAGGCAGCGCCTTCAGGAAGTCGAAGATACCTGTAGCGGCGTTCTGCATTATGCCGAAAGCCTCGGCCCCCATCCAGAGGTTGACGACTCCGTCTGAGTCCTTGCCGTCGCACAGCATGCCAATGAACTTGCCCGCGTCCATGGGATAGTCGCTCCAGGAGGGGTCAGAGAAGCGGAAGGAAAGGCTGTCGGACAGAGCCATATTGCGCAGCAGCACTTTCTGCTTTGCGCCGACGGAGGAGTAATACACCTTGTCGGGCGACTTCCAGGAAAGGACATGCTTAGCGCCTTCGGTCATAACGGTTTTGTAGCCGAGCTTATAAGCCAGAGCGGCAATCTCGTCGGAGTAGAGGAGCTCGGTGTTCCAGAGAACGGACGAGGAGACACCGAACATTTCGGCGACCTTGTTGCGGTGCATCTGCAGTTGCAAGGCAAACTCCTCAGCGTCGTATTCGGCCGCAAGACTGTAGGCATAGGGCGTTGCGACCATCTCGACACAGCCGCTCTCCGCCAACTGCTTGAGCAGGTCTATCATCTCGGGTACGTACTGCTCAAGCAACTCGAGCGTGGTGCCAGTGACAGCCAGTCCGCAACGGAAGCGTTTCTTGCTCAGCCTTATCATTTCAGCTATAGTGCGGCACAAAGGGAGCCATGAGGTGTTGACCATCCACATAACCAGTTCCTCGGTCTGCAAATCGTCGTAGTAGTAGTGGTCGGTGCCAATCTCGGTGAAGCGGTAGCGCCTCAAGCGCGAAGGCACGTGCATCTGAAAGCAAAAACAAAGGTTCTTCATATCTGTCTTTTTTATCTGTTGTTCAATACTTTGTCATACACGGCACGGACCTTGAGGCCAGCATCGTACCAGCGTATGTTGTTCACCTCCTCTTTGCCCAGCACACTAAGAGAGCGATAGAGGGCAGGATATTTGACAATGGCATAAATGGCATCCGCCATAGCCTCGATGTCCCAATAGTCGGTTTTGACTGCGTGCTGCAGAATCTCGGCACAGCCGGACTGGTTGGATATGATAGTGGGACAGCCCACCTGCATAGCTTCGAGCGGGGAGATGCCGAAAGGCTCACTGACAGAGGGCATTATATATACGTCAGAGTCAGCGAGAAGCTCCTGCACCTGTCTGCCCCGCATGAAGCCAGGGAAGTGGAAGCGGTCGGCAATACCACGGCGTGCGACAAGGTCAACCATCTCTGCCATCTTGTCGCCGCTACCTGCCATGACGAACCTCACGCCCTTAGTTCTGCGCAGCACCAGCGCCGCCGCTTCGACGAAGTACTCCGGCCCCTTCTGCATGGTAATGCGGCCCAAGAAAGTGACAAGTTTGTCCTTGCGCGGATGCTTGACAAAAGAATCGGCATCGGCAAGCGGCTCAACGGCGTTGTGGACAGTAGTCACTTTCATGGGATTCTGCCCGTATTTGTCGATGACCGTCTGCCTTGTGAGATTGCTGACGCACATTATATGGTCAGCCTCGTCCATGCCACGGCGTTCTATGGCATAGACAGTGGGATTGACATTGCCTCTGGAGCGGTCGAAGTCGGTGGCATGCACGTGTATGACAAGCGGCTTTCCGCTCAGCCTTTTCGCCGTTGCGCCAGCAGGATAGGTAAGCCAATCGTGGCTGTGTATGATATCAAAATCCTCTCTGCGCGCCAGTTCGGCGGCGACAGCCTCGTAGTTGCCTATTTCCTCAAGCAGGTTGTCGGGATACCTGCCCGAGAACTCGATGCAGCCGCGGCCAGGCACAGGCACGCTGTTGGCACCTACAATACGCAGGAAGGACTGATCTTCGTCGCCCCACGGACGCGGCAGCACAAAGGTTATCTGCATGTCGGGCTGCTCCGCCATGCCGCGTGTAAGACCGTAACTCGCCGTTCCCAATCCGCCGAGGATATGAGGAGGAAACTCCCAACCGAACATCAATGCTCTCATGGCTCTCGTCTTATATTATGAAGGTTGTTCAAAATCTTTGAGTGTGTTGTAAACACCTATCACTCCGCTCACGCTTGGCGCATAAGCCATACCTCCGTGCCCCTTGAAAGGCGGGTTGCCGTCGTAAAGTTCGTTGAGCGTGCCGATACAAAGTTCGCTCATCTCCGCTTCGTAGCCGACAAGGAGGCGGCGTATGAAACTTTCGCCGCTGCGCTGATAGACGCGCAGGTATGCCCTGCCGTAGGCAGCTATGCTCAGCGGGCAGACAGGTCCGTTGTGGAAGTTGCGGTCACGCTCCTGCTGTCCGCCGGTGTACTGCGGGCGGTAGCTGCCGCTCTTTGGCGAAAGAGTGCGCAGACCTTTGGGGGTATAAAGTTCTTTGGTGCAGATATCCACCACCGCTTTCTGCTGCTTCCTGTCAAGAGGGGAATAAGGAAGCGAGACAGCCCATATCTGGTTGGGACGCACCTCTTTGTTGTGCAGTTCGCCATCGACATAATCGTCAAGGTAAACGCCATTCCAGAATGTGCGGACGAAGCTGTCGCGCGTAATCTCCGCCTGATACTCCAGCAGGTCGGCCACATGTTCGTCCCCCTGCACGCGCTTGAGTTCGGCGGCAAAGAGGAGGGCATTGTACCAAAGAGCGTTAATCTCGACGACATATCCGGTTCTTGGCGTGACAGGGCGGCCGTCTTCGACAGCGTTCATCCAGGTAGCGGGCCGGTCCTTGCCGTCCACCCAGACGAGTCCGTTCTGGTGGACAAAGAGACGCGGATGGCGCTGCCGGCGCATGAAATTGACAGTTTCATAGAGCAGGTCGCCGTATTTAGCCGCAGCCTCTGCACTGCCTTTCCAAGAGGCATATTCCTGCACAGCGCGGACGAACCACAGCAATGCGTCCGGCTCGTCCATGCCTTCGAGGACGATGTCGCCGTAGTTGCCGTTGATGAACGCCTGCACTTCCCCGACGGCGGTCTTGTCCATTATGGCCTCCCAGTATTCGGGACGCCCGATGCCGAGTGTGCAATCGCAAAGCGAGAAGAACTCGTCACGCGCAGTAGCCCTGAACCAGGGATAGCCCTGCAGCAGCCAGCATTTATCGCCTACCCGCTTATAGAACTGGGATGCGCTGTTCTTGAGGCAGGAGTACATGTCGTTACGCACGATACGGCGCTTAAGTTCCTTCTCCCATGTAGTGCGGAGCGTGCGCGGATTGACTTCGGTGACTCCGGCAGCGAAGATAAGCGACTCGCCCTGCTTCATAGTGACCTCGAACCAGCCAGGGACCATGAGGTCTTCCTGCCACTCGTAGCCGCGCTCAAGTTCCTTGCGGTAAGAGATATTCTTGTACCACTGCGGGTTATGCACATATTCGGCCTTCTTGGAGAACTGCATGTAAAGAGGCGGGAAGTCGGGGTACATGCGGCATCGCATACCGTTGTCAACCGCCTCCATAGCCGTTGAAGCGGCAGAGTTTTCCCGCGTCAAGGCATTCACATCGCGGAAAGCGAGGAAGGGACGCAGGCGCAGAGTGACAGGAGAAGCCGCCTCCTGCATAGTGTAGCGGACAAGCACCCTCGGCTCGAAGCTGACAAGAAGGCGCTCCTTGGTAAGAATGACTCCGCCTACGCGGTAGGTGGTTTTGGAGATGACGATGCAGTCATACTCGCGAATGTACTTGTGACCGTTGGGGGAGAAGACATTCCCCCCATACTCGTGTATGCCGAGGTTAAATTCGGCCCCGTGCTGAATGACTGTTTCGTCGAGCGAAGAAAGAAGCACGTAGTTGGAGCGCCCCACCTCAGGCAACGGCAGGACGAGCATGCCATGGTACTTGCGCGTGTTGCAATCCACAAGAGTAGATGCCATATACGCCCCCGCCCTGTTGGTATGGAGCATTTCACGGCTCAGGCTGCGCTCAAGATTCACGAGCAACGTCTTGTCAAAATTCAAGTAACTCATATATCGGTTGTATTGTCAAGATTCCCGTCTGTCAGTTGTAACGCCCCTCAAAGCGTCCCTCCGCGTCCATCACAATCTGACGTATCTGCTGTTCTTCCGCCCGCGGGCAAATCAGCAGGACACCGTCAGACTCAACTACAATCATATCCCTGAGTCCGCGCAAGACGGCGAGATGCCCCTCTTGCAGCGCGACCACATTGCCCTCACTTTCGTAATACATCGCTTCACACTTGAGTGTGGCGTTCCGCTGTTCGTCCTTCGGGCTGAGGTCGTAGAGGGAGCCCCATGTACCGAGGTCGCTCCAGCCGAAGTCGGCTTCGAGCACGTGTACAGACTCCGCCTTCTCCATGACCCCGTAGTCAATACTGATATTCGGGCACTTGGGGAACATCTCGCGGATGAACGCCTCCTCCTTTTCCGTGCCTACGATGCCGTCGCCTGCGCTGAAGATTTTTGCCAACTCGGGCAGGTGTGTGCGCATTTCGCGCCTAATAGTACGCAAGTTCCAGAGGAAGATACCGGAGTTCCACAAGAACTCTCCGCTTTCGAGGAAGACTTTTGCCAGGTCGATATTGGGCTTCTCAGTGAAAGTCTTAACCCTGTACATGTCCGTAACAGACTCGAGGCGAGCGGCCTTCTGGATATAGCCATAGCCTGTTTCAGGGCGTGTCGGCTTCATACCGAGTGTGAGGAGAGTGTCGTTTCCGGACACGAAGTCCAACCCGCAACGGATAACATCAACAAACTTCTGCTCCTGCATAATAAGATGGTCGGAAGGAGCGACTACGATGTTAGCATTGAGGCGGTCGTCATCTGCGTCAAGGCCAGCCAGTCCGGTTCTTTCGCGGACCATCTGCTTAATGCGCGCGACGGCATAAGCTATACACGGAGCAGTGTTACGCCGCGCAGGTTCGCAAAGCACCTGTGCAGGCTGCAGGTCAGGAATCTGCTTAAGGATCAAGTCCTTGTACAGCACATTGGTAACTATAAGTATATTCTCCACAGGAACCAGAGGGCGGAACCTGTCCACGGTCATTTGTATGAGAGACCTGCCAGTGCCGAAGAAATCAAGAAACTGCTTCGGCATATTGTTACGGCTGAAAGGCCAAAAGCGGCTTCCTATTCCGCCCGCCATTATTACACAATAATTCTTGCTGTCCATAATCGTAAGTTTTTGCTGTCTTGGTTGATATTTGTGCTTGCCATCATACTTGAGCAGATGCGCAAAACATTCAAGCCTGCAAAGATAATACTTTATTTTAACATACGCAAGTGCGCGCGCGATTTTTTCCAAAAAAATCTCTTTTTCCTTCCCGACCTTATTCACAGAAACGGGCACAGCGGAGGCCCATTCCTCGGACTGTGCAAAAGTAATACAAATAACCGAATTACGAAATACAAAGCAGAATTTTTCGTTCAGTTACACTTCTTTTACTCTTTTTTTCATACAAAATTTGCACATGTTATTTTTTGTGTGTACTTTTGCAGAAAATTAGACGTGTAGGACACTCAAAGGATTACTTTTTTATTGTTAGACACAAATCAAAGTGCTATGGTTCAGCATTATGACATTCTGATAATAGGCGGCGGAGTGGCCGGTATGAGTTTCGCTCTTAAAATGGCGCGGACCAGAAAATACCGCATTGCCCTCTGCTGCAAGACCACGCTCGACGAGGCTAACACCACCAAGGCGCAAGGAGGCATTGCCAGTGTGACCAACCTCCTGAAGGACGACTTCAGCAAGCACATCCACGACACCATGGTTGCAGGTGACTGGCTCAGTGACCCCGCTGCCGTGGAACAGGTTGTAAGGAACGCACCCAAGCAGATAGAAGAACTTATCAACTGGGGAGTGAACTTCGACAAAGATGCAGATGGCAACTACGACCTTCACCGCGAAGGAGGGCACTCCGAGTTCCGTATTCTACACCATGCAGACGACACGGGTGCGGAGATACAACGCGGATTGATGGAGGCAGTAAGGCATGATCCCTTTATCAGTGTACTTGAAAACCATTTCGCTGTAGAAATCATAACGCAGCACCATCTCGGCATGCGCGTCACCCACCACACTCCGGACATTGAGTGCTACGGAGCCTATATCCTCAACCCGCAGACCAGGAAAGTGGACACATTCCTCAGTCGCGTCACCCTTATGGCTACCGGAGGCACAGGTGCCATTTACGCCACGACCACCAATCCGGATATTGCAACAGGCGACGGCATTGCCATGGTTCACCGTGCACGCGGCGTTATCAAGGACATGGAGTTCGTGCAGTTCCACCCCACCGCACTTTTCCACCCCGGGGAAACACATCCCGCCTACCTCATAACAGAGGCTATGCGCGGATACGGCGGCATTCTCCGCTTGCCTGACGGGGAGGAGTTCATGCAGAAGTACGACCCGCGGTTGAGCCTTGCCCCACGCGACATAGTAGCAAGAGCCATTGACAATGAGATGAAAATACACGGGCTCGACCATGTCTGCCTCGATGTTACGCACAAAAATGCCGATGAAACCAAGCAACATTTCCCCAATATATACCAAAAATGTCTCAGTATCGGCATCGACATAACCAAAGATTACATCCCCGTTGCCCCATGTGCACACTACATGTGCGGAGGCATAAAAGTCAATCTTGACGGCGAAAGCTCTATCCACCGCCTTTATGCCGTCGGCGAGTGCAGTTGCACGGGGCTGCACGGCGGAAACAGGCTTGCAAGCAACTCGCTGATAGAAGCTGTTGTTTATGCGGATGCCGCTGCCCGCCATGTGACACATGTTATAGAAAACTACGGTTTCAACGACAGAATCCCGGAGTGGAACGACGAGGGGACGATGACCAACGAGGAGAAAGTGCTTATCTCCCAGGACATGCGCGAAGTCGGACAGATTATGTCCACTTATGTTGGCATAGTACGCAGCGACTTGCGCCTCCGACGGGCTTGGGAGCGGCTTGACCTCCTCTACGAAGAGACCGAAGACCTCTTCAAGCGGGTGCGTCCGACACGCGACATCTGCGAACTGCGCAACATGATAAACGTCGGCTATCTCATCACACGGCAGGCGCGTGAGCGCAAGGAGAGCCGCGGACTGCATTACACATTAGACTATCCGCGCAAATCAGACCACAACACAAGAGAAGTATGGTAAGAGCCGTTGCACTCCACAGCATAGTTCCGCTACGAAGCCATCCTGCGGAAGATGCCGAGCAACTTACGCAGATGCTCTTCGCAGAGACGTGCGACATCATTAGCGAAAAGTGCCGATGGAAACAAGTAAAATTGCATCTTGACGGTCAGCAAGGCTGGGTGGATTCAAAGATGGTTTCCACACTCTCCGAAGACGAGTACAATGCACTTGAACACTCTTTGGCAGGTGCCGCTTGTGTGCGTCTGCCTATGACTTACGCCGTCAGCGGCAACAATGGCCAGACTCTGCCGCTCACTGCCGGCACAAGGCTGCCCAATTACAACAACGGTGCTTTCTCCATGCTCGGTGTCACATTCAGGATTGACCCGCAGGCAGTGGCTGTTACGACTCTTGACATGAGTTCTGAAGAATTGATGACCGCTGTGCGTTTCTTTCTAAACACTCCCTATTTGTGGGGCGGCAAGAATGCTCTCGGCATGGATTGTTCAGGCTTCTCGCAGGTTGTTATGTCCCTGTTCGGAATCACTTTGCCGCGCAATGCATCACAGCAGGCGCGAGAGGGAGAAGAAGTGCCGTCATTGCACGCAGCACAGGCAGGCGACCTCGTCTTTTTCAACCATGCAGATGTCAATCCGGAACAGACCAACATCTCGCATGTAGGTATTCTTCTTGACAGAGAAAGAGTGGTGCACTGCTCCGGCAGAGTGAAGGTGGAAAGGATTGACAGCAACGGTATTTTTTCCGTTGAAATCAGGGATTTTCAACATCCCGACGGTCAATACACCCATCACCTTGCCTGTATCCGCCGCTATCGCTGCGGAGGCACAGCCCGATGAAAACAGGAACCACCGTATTCACCAACCAGAGCAGCACAGCCGCCAGTGCAATCATCGGCACGTTCTCCGAGTAACGGCTGAAGACAAACACAGCCCAACTTCCCCTTATGCCCGCATCGGCTATAGGCATATTGGGAGTGAGTGTAACCAGCAGATAATAAACAGGGATGGCAGTCAAAAGGCTTGTCATTGACAAGTGCACTCCGCAGAAATACAGCATCAGAGCCATCTGCACCGAGAAACACAAGTAGCGCAGCAGAGTCCACCCTGCAAGGCGCGGCAATACAGCCCAAAAGGTTTGTTCCAGACTCCGTTTCCGCCAGCACCAGAAAGCGCCTACACCTATTGCAAGCACACAGGGGACTATTATTGCGACACGCTCCCACAGAGCGTTCAGTTCGCTGACAACAAGGCTGTAAACAGCAGGCACAACGCCCAGTGCAATTATTGTCACAGTCATTACCCCGCCCCCCATTACGCCTGCAAGCAGTGCCTCTTTCCACACCTTATTATCCTTCATCAAATACACACGCGCAGGCAGTTCTCCGGCGCGGTAAGGAGTAAGAAACGCACCCAGCATGCCGCCATAGACCTGCCTTTCCGCCTCGCGCACCGACAGCGGCGACAGCGGGCGGACCACTGTATGCCAGCGCAGCGCCTCAAGGTGTATATTCAACGGCATCAGCACTATGCACAGAGCAAGACACCCCCACTCGCCCCACCCCGCATCCATGAAGCCTGCAAGCAGAGACGCATAGTCGTCATAGTGGTACAAGTTCCACGCCAGCCAACCGTAAGCCGCGGCTGCAAGAACCCATTTAAGCGCAGTTAGATGTCTCTCTGAACGATTCATGGCACAAAAGTACTTTTTTTTTTGCATATATGCAATATCTTTCTTACTTTTGTGCGCTAATGCGTTACTTTTTTATCATATTGTGCCTTTTGCTGTGTCTTTCAGGTGCCGAAACACGGGCAGAGACTCCTCCCGCGACCACAGAAGACATCATCAGCGACATCTACCGTTTTCTTGCCGAGACGGAGGAGGTCGATTACGAGGAACTGCAAGAGGAACTGCTGGAAATAGCGGAAGCCCCTGTCAATATCAACGAAGCTTCTTACGACGACCTGGCGCGCCTGCGCTTCCTCTCGCCCAAGCAGATAGACAACATTCTTCTCTACGTCTCCCGCCATCAGATGGAGAGTCTGAGCGAGTTGAGGCTTGTGGACGGTCTGCAGGACTATGAGATACGCGACCTGCTGCCTTTTGTCTGCGTAAGGCCTGCAAAAAGCACAGAACCTGTTTACTGGCGCGAGCTGTTCCGCTTCGCTCGCCACGAAATAACAGCGCGCACGGATGCCAGATATGTTGAGGAGCCGCGCCGCAACGGGCAACTTGACCCTGTTTACACACAACTCCGCTACAAGGCCGGCTATAAAGACAAATGGCAGGCAGGCTTCACCCTGCGCAGGCCCACGGGCGGCAATGCAAAGGCTTTGCAATATGGCGGCTATGTGCAGCTCGGCGCAATCAGGCACCTTCGCACGCTGGTACTCGGCAACTATCAGGTGCAGTTCGGGCAGGGTTTGGTTGCGGCTTCGCCTTTTCACGCTGGCAAGTCGGCTTATATGCAGCATGCAGGCTCTCTCACTGAGGGGGTGCGCAAATACTCCTCTGTGGACGGTAACGGCTTGCACGGCATTGCCGGAACGCTGTGCTTCGACCATGTTGATGCCTCAGCCTGGTACAGCCTCACCAAAGACAACATGCAGAACCGCAGACACACAGCAGGCGCCAATGTCACTTTCAGATACAAGAACTTCAAAGCCGGCATAACGGCTCTGGAGAACATCTGGCAGGACAGCGTGCGCTATTATTATGAACACGCCGCCTACAACCAAAACTATTTCCGCGGCAGCCGTCAGTTTGCGGGCGGTGCCAACTTCAGGTGGAACCACCGTCTGTTCTCCCTCTTCGGCGAAGCAGCCACCGCTCAAAACAAGGACAGGTGGGGAGCGGGGCTGCTGGCAGGCATTGAGACCACTCCCACTGAAGGCGTTGACCTCACAGTGCTTTACCGCTACTACTCACCGAAGTTTGACAACCCCCTCGGATATGCTTTCAGCGAGACATCGCGCGCCAATGACGAGAACGGACTCTATGCCTGCGCGGACATACATCTGCTTGAGCACTGGCGTTTTGCCGCTTATGGCGACATTTTCCGGTTCGCAGGTGTGAAATACGGCATACCATACAGCCCCTCGTGGGGATATGATGCAAAGGTCACGGCAACGTGGATACAGGGGCGCGGAATGAGTATATTGTGGTGGTTGCGGGCAAAGGAGAAAGCACGCACAGGCATTTACAGCACGCGCTTGCAGCTGGATTGGCGCGATGCGTCATGGAGCCTGCGGACGGAGGCCGATGCCAACCTCGTTAAAGACAGTCTCAGCCGGCTCACATGGGGCCTCTCCGTCTTTCAGGACGTTGAGTACCGCTTCGCCAATATCCCTCTGACAATGCTGCTGCGCGTGCAGGGTTTCTGCGCACGGGAGTGGAATAACCGGATATACCTTTACGAGAAAGACGTGCTTTACGGCTGGTCGGTTCCGGCCATCTATGGCACAGGCGGACGTTTTTTCCTCAATCTAAAGTGGCGCATCATTGAGCAACTGACCCTCTATCTCCGTATAAGCGAGACTGTTTACTCCCGGCAATGGGCCGAGCAGCAGGGGCTCGGACGCATTACACGCACTGACATACACCTCATGCTGCGGGCTTTGATATAACCTGCTCCATCAGGTCTTTCACGAGCACTTTCGACACGTCCGTACTGTCGTCGCGCAACTCTATATATCGCTTCCAGAACAGCTGGCTTTCCTCGGTAGGCTGGCTGAGAAACAGCTCGTTCCCCTGCCTGTCTATGCGGGCTATAACGTCCCCGACGCTGAGTTTGTTTATGTCATAGGCGGGCATATAGGCGTGCTCGTCCTTGTCGTCCTTGTAGGTTTCGCGTATTATTCCCACTTCCACGAGCCTCCCCAGCAACTGGTTCACAAGCCGTGCCGGAAGTCTGTTCTCACGTGCCATCTCTGCGGCAGTCTGCGGCTCTTGCCCCTTGTCGAAACGGCAGACTATCAGCCATGTAAGGAACAGTGTTACAAAGTCCTTGTAGCGTCGCGATATGTGCTGCAGGTCACGCTCGTAGTCAAAATCCTCGTTGTTCTCGATGGCAAAACTCAGTTCCGCGCCTGACAAGATGAACAGACACGACAACTGCAGCCATGTCATCAACAGCGGGATAACGGCAAAGGCACCATAGATGATGCTCGTCCTGGACAGAAACGCCACTAAATAAAACGACAGCATCTGGAGCAACTGGAAGAGCGTCCCGACCACTATGCCAGGAATGAATGCCGCCCATGCCCCCACTTTGGTGTTAGGTATAGCCCAGTACATCCAGCTGAAGATGAGCCAGCAGGTTATGAAAGGCAGCATCCGCACGAAAAAGACGCGCAGCGACTGACCGAGCATCCACTCGTTTATCGACTCCGCAGCCGTCCCCACCACAATGCTAACGCCCGACGAAGCCACCATCAGCATCGGAACCAGCAGCAGGACAGTGATATAGGTGGTGAACTGCCGCAGTTTAGAGCGTGACTGCCGCACTTGCCATATTGTGTTGAACGAAGACTCTATGTTGCTGAAAAAGGAATAGACCGACCAAAGCAGCACCAGCAGTCCGACACCGATGAACGCTCCGCCCCGAGCAGTCTCCAGATAGCGCTCCACGAAGCCCATAATAGTAGGCACCACGTTCATTTTCCCCAGCACGCTTTCATAGAGTTTGGCCTCTATAACCTGCTCAAAACCAAACCCTTTGGCTATAGCGAGAATGAGTGCGAGCACCGGCACGAAGGCAAACATCATTGAGTATGTGAGAGCGTTGGCGCGGGTATTGATATTGTGGTTAAGGAACCCTCTCACCGTAATCACAATGCTCCGCAGAATCATGAAGCCCAGCTTCCTCCAGCGGCCAAGCTCTTCCCCTGTTTTGCGCCAGAGGTCGTACAGGAGGAAGTCGGTCAGTTTTTTGAAGAATGACATAAACGGGCAATTGTTAAAACCGCAGCACCTGCAGACCTCACCTGTGTCTGCCCGGTGCCGCCTATTTAGTGGAGATAGCGGGATTCGAACCCGCGTCCAAACAAGGAACCAATACGCTTTCTACATGCTTATCTCCGCCTTCATTTTCGTGTCCGAGCAAGACCGGAGCCACCAACCCGAACCTTATCTGCTTTGATTTTCGCCCTTTACGCGCAGCCGCAAAAGGCTATCTTTGCTATTTCCGCACCGCTTTGTCCTTTAAGCCGCAAAGAAAGGCTTGGAGCGATGTCCCGTTTCAGCACCTTGTGCCGAAATAAGGCCGATCTACTGTACTTCGATCAGGCAGCGAGAGCATAGTTGTTGTTGCCAGTTAATTGTTTTGAACCCTGTTACGGACGGTATTCATGTCCGGCATGCTTACATACCTGTTCTACCTGCTGTCAAAACCAATTATCCCCTTTTTGCATTTCAGCCTGCAAAAGTACGGCTTTTATTTCATTTATGCAAGAGTTTTGCTCATTTTTTGCGCCGGACCTGCATTTTTACTCATAACAAACACCCCGCACCGCATGTGACGGCACGGGGAGGATATGCAGAAATCTGCTATTCTCAGTCTTTGAACTGTCTTTTTCAGTCTTTGAACTTGGCGCTGAGGAACTCGCGGTTGAGGCGTGCGATGTTGGCCAGGCTGACCTGCTTGGGGCACTCGGCGGCGCAGGCACCGGTGTTGGTGCAGTTGCCGAAGCCGAGTTCGTCCATCTTGGCCACCATGTTTTTCGCGCGCTGTGCGGCCTCCACTTTGCCTTGGGGCAGAAGTGCGAGCTGGCTCACTTTGGCAGCCACGAACAGCATAGCACTGCCGTTTTTGCAAGCCGCTGCGCATGCGCCGCAGCCTATGCACGATGCCGCATCCATTGCCTCGTCAGCTGCGGGCTTCGGGATGGGTATGGCATTAGCGTCAGGAACGCCGCCGGTGTTCACCGAAACGAAACCTCCGGCCTGCATGATCTTGTCGTAGGCCTGACGGTCCACCATAAGGTCCTTTATAACAGGGAAAGCGTGACTGCGCCAGGGCTCTACGGTGATGGTGTCGCCGTTGTTGAACTTGCGCATGTGGAGCTGGCAGGTGGTAATTGCGCTGTCTGGTCCGTGCGGATGCCCGTTTACATACATAGAGCACATACCGCATATTCCTTCGCGGCAGTCGTGGTCGAATGCGACGGGGTCTTTGTGCTCGCTGATGAGCTGCTCGTTCAGGATGTCCATCATCTCGAGGAATGATGCGCCCTGGAAGATGTGCTTGAGGTCGTAGGTCTCAAAATGGCCTTTCGCCTTCGGTCCGGCCTGTCTCCAGACGCGGACTTTGATGTCGATGTAGCTGTCCATTTATATTGTGTTTGCGTTAAAATGCTCCTGTGTTTCACGCCACAAAGCGTTTCAGCCTGCAAAGGTAATGCTTTTTTTTCAAGTTTGCAAATCTTTCCTGTTTTTTTTGCATTGCTTCCAAACTTTTTTGTTGTATCGGGCCTTGTTCTCCTCTGTTATGACGGTTTAGAATTATAGTTTTGTCATAGTTGTCAATCGGGAATCACCTACTAATCACCTACTAATCACCTACTAACCACCTACTAATCACCTACTACAGACTGCTGAAAGTGAAAGCGAAGACAGCGGTCTGTTTTGACACAGGCAAGGCAGGGTTAGGGCGGGGTGAAGACACGGATGTGACTCGGTAATCACGCGGTAATCACGCGGAAAAGACAGCTGAAGCACAGCAGAAGCACAGTGGAAGTACAGTGGAGGCACAGCGGAGGCACAGCGGAGGCACAGCGGAAGTACAGCGGAGGCACAGCGGAGGCACAGCGGAGGCACAGCAGAATTTATACAAACAGCAAGCGACCCGCAAATGGGGTCGCTCGGAGTATTTGGCAGTTTTGCTTATTAGCAGCTTCTTATTGGCAGTTTTGCTTATTGGCAACTGCTTATTGGCAGTTTTGCTTATTTGCAGCTGTGCTTATTAGCGGTGCAGTTTTTTTAACGGATTACTTCTGCGCCGGTGATGGTGTAGGTCTTTCCGTTGCGGAGAATGTAGAGCGAGCCGTTGCGGAGGAGTTTTGTGGTTTGTGCGGCTGCTGCTTGTGCGTTGTCGATGCCGGTCGGAATGTCGATGCCGGTTACGTAGCACTCGATAAAGTCTGCCGGTTCTTTTACAATCAGTTTGTCTCCTGCTTCACTGCTCATCTCTCCGCTTATTTTGGCAAGTGCGTAAAGCACGGTTGAGCCGCCCGCCTCTTTGGTGCGCAGACCGCCGTCATACGAGATAGTGAAGGCGGCATCTTTAATAATGCCATACCATGTATTTTCACCGTCAGAGAATACCATATTGTCGTCAGTAGAGCCGCTTATGACAAGTGAAGTGGGTATGGAGATCTTGGAGCCTTCTGCGTTGAGCGTGAAGATGAACAGCGGGTTTTCAAGAGCGTCAAATTCATATACGGTGAGTCCCCAGACGCTGTGTGTATTGTCCCAGTCCAGATAAGCGATAGTTGGGGTCATCTCTTTTGTCTGCGGAACAGGTTTGGTGGTGAAGTAGCCCGGTTTGCCGTCCTTGCCGTCCGGACGGGCGTAGGTGTTGTCGGTAATATTGTTATCATATTCAGTTCCGTTGCCGCCGACAAGTTTGTCGCAGTCAGAGAACATCGAGCCGGAATTAATATCAGTTCTTCCGCTTAGGTCCACATCCCAATATATGGTGGTAAGTGCTTTGCAAGACCAGAACATAGTATTAACATTCGCCACCTTTTCAGTGCTGAAATTGCTGAGGTCAAGAGAGTTTAATGCGTTGCAATTATGGAACATACATTGCATCGTTGTTACATTGGCAGTGCTGAACGAACTGAAGTCCAGAGCGGTCAATGCATAGCAATTGGAGAACATAAATTCCATACTTGTCACCTTTTCAGTATTGAACTTGCTGATGTCGAGAGAGGTCAATTGTTCGCAGTTGGAGAACATGTAACTCATATCCGTCACATTGTCGGTACTGAACGAAGAACCAAGAGTAAGGGTAGTTAATGCCCGGCAATCATAGAACATCCAGGACATATCCGTCACTTTTTCAGTGTTGAACTTACTGAAGTCAAGAGCGGTTAATGCGTTGCACCATCCGAACATAGCGTACATATCCGTCACCTTTTCAGTGTTGAACTTACTGAGGTCAAGAGAGGTCAATGCTTGGCAGCCGCTGAACATGCAGTCCATATACTCCACATTGGCAGTATTGAAATTGCTGAGGTCAAGAGAGGTTAATGCGTTGCAGTTACTGAACATACTACTCATCGTTGTTACATTGGCAGTACTGAACGAAGAACCAAGAGTAAAGGAAGTTAATGCCTTGCATTCATCGAACATATAGGACATGTCTGTTACCTTTTCCGTATTGAAATTGCTAATGTCAAGAGAGGTCAATGCTTTGCAGCCGCAGAACATATAGGACATATCCGTCACTTCGGAAGTGTTCAGGTAGTCAAGATGCTGAATCGCTGTCAGTTTCTCAAAAGACCGAAACCATTCTTTCGTGCCGGTAGGACGGGCGTTTTGCATGCTTGCGTCAAAGACAACCGTTGTGGCGGTTGCTTTGTACGCAGACCAGTCGGTTACGCCGCCTTGCGCTTCGCGCTCAGCGTCATAGCGGAGGGTGAGGGTGGTGGATGACTCGTCCCATACCGCATAGATTTCGTCTGCGGCTTTTGCGCTGAAGCCCGCCGTGAGCATGGTCAGCATAAAGAAAGATAAAATCTTTTTCATAATTATGTGAATTTTAGTTGTTTGTGTTGTCCGCGAGTGTTATAAGGGTGAAGGCGACTTCCTTTTGAGCCTTAAAAGCAAAATAAACCGGCTGCAAAGTTACATATTTTTCATGTAATATGCAAGAAAAAAAGGATAATAATGAAAAAAAACGAGGTGGCAGGCAGATAGCGGAAGAAGCGGGCACCGCTGAAGAGGGACGATTTGGGGTGAGAAAAGAAGATTTTTGAGAAAAAATCTCGCGCGCACTTGCGTATGAAAATAAAGCATTATCTTTGCAGGCTTGAATGTTTTGCGCATCTGCTAAAGTATGATGGCAAGCACAAATATCAACCAAGACAGCAAAAACTTACGATTATGGACAGCATCTATCACGCGGTTGGCGCGAAGATGCCGTGTGCCGCCGATTTCGCCCGTCACCAGATTGCGGCGCTGTTCTATCATCCGGCAATGCAGACACTGACAACAGGCGGCAACAAGATTATGCGTTCGCCCTTGGTGGAGCAGTTCATGAACCTGTTGCGGGAACATTATATTACCGAAACGGCTGTAGCCTTCTATAGCGAGCGGCTTCATATCAGCGAGGCGCATCTGTCGCGTATTGTGAAACAGGAAACAGAAATGACGGTGTTACAATGGATTAACAGTTTCCGTATCAAACATGCCAAGCAACTGCTGCGATATACACGCATGAGTATGAGCGAAATAGCCTTTGACTTACATTTCACATCCGCCGAGTATTTCCGCTATTTCTTCCGCCGCGAGACAGGAATATCCCCGATTGTGTATAGACAGCAATCGACAAACTAACATCTTTCCTTTGTATATCTCCCGAAAAAGCACTACCTTTGCACCCGTAAAGCAGCTGATGAACATCAGTGATTCTTTAGCGATTCATTAGTGATTAGTTAGTTATACGTTAGTGACTAAGCACTTCACACCGAGAGGACAGACTGCTAACACCCATGTAATTAACACGTTAACACCACCTCAATATGGCTAAAGTCAACCTTACTCATCCTTTTGCCGAGATCCACGGTTCCATCGGCAAGGACAAGATTATCAACCGTCAGAAAAAGTATCGCGACGAACGCGGCCGGGTCATCCACGAGGGCATCCAGGAGGCCTATGCTGTCAAGCACCCGCGCGACTACAAGAAGAACCCGCCCAAAGGTGCCGAACTCACCAATTTCAACCGCTGGACGGAAGCCTGTCGCCGTGCTTCACAGATTCTCTTTGTCGCACGCCTTGACAAAGCCCCTGCCGACCAACAACTGCAACTCATCCGGCAGGAGCAGTTCAGCCGCCAATTATCCCATATCCCCGATTTCTACACGTTCGATGAAGCCCGCACGCTCCTCGCCGACTACCGCGCACGCTATAACGCCCAACTACCCAACACACGCGGCAAGCACCCCGACCCGCAAGCGCCCATTGACCCGCTCACCGGTTCCGGTAAACGCTACTCCCAGTTCCCTGCCTTTCTCCGCGCTATCATCTACCATACCCTCAAATCCGCCGAGTAATGTCCTGCCCACGGTGTCCTGTGTTCGCGGTCTCCGCCCGCGAAGAAAAACCGTCCTCCGTCCGTTAGCCCGGCATTCTATGCCGCTTATAATCAGCGTCGATTATCACCGGATATTATCCGACATTCATAGCGTCAATGCGCGGCTATTATATTCTTCGTGTTGTGCCGTCTGGCAGACGGCATCTTCTTGGTTGTTATATGGCAATGCCATTGCTCGCCCCTTTCGTCTCTTGCCCTCTTTCGATAACCCGATAACTCGCTCTTTCGATTTCCCGGAAGAAGCCTAAATCTGCCTATTCTTGCCTAAATTGGCATAAAGAGGCATATTTCTCCCCTAAAAATTTGCATATCTCATAAAAAAGCACTACCTTTGCGCCCGCAAAGGTGTTTTGGGCATGCCCGACATAGACCAAGCGCGTGTCTATGACCGCACTTTTGCATGGCAGTCCCACGCTTTAGGGCTCCCAACGTAAACCGAACGTAATGTTTAGGTTGGGAAAAGCGGAGCATATTCGAGTATTTACTACTAAAACTTAGTTTTGGTACATATGCGAGAATAATGTCCGCGCGGGTGGGCTGTAGCCGAGTTGAAAACCTCTCGCTGTGAAGCGGTTCTAATAGGGCTCCCGCAGATTTATAATCTATGGGAAGAGGAGGAAGCACAACCATTACATTTGTTGCAAAGCAACTTAATCATGGATTGTCGCTTCCGACGAGGCAGACATATTATAAAGGCGTTTGCTAACGCTTGTTTTTGACTGATTGAAACCTGAGAAACTTCAATAAGTAATGTTCGAAAACAAGGCAGTGGTAGATGCCTGCGAGGTGTATTTTATACACTCGCGTGTACCTCTTATAGGTATGCGCGTGTGTACACATACACAGCGTGGGTTCCTGCATTGCTTATTCGACATTACGGGTTTTCTCAGGACCTCAATCAGAGGATAAGCAAGAGAAGAGATCCGCGTTTTTTGATGCTCGGCACTGAACCTGTTATTCATAGTCCCCATCTTAACAACGATCTGGCATACGCCGGAGAACTGTTAAGATGGGATTTTTTGTATAATTGTCTTTAATTGTTGGTAATTCTTAGCCCTACGGGCACGATCTGCTTCGCCGTATGGTTGACTAAAATAATTTTTGAATCATTTTGGGTAATTTTTGACCATGAAAAATAAATCTGTTTAATTTGTTAAATTTGTTGACTGATAGAATAGCATGAAACCGCAACAAAGTTTAATCCGACGACGCAAGACCTACCGCGATGAGGAAGGTGTGATAGTTGGTTACGGAGCAGAGGAGGTCTATTTCGTAGCCAAGCCTCGCGATTATGAGACGCACCCTTTGCGTGAGGGTGAGCTACGCAACACCTCTATCTTTCACCGCTCGATGACGATGGCGTTGGAGGAACTGGCAGACCCTGTGCGCAAAGCGGAATGGAGCAAACGCTGGCATGCTCAACTCAACGAGCCGGAGCCCGACGCCCCCATCGAGCGCAAAACGGGCAAACGGCATATTTACCTACGTTTGGATAGGTATGTGCAGAGCGTGATCCAAAGGCAGTTGCGAAAAGAAGTATAAAATAGAGTTGCGACATTCAAGTACCAAGACATGATGCATTTGTGAAAAATAATATTTAGAATATATGAAACATAGTAAATTTTATTATTTAACACATCCTAATGTTACCAGACCAGCATTGTGGGCAAAAATCTCAGACCGATATGCTATAGAGCAACAATGGAATAAAGTTATGGGTTATCCGCGGTTTTCTCAGGACCTCAAATGGCGGATAAGCAATTAGAAGGAATCCGCGGTTTGTTGTATATGAGTATAAACCCGCAAATAACTGTCACATCTCCACTCCTGCCTGACTTGCAGGAATTTTCCTCCTATCTACAGCAGATATGGGATAGCCGTTGGATCACCAACAACGGCTCCTTCCATCAGCAATTAGAGAAAGCATTGGCGGAATATCTTGGAGTAGAATATCTTTCGTTATTCACTAACGGCACTCTTCCGCTCATTACTTCCTTGCAAGCATTAGGCTTGACTAAAGGCGAAGTAATAACCACTCCGTATTCGTTTGTTGCAACCACACATAGCATTTGGTGGAATGGTCTGACACCTGTCTTTGTGGATATTGATCCATCGACAGGTAATATTGATCCAAGCAAGATAGAAGCGGCCATTACTCCCAACACGGTTGCGATAATGCCGGTGCATGTGTATGGTCAGCCGTGCGATAATAAACGTATAGATGCTATAGCAAAGAAGCACAGTCTCAAAGTCATCTATGATGCAGCTCATGCTTTCAGTGTTCGGAAAGATGGACAATCAATTCTCAATTGGGGCGACATTAGCACACTTAGTTTTCATGCCACAAAAGTCTATGGGACAATAGAAGGGGGCGCACTTATTTGTCATAGTGCCGAAATGAAATACCAAATCGATAATCTCAGGAACTTTGGTTTCCGAGGCGAGACAACTATTGTGGCACCCGGTATCAACGGCAAGATGGATGAAGTGCGCGCTGCATTCGGTTTATTGAATCTCAAACAGGTAGATGCGGCAATAGACGCACGGCGTAAAGTCGCAATTCTATATCGTCAGGCGATAAACCAAATAGAAGGATTGACCTATCTGCCTGAGCAGCCGAATGTGCAGTATAATTATGGTTATTTCCCTATATTTATCGATGAAGCAAAATATGGCATGAGCCGTGATGCACTCTATGAGAAACTGAAGGCAAATAACATATTCGGCCGTCGTTATTTCTACCCGCTGATTAGTACGCTTAATCCATATAAAGAATATCCTTCTGCCTTGCCAAGCAATCTGCCTGTTGCTACAAAAATGGCAAATCAAGTGTTGTGCTTACCAATGCATCATGAGTTGACGCAAGAAGATGTAGAACGAATTATCAATACTATTTAAATATGAAACATCTTATCATAATAGGTGCCCGAGGATGGGGCAGGGAATGTTATTGGACTGCGCAAAATACTAGTGGGTATGGTAAAACATATGACATTAAGGGATTTCTTGATAGTGATAGCCATGCTTTAGATGGACTAAATGGTACATATCCGCCCATTCTAGGATCGGTAGAAGAATATAGTATTAAACCTGATGATGTTTTCTTCTGCGCTATGGGAGACCCGAAATGGCGTAAGCACTATGCAGAATTAATAGAAACAAAAGGTGGAAATTTTATTTCACTAATTAGTCCTTTGGCTATTATAAATGAGAATGTAACAATACAACCTGGCTGTTGTATAGGAGCATGTACTATTGTTTCGGATAATGTGTGTATCGAAAAGCATGCTCTGATACATGGTTTTTGTACGATAGGACATGATTGTCATATAGATGAATACGCATCAATTTTCTCATATGTATTCCTTGGAGGCTGTTCCAATATTGGGAAAATGGCAATTATGCACCCGAAATCTATGCTTATTGCGCACAAAAGTATTGGCAATGAAGTAATTGTTGGCGCAGGTAGTGTTGTCATGCGCAACATAAAGGACGGATTACACGTACATGGAAATCCGGCAGTAAAAATCGATTACTAATTAACAAATTAAATATTAACAAATTAAAAATTGAAATTATGGATTTACAAGAATTTGTAGCTCACTTCGCTGAGCAATTTGAAGAAACTGATGCAAGTGTATTCACTCCTCAAACCAAGTATCATGAATTAGAGGAATGGTCTTCGCTTATCGGATTAAGTATCATTGCTATGGTTGATGAAGAATACGATGTCGCAATCAAAGGTAATGATGTTAAGAGTTCTGTCACTATTGAGGATTTGTTTAACATTGTTAAAGAACGTGCATAATGGCATTTCTTCGATTTAAGGATGTACGGATTGCAGGTATAGCAGCCGGTGTTCCTAAAAGAGTACTTAATAATCTCCAGAATAATAACATATCAGTTGACTATTCAGCTGAAGATTATGTCAAAACCACAGGAGTTATTGAGCGACACACATCTAAAACTCTTTGCACATCTGATCTCTGTTTTGAGGCTGCCGAGCGTCTAATTGCGGATTTGCAATGGGATAAAAGCGAAATAGAAGCATTAGTATTTGTTAGCCAAACAGCCGATTATATTTTGCCGGCTACTGCCTGCATTCTTCAAGAGCGACTTGGGTTAAGCAAAGAGTGCTATGCTTCTGATTGTGCTTTAGGTTGTTCTGGCTGGGTATATGGATTAAGCCATGTGGTTTCTCTTGTGGCAAATGGAGATATTAAAAAGGCACTCATTTTGTGCGGAGATGCAAAAAAAAGGGCAGATGGCCCTGGCGACCCTCTTTTTGGTAGCGCAGGGACGGCTACCGCTGTTGAATTCTGTAAAGGAGCAAAAGGGCTTTTGTTCCATTTTGGAACTGATGGTAGCGGATATGATGCTATTATTATTCCTGATGGAGGATCAAGAAATCAGGTATCACCTGCGTCTTTTGAAGAAGAGGTAGTTGATGGAAAGATCACAAACCGCATGACTACTCGTATGAACGGAATGGATGTTTTTTCATTTGGAATCACCGTTCCTCCTAAGTCCATAAAACGCTTAGCCGAGCATTATAGTTTTGACTATTTGGATGCAGATTATTATGTTTTTCATCAAGCAAATATGAAGATGAACAACATGATAAAGAAAAAATTGAAATTAGCAGATGATAAGGTGCCAGAATGTATGTCTCATTTTGGTAACACATCATCTGCATCTATTCCTCTTACGATAGTTACTCAACTAAAAGATAAACTTACTGAACCTAAGAAATTTATTTGCTGTGGTTTTGGTGTTGGTTTAAGTTGGGGTACTACTGCATTTGAAACAGATAGTAATATTGTTATTTCCGATTTAGTGTTAGTAGATGAGTTATCATAATTATGGAATACAATCCTACATATAATCCTTTCTCTCTGAAAGGAAAAACTATTCTCGTAACGGGAGCTTCGTCCGGAATAGGACGAGCTACCGCTATCGAGTGTTCTAAACTTGGAGCAATTGTAATTATTACAGGTCGTAATAGTGAGCGTTTACAACAAACGTATGACTCTTTATATGGTCTCGGACATCTTCAAATAATAGCAGATTTGAATAATTTGGAGGATTTGACAAGTCTGGTAAATCAAGTTCCTATTTTAGATGGAGTGGTGAATAATGCTGGGATCGCAAAGACTCAGCCTATTAGTTTTATCAAAGAAGAAGATTTACAAAAGATATTTGCAACAAACACATTTACTCCAATACTTCTTGTAAAACAATTACTCCGTAAGAAAAAGATCAACAAGAACGCTTCATTAGTGTTTACATCTTCTGTTTCTGCCATAAAGTCTGATTTAGGTAATTCTGTGTATGGCGCATCCAAAGCGGCCTTACAATCATATGTACGTTACTGTGCTCGAGAGTTGGCACCTAAAAGTATTCGCGCTAATTCAATTCATCCGGGTATGGTTAATACGCCATTGATTACAGGAGGCGCACATTCTGATGACGACTTGCAAACAGACGCACAAAAGTATCCTCTAGGACGTTATGGTAGACCAGAAGAAATAGCATGGTCTATTATATATCTTCTTTCCGATGCGTCTGCGTGGATAACAGGTCACTCCTTGATAATTGATGGTGGAATATCTACTTTAATATAATATGGCATTATTATCTTTTTCAAATATCGGTATAGCTGGGATTGCTGCATGTGTACCGAAAAATAAAATTGACAATTACCAATATACGCAGTATTTCCCTAAGGATGTAGTGCAAAAAGTTGTCGATAAAATTGGAATACATGAGAGACGTTTTGCTGATGAACAAACCTGTTCATCGGATTTATGTTACGCCGCGGCGAGTAAACTTCTTGCAGATATGAACATAAAGAAAGAAGATATTGATGCTCTTATTTTTATATCCCAGACACCGGACTTTCGCATGCCGGCAACCTCGTTTATTTTGCAAGAACGACTAGGGTTGCCCAAAGCGACTATGGCTTTCGATTTAACATTAGGTTGTTCTGCTTTTTTGTATGGTCTTAGCATTGGGTATAGCCTGCTGCAACAGCCTGCCGCAAATAAAGTGTTGATATTAGATGGGGAAACGCGTTCAAAGGTTTATTCTCCGAAAGACAGAAAAACAGCTTTCTTATTCGGAGATGCAGGTGCAGCGATTCTTCTGGAAAAAAATAACAAATACGGAGAGAGTTATTTTTCTCTTAATTCAGATGGATCAATGTCAGATACTATTAAAATAGATGGCGGTGGCTACCGTATGCCCAGTAGTACTGAAACTTTGCGGGAAAGGATAGTAGATGAGTACGGTAACATTCGTAACTTGGAGCAAGGGTATATGAATGGAGCCGAAGTGTTTAATTTTGTAGCAAGAGAAGTTCCTAAAGATATTAAACATATTTGCGAGAATACTAATACGGACTTGCAAAATATGGATTACTATCTATTGCATCAAGCAAACGATTTTATGAACCAGTTCTTGATACGGAAATTGAAACTTAATCCGGACAAAGTGCCGTCTTCTATTTCCAAATTCGGGAATACAAGCTCGGTTTCTCTACCGCTAACGATTGTATCTGAGTTACAAAATAAACTGCAAGAGGAAAAACACTTATTGCTAAGCGCATTCGGGGTTGGTTTATCTTGGGGTACTGCAATAATAAAAACAGCAGATTGTAAAATATCACCATTAGTAGAAATATGAGCACATTCAATAAACCTTTAGTAGCCATACAATGCCTCGTGTATAATCACGAGCCATATTTGAGAGACTGTCTCAATGGTTTTGTAATGCAACAAACGAATTTTCCGTTTGTGGCGATAGTGCATGATGATGCCTCTACGGATAATAGCGCAACGATAATCCGCGAGTATGCTGCAAAGTACCCTCATGTCATAAAGCCTATTTACGAAAAGGAAAATCAGTGGCGCAAACCGGATGGCTCATTAATCAGAATAATGAATAATGCTATTGATGAAAGCGGAGCCGGTTATATCGCTATATGCGAGGGAGATGATTATTGGACTGACCCGCTCAAACTTCAGAAACAAGTAGATATTCTGGAAACCAATCCAAAGTTAATGGCATGCGTAACCAATACTTGCAAGGTGGATAATAAAGGAAACTTACTTGAAGCGAAGAAAGAAAATGTAGTACAGGGGAACAATGAAGGCGTTTATAATATCTATGATTTTTTTAAACAGCCACAACATCAATATCCGACAGCAACAGTTGTGTACCGTATTAGGAATATAGATGAGATAAGAAAGAAATTCAGATATACAGAAAATGCATTCCTTGGCGATTGGACACTATGGATTATCCTTCATTCTTATGGCCCGTTCTATTATCTTGATGAGGTGACGGCAGCATATCGCATAAATCCTACTTCATTGACTCATACTGTGAATCGTGTTGCGAGAGCGAAAGCAAGTCGGGAAATCTGCCGTAAAGTTGCAGATATATTGCCAGAAGAATATTCAGACATTGCAGCAGATTTACGCAAAACAAGATGGACGTGGGTTCCTCTAATGTTTGCCTACAAAGCTGAAAAGCGGTATCTCCCAATGGCCGGATGTTTTCTTGTTGCATGTTTTGCTTGTCCTGATTCATTATGGGAGGTCGTTAAGAGAAAATTATCAGCGCATAACAAATGAATTCAGTTCATCGACAAAGTAATATTGAGTTATTACGAATTATTTTGATGATGGGCATCATAGCTCATCACTTTGTCGTGAATTCTGGTTTGCTTGGCTTGATGTCTCCTTCAATAGAAAATACCAACGATGTGTTTTTATGGATATGGGGAATGTGGGGTAAAATAGGTATCAACTGCTTTGTGTTGATTACCGGATTTTTTATGTGTCAGTCTAAATTCACATGGAAGAAATTCCTTAAACTGGTTTGCGAAGTGGAATTTTATAAAATTCTCATATACGTGATATTTATATCCTTTGGAAGAGAAACTATATCTATGGAACGACTATTCTTTCTTTTGTCGCCGATCATAGATTTTAGAGCAGAGTTCATAAGCGGATTTTTGGTGATGTTTCTTCTTATTCCATTTATGAACATCCTTATTCGAAATTTGTCAAGGATTCAACATCTTTCACTAATTGGCCTCTCGTTGCTATTCTTTACTATTTGGGATCAGTTCCCTGGAGTAGTAGTCCCAATGGGGTATCCGATTTGGTTTTGTGTGATATACATTATGGGTGCATATCTTCGTCTTTATCCTCTGCAAAATGGCTTTGCACGCGCTTTATTTGATTCAAAATATAGTGCCGGTCTCATGTTGACACTATCTGTTGGCTCCGTTTTTGCGATGCTTCTTCTTCATCAAATAGGTTTAACAACTTGGTGGCCGCATAAGTGGGTTGTAGATTGCAATGCGCCATTAGCCGTGCCTACAAGTATTGCTTTCTTCAATTTCTTCCGAAGGTTGGATATCAAGCCCAATAAATGGATAAACATGATAAGTGCAAGTACTTTTGGTGTCTTCTTAATACATACCAGTTCTGACGCGATGCGAATGTTCTTATGGGGAGATGTATGTAAATGTACTGAATGGTATTATTCTCCGTGGTTACCACTATATGCAGTACTTGTAATATGTGGAGTTTTTATCATATGTACATTTATTGACCAATTAAGAATGAGATATTTAGAGAAACCTTTCCTTGAAAAGGGAGTCTCGCGTTACATTAACAATTAAATCAAATACTAACTATGTTCAAATACACAAAACGACTAATCTCCGACATCCAATTTTGGAGCCGTGAACTCAAAATCCGAGCAAAGGAAAACGCAGAGTTTGAACGCATCGAAGACGAGGCATTTGCCGAATTGCGTCACCCAATGGCAGGCTTGGGGTATTATCAAACGATGAACCACAACCGTAAAGAACGCCTCCGGCAGCATAAAGAACAGCTTGCTGCGATTAAATAGCAGACTATACATACGCTTATGAATGTCTGTTCGCCTCTCATATTCCTAGGTGTGAGAGGCTTTTACTTTATTATTCTGTTTTACTTTCTTTTCTTCTCTTCCGGCAAATTTGATTTGCCGTCTTTTCGTCATTTGTCCGGCATAGTATGCCGTTTGTCCCATTCGGTGTTTCCTCTTTTGCATCCGCCAAGTTTGGCGGATAGGAAACGCCGCCTTTCACTTTGTCCATTGCGTCCGCATTGAATGCGAACAATCGGCTGCCGCGTTTTTCGTTTCATTCACCCCATCACACTTTCACAGATCTTTTTATCTTCTTATCTTTTGGAACGATTGTTTCGTTATTTTTCTTCCCCTCATAAGGTGCTCGTTTCACTCGCGATCTTTGACTTATTGAGCTTTTCCCCCTTTAATAAGGTGCTCTCTACGTTCGCGGCTTGTTGGTGCGGTAAACCACTGGTCTTTTCCCCCGAAAGTAGAAGAAAAAAGCGACTCACATCACTGTGAGCCGCTTACTTTGTACATCGTACATCGTCCTTCGTACATCACTTGGCGTCTCTACCTCGCGGCAAGGAAACAGCCGGCGGCCATGATGAGGGCGGCGAGAAGGAGGGTCGGACTGAGGTGCTCGCCGAGGAAAAGGACGGAGAGCAGCGCGCCGATGAATGGTGCCAGAGCATAATAGGTGCTGGTGCGGGCGGCACCGATAGTGCGCTGGGCGTAGGTGTAGAAATAGATACTCAGACCTTACGCCACGAAGCCCAAGAGCAGCAAGACAAGCATGTGCTGCCATGACGGAAAGGCATTGTTTTGCGCCAACGCAAGGAGCAGAATACCGAAGCCAAAACCGAAGCCTTTGAGCGTTACAATCGGGCCATGGTTGGCGATGCGGCGCGTGCAGTTGTTCTCCAGACCCCAGCAGAGAGTAGCTCCGAGGACCAAGAGCGAGCCTCGCGAGAAACGGAACGCCTCACGGACGGAATCCGTTTCCACCGACAGCAAGAGGCTGGCAACCGTGACCAGGCTGATTGCTATCTACGTGATGATAGCGGGTTCTTACTCGCTGATATGTATTTCCGTGGTAGGCGGATGGATGGGATGGAGCCTGTTTATCTTCCTATGGGCATGCGTGATAGCCGGCACAATCGGGAAATTCATTGCGTTGGGCAAGCACCCTCGTCTTTCGCTGGCACTCTATCTGGCGATGGGTTGGGTGGCATTGCTGATACTCTACCCTATGTGGCAAAGCATGCCGCATGCCGCGTTCTTCTGGATAATAGCCGAAGGAGTATTCTATACGACAGGTTCGTATTTCTTCAAAAAAGACGAAGAGCACGACTATTATCATGCGATATGGCATGTGTTCATTGTGCTCGGTTCTTTATCCCACAGTATTGCTACGTGGCTTATTCTGCGCGCAGGGATGTAATTCTCAGGGAATATATTATCAGCCCGCAGATGTATCTATCCTTGCATACTCCAGTAATGAGTCACACACGTCCAGATGACATTGCGAGCATGGGGGGCATGCATACGTGCATCATAGACATCACGGGTAAGCCTGGCGGTGCAGACCACTTCACAAAAGCGGGAAGCTGCCCACATTGCTGTGAGCCGCCTTGCGGGAAGGAAGTTCCATCAGAATGCCAGCGAAACGCCTGCGCCGTTGCCGGTACAGGAGAGTCCTGCCCTCATCAGACGTTACATCAGTTTTCTTTTGCCCATCATCCGCATCATTGCGTCCCACCAACGGGTAGGCAGCAGCCAGTGGAAGAAGACAATTGTGCCAGACAGATGTCCGATGCGGTAGCGTGTGCGGGGGCAACGGGCATTGACTGCCCTGCATATAGCTTTGCGCACGACTGCGGCATCTGAGAGCGAAGGGGACTGATACATATTACGCAGGTTTTCAGCCATCATCTTTCCTGTCCCGGCATAAGCAGTGCCTTCGGAAGTCTCCGCCAGATGGCCGGCAGCAATCGCGCCCCAGTCGGTTTTGATAGCGCCAGGCTCGATGATGACGACATCAATGCCGAAAGGCTTGACTTCCATGCGCAGGGCATCGCTGAAGGCTTCAACTGCATATTTGGACACATGATACCACGCGCCGTAATAGAACACCGATTTGCCGGCAACCGAAGAAGTGTTGATGATGCGCCCTGAGTGCTGCGCACGCATGGCAGGCAAGACTAACTGGCACAGGCGCGCCAAGCCAAACAGATTCACCTCCATCTGGTTTCGGGCATCGTCTATCGGTACATTTTCCACCGCCCCGAAGAAACCGTAACCGGCATTGTTGATGAGGACATCTATACGTCCCTCATTGGAGAGAACGGATTGCACCCCCCGCTGCATGGATTGCCCGTCGGTGACATCCATCCGCATAGGGATTACACCATATTTACACAATGGCTCCATGCGCTCCACACGGCGGGCAGCGGCATAGACCTTATGCCCCTGCTGAGCCAATGCGGCGGCGGTATCATAGCCTATACCACTGCTGGCTCCTGTGATGAGAATGATTTTAGGTTGCATTATGCTACTATTCAAAAATAACTATTTTAGCATGTCTGATTTCATTGGGTGCTCAGATACAAAAATGCAACTACCCGGAGAGGATAGTTGCATTTGTCAATGAACTGTGATTACTTCACTTCCTCTACATCCTCTACGTCAAGGACTTGCCGGATGCGGTCGGAGATTCTGTGGAGGCGTTTCTCCACGCGGTTGACAGCAGCCACTTTGAGCCAGTTGCCCACACCGTCGAGGATAATACCGACACCTACCAGCCAAGCGAGCGTCGCAGCAGAAGCAAGCGGATTGCAGAACAGGCCATAGCAGCCGGCGCAGATGACAAGTACGCTGAGCAGGCAGAGCACCCACCATTTGTCCCAACCGAGACGCTTGTAGTTAAACGAATCTACCATGAGACCGATACCCTCATACATCACCCAGAAAGCGAAGATGAACGGCAGTGCCACAGCCAGCGGAGCCGGATTGACAATCAGCACGATACCGAGAATGACCTGCACCAATGCAGCAAGGAAAGTGAGACCGTTGAACGGGTTGACGTGACGCAGCGTTGCCCATGCGCCGAAAGTAGAACAGCCGGTGACAATCAGCATCAGGCCAAAAGCCCAAGCCAGTGAAAGAAGAGTGTCGCCCGGATACATGATACAGAGCACACCAAGCACCACGAGGGCAATACCCGCGAGGCACATCAAGATTTTAGTACTTGTTTTCATAAGTTTTTTAGTTTAATTGAATTAGTATTTGCAAATTCGAGTGCAAAAGTACAATAATTATCCGAACAAATATTGTTCCATACGGGAACAATACTCAACCAACTTGCCATGCGGAACAAAAATACAGAAATACGGCACAGTATTTGTGGCTTTTTTAATGAGCAAAATAGCACAACAATGGATAATAAAGGCAACAGTATTCTGATAGAGAACATAGACGATATACCGTCTTCATGGCATGAGGACAGCGGTAAAGGCAAAGCACTGTTTATTGTCCTATGCCAACAAGGGCAAGTGCAGATTACACTGAATGAGCAACAGTACATGCTGTCGCAAAGGCAACTGCTGCTATGCCTGCCGACCTTTATAATCGGGCATTATATGCGCACGCCCGACTGCCGGTGCAAAGTGATTTGTATGCCGGAGGAGCGCTTTATACACCTGACTTCGGGGACACTACAGGCATTCAGATGGTGGGAGAAATATACGATGCTCCGCCACAACCCCGTTATTTCGCTGAGTGAAGAAGAAATGGCAATCATGGAGAGTTACGCGGAGACACTGAAAGCGTATCTGCAAAGCCCGCCAACGCTATTCCGGCAGCAGATGATTCAACGGCTGGAGGAGACGATGTATTATGAGCTGGCCAATTATCTCAATGCCACAGCGGGAGAGAATGACAGGGAAAGTGTGTCGCAGCCGGACCGACTATTCCGGCGCTTTTTTCAGATGCTGCACAGCGGCATAATCACCGAAAGGGAGGTGCGCCGGTATGCCGAACAACTGTGTATCACGCCTAAATATCTGACCATGATTTGTTATCAGAAAGAGGGCAAACCGGCCTCTGCAATGATACGCGAGACGCTGACCGAGCAGATTCGCCGGCAACTGACAGAAACGGATATGCCAATCAAGGAATTGACATACAAGTTCCAATTCCCGTCCCAGTCGTTCTTCGGCAAGTTTGTCCGTCAGAACCTCGGTTCCTCTCCCCGCCAATACCGCGCAACAAACAGAATAATTAAATAGAAAAGCGCCCCACATTGCTGTGAGGCGCTGATTTTTAGGGGAGTGGCGACAGTCCTTGTTACTTATTCCTTAATTTTTACTTCTTACTTCTCACTCTCCTTATTACTTATTACTAACTCCTTATTACTAAACACTTATTACTAAACACTTATTACTTACTCTTTCGGCGGGATGGTTTTGATGATTTTGGCAGGGTTTCCACCGACGATGGTGTTGGCAGGTACATCTTTGGTGACCACCGCAGCAGCAGCGACCACGGCGTTCTCGCCGACTGTCACGCCAGGCAGGATAGTGGCTCCGGCCCCCACCCACGCGTTCTTGCAGATGCGCACGGGTTTGCAGATGAGAATCCGGCGCTCATAGAGGTCGTGGTTGTTGGAGATGAGCTGCACGTTGGCAGCAATCATTGCGCCGTCCTCAATAGTGATACCGCCGCGGGACATCATCAGGCAGTCGGGCATAATCATGACGTTTTTGCCGATATGCACCATGTCGAAGCAGACCCCTTTCAAAGGCGGCTGGACGATGGTTCCTTCGCCGAGGTTCGCGCCGAAAAGGGCTTTCGCCGCTTCAATGTTCTCCGGCGTGAAGGGGACAGTCCGGTTGAAAGCAAAGAGTTTGCGGCCCTGCTCAATATAGGCGGCTTGGGCTTCGGGTGTTGTCACACGCGGATCTACACGAAATTCTTCCATAACTACACAGTTTTGTTTTGCGGTGCAAAAGTACTGCTTTTTTGCGAAACGGGCGTTACACAATTTACGGCATTTGTGACACAATTCGCCGAAAATGCGCAAAAGACGGGAGGGGCGCATGTGTCTGAATGCCATCAGGAGAGGGATTTAAGTCCGACAACAGAGATGATGAGCATGGAGATAAAGAAGATGCGCCAGAAAGTGGCAGGCTCATGGAAGAAAAAGATTCCAACGAGCACCGAGCCGACCGCCCCTATACCCGTCCACACGGGGTAAGCAGTCCCAATAGGCAGCGTTTGTGCGGCTTTAGCCAGGAGTACAGCACTCAAGATGTAAAGAAGGACGAAACCTGCCATCCACTCCCAATACGGCAGCCCTTCCAGCCCTTTTGTTTTGCCCAAGCAGAAGGCGAAGCCCACTTCGCACAGCCCTGCCATAACAAGAATAATCCAACTCATAATAACAGTCATGCTTATTGAGGGCTGCAAGACTATCCCGGCGACTCCTTCCAAAGCGAGTGCAAAGGTAGTGCTTTTTTTGCGATTATGCAAGTGTTAATGCAATAAAAAAACTAAAAAACAGCACGGAAAAAGAGAAAAGAAATTATTGTATTACGCCGGAAATACCAGGTTTAATCGGGATGTGCAAAGTCCAAGTCGGGCATAGCCGGCAGATCATCAGGGCAAAGTCAGGGAGAAGAGGGCATTTGTTGCCGTCTTTTTGCCGTCCTTTTGCCGTCCTTTTGCCGTCTTTTTGCCGTAATTGACTGCTAAAGGACAAAGAAGAGGCAGCAAGAACTAAGGAGGAAGGGGCATAGTATAAGGGGGAAGGTAGCATAGTACAAAGGGGGAGGGGGCATAGTACAAGGGAGGAGGGGGCATAGTACAAAGGGGGAGGAGGCATAGTACAAAGGGGAGAGGGCAAAGTGCAAAGGAGAAAGGAGGAAGAAACAAGGGGACTTGGCAGAAGAAGAAACAAAGAACGCTGCAGCAACAGAGGCGAAAATGCTACCGCAAGCCGCTTTATGACAGCACATAGGAAAGCGGAGCAGAAGGGAGAGATTAGGAGAAAAGAGGAAAATAATCACGGATTAAAGAGAAAATATTTGTGTATTTGCGAGAAAAAAACTACCTTTGCCACGTTTTTCCGGCGCAAGCCAATATGGGACGACAAGATAGTCATAGCGGAGAGGGAGGACTGGGTGAGATAATAAAGCCAAGAGAGGGGACGGACTAAAAGATAGTCATAGCGGGAGAGTGAAGAGGCGGCTAAACAATCAGCCCAAGAGAGGGGATGGACGGAAAGATAGTCATAGCGGAGAGGGAGGACCGGGTGAGATAATAAAGCCAAGAGAGGGGACGGACGACAAGATAGTCATAGCGGAGAGGGGAGGACTGGGTGAGATAATAAAGCCAAGAGAGGGGACGGACGGAAAGATAGTCATAGCGGAGAGTGAAGAAAGTATGTCTGAAAAGAAAGCAGAGAGGAAATGTGTTTGAAAAGAAAAGAATGCAGAGCGGAAGTATGTTTGAAAAGAAAAGAAAGGATATGTCAAAGAAGGGGGGAAGATTTGAGACGAGGATGAAAGCGGGAGTGTGGATTTTTGTTGTATTCATCGGACTTTTATTGCCAGGCTGCAGTGAGCGCCGTGTGCCGAAAGAATACGGCTATTTCCGCATAGAGCTGCCGCAACACTCATACAAGATGCTGGCGGACAAGAAATATCCGTATGAGTTTCTTGTGTCGGAAGCAGCCGAAGTGGAGAGTGTGGAACATGAGAAGGAGAGATACTGGATAGACATACGCTACAAGAGACAAAATGCAGTGGTTCACTGCAGCTACAAGCCTGTCCGCCAGAACCTTAACGCCCTGACGGACGATGCGATGGAGTTTGTGTTTTCGCATGCAGTGAAAGCAAGTGCCATACCGGAACAGGCTTACAGCCACCCTGAAGAAAAGGTTTACGGGTTAGTTTTCAATCTTGAGGGCAACGCCGCCACCCCGATGCAGTTCTTTTTGACAGACTCGACCCGACACTTTTTCCGCGGAGCACTGTATTTCAACAACATACCCAACCAGGACAGCCTTGCTCCTGTTACAGAATATATCCGCGAAGACATGACGGTGCTGATTGAGTCGTTCAGGTGGAAAGACTGACAAAGAGAGAGATGGAGATACTGAAACTGATATTGCAGTCGGCAAGCGAAGGGCGTAAGCTGTTCGCCTTGCTTCTTGACCCCGAGAAGACGGCGCTCAGCGGCCTTGCGCAGCGCACAGCGGGAGCAGACCTTGTGTTAGTGGGCGGCAGCACGGGCGGCGGCAGCACTCCGCTTGTAGAAGCCCTGCACGCACAGACGGAGCAGCCAGTGGTACTTTTCCCAGGTTCCATCGAACAATTCTGCCCGACAGCCGATGCGCTGCTGTTTCTCTCCGTGATGTCGTCGGACAATCCGGAAATGCTGCTTCACCGCCAAATACATGCAGCTCGGAGGGTGTATGAATCGGGGATAGAGTCGATAGCGACAGGCTATATCCTCATTGACGGGGGGACAGAGAGCGCAGTGGCCCGCTCGAGCGGTTCGCGGCCTCTTGACAGAGACGACATACAGCGCATAGCAGACACGGCAACCGCCGCAGAGCTAACAGGCAAAAAAGTGATATACCTGGAAGCCGGCAGCGGTGCAAAAATCCCTGTATCCACCGACATAATCCGCGCGGTGCGGCACCAGATATCCGTGCCACTGATAGTGGGCGGAGGTATATGTTCGCGGGAAATGATGGAGGCCGCCTTTGAAGCAGGCGCAGACATAGTGGTAGTGGGGAACCATCTGGAGCAACATCCGGAGCAAATAGCCTTATTCACAGGCAGAAAGGAGTGAGAATGGCGCAGCAGGAAGAGGACGAGAAATACATGAGTCTGGCTCTCATTGAGGCCGAAGCGGCAGCAGAAGCAGGGGAGATCCCCGTGGGGTGCGTGATAGTGTGCGACAGGCGCGTTATAGGGCGCGGGCACAACCTGACAGAGACGCTGTCGGACGTGACCGCACACGCCGAGATGCAAGCCATAACCGCCGCCGCACAGACAATGGGCGGCAAATATCTCACAGAGTGCACTCTGTATGTGACCTTAGAGCCATGTGCGATGTGCGCAGGTGCGATAGGCTGGGCGCAAGTGAGCAGATTAGTATTCGGAGCCCCCGACCCGAAGCGCGGATTCGGCCGTCTCGCCCCCCAAGCCCTGCACCCGAAATGCAAGGTTTCATCGGACATTTTGGCAGACGAGTGCATAGAAAAGATACAACAATTTTTCCAACAAAAAAGACTATGAACAAGATACTCCAATCTATTCCCTCCATTGTTCTCAACCTCTGTTCGCTTGCCGCAGTTGCCGTCTTTGTGTGGCTCTCGCAGCCGGACACGGACAAGATATTCGCCTACAGCTTTGAGGAGGGGAAGATATGGACTTACGAGACCCTTGTGGCGGAGTCAGACTTCCCCATCTACAAGCCTGAGAATGAGGTGGAAGAGGCGAGGAACGAAGTGCTCAAGCAGTACGCCCCGTGCTTTCAGTCAATAGGGCTAAAGTCGGACCTGCCCATAATCTCGGCAGACGACATGCAACAGCTTGCAGATGAGGGTTTTGACCACATAACAGTGATAAACCGCAAACACGTGGCCCGCAATGTACCAGTGGCAGAACTCTACACCCCGAAGACGGCCTACGAGAAACTCGGGCGCGAGCTTGTGCCCACCCTGACATACGACAGCCTGACCTCCGCGCGGACAAGAGAAGAACTGCTTGCGCAGGTGTCGCCGACCGAGGGCGCAGTGATGAAAGGAGAGACGATAATAGAGCGCGGGGCAGTGATATCGCACGAGAACTACCTGATACTGCGCTCGTTAGAAAAGACTTACGCCGAAAGAGGGTTGTCGAAGAAGCACGGCCTGATGTCCAAAAGCAGCCGCGGCATCCTTGTCTGCCTGCTTGTGCTGTTCTTCGCCGCCTATCTGACGGTTTTCCGCAAGCCCCTGTGGGAGCAGCCCCGCGCCGTGATATTCTTCAGCCTGCTGATGGGGGTAATGACCTGCGGTACGATGTGGATAATGCGCTATACATCAGCGGCTTCGGTGTATCTAATCCCCTTTGCGTGGGTCCCTATTCTGGCACGCGTTTTTTATGACTCCCGCACAGCCTTCATTCTTCATCTGATAACGGTGCTGACCGTGTCGTTAATGGTGCCGGACCCATATCTGTTTCTCTTCATGCAACTTCCGGCCGGCATGATTGTGGTCGCCGCGCTGAAGGACCTAACCCGCAGGTCGCAGCTTGCCAACACAGCGGCCTACGTCGGCCTGACATACAGCGTGATATACACGCTATTCCACCTGATGCTGACCGGGACATTCGCCCACCTGACATGGCGGCCGTATATGTATTTTGTGCTGAACGCGGTGCTGATAATCACCGTTTACAGCCTTATTTATCTGCTTGAGCGCCTATTCCGGCTGACAAGCAGCATCACGCTGATAGAGCTGAGCAACCTGAACTCCGACCTGATGCACGAATTTGCGGACAAGGCCCCCGGCACCTTCCAGCACTCCCTGCAAGTGAGCAGTCTGGCCTCGGAAGCCGCAAAGAGCATAGGCGCGAAAGCCCTGCTTGTGCGCACCGGGGCACTATATCATGACATAGGCAAGATGGCTCACCCGCAGTGGTACGTTGAGAATCAGTCGGATAACAGCAATCCGCTGCTCAACATGGACAACAACGAGGCGGCAGTGGCGGTAATATCGCATGTGACAGAGGGCGAGAGGATAGCCCGCCGCAACGGTCTGCCGGAAGTGCTAATACACTTTATCCGCTCGCACCACGGGACCTCGCTTGTGAGATACTTCTACAACTCGGAGGTCAACCGGCTGCGCAAAGAGGGGCTTGACGAAAACAACCTGCTCAATCCGGACGACTTCCGCTACCCCGGCCCCAAGCCCTCGACCAAAGAAGAGGCGATACTGATGATGGCAGACGCAGTGGAGGCGCGCGCGCGGTCGATGGAGAACTACACGGAGCAGTCGATAGGAGAGATGGTGGAGCAGATGATAAACCAGCAGATACAGGACGGACAACTGGCAGAGACCCCGCTGTCGTTTCACGACCTTGAGCGCGTAAAGCACTCATTCTGTGAGCGTCTGCTCTCGATACACCACCACCGGATAAAATATCCGACCATAGAACAAAAGCAGCCATGAGTGCGACTCCCCTATATTTAGCGCCGATGGAAGATGTGACGGACCCCGCCTTCCGCCTGCTGTGCAAGCGGTTCGGCGCAGACCGCGTATATACAGAGTTTGTCAATGCGGACGCTCTTGTCAGAGACGTACCATCGACCATGCGCAAGCTGCAGATTAACGATGCAGAGCGCCCTGTAGGCATACAGATTTACGGGAAAGACGCAGCTTCGATGGCCGACGCGGCACGCATAGTGGAGGCAGCCAAACCCGACTTTATAGACATCAACTTCGGGTGCCCCGTAAAGAAAGTGGCCGGCAAGGGAGCCGGTGCAGGCCTGCTGCGCGACATTCCGCGCATGCTGGAGATAACCCGCGCCGTGGTCAATGCCGTCCATGTCCCGGTAACCGCCAAGACGCGCTTGGGGTGGAGCGACGAGGAGAAGATAATAGTGAGTCTTGCGGAAGCGCTGCAGGACTGCGGGATACGCGAACTGGCCATACACGGCAGAACCCGCGCACAGATGTACTCGGGCGAGGCGGACTGGAGCCTGATAGGGGAAGTGAAGAACAACCCGCGCATGCACATCCCCATAACGGGCAACGGCGACGTGACGACCCCCGAAAGGGCGAAGGAATGCTTTGACAGATACGGAGTTGATGCAATAATGATAGGGCGCGGGACATTCGGGTGCCCGTGGCTGTTTGAGGATATACGACACTATTTAGACACCGGAGAGAAACTTCCGGCGAGGAGCATGCACTGGTGCGTGGAGATACTGAAAGAGCATGTGAAACGAAGCATAGAGTGGATAGGCGACGAGAGGAAAGGCATAATACACAGCCGCCGCCACTTTGCCAATTCGCCGGTGTTCAAGGGCTTGCACGACTTCAAGCAGACACGCATAGCCCTGCTCCGCGCCGAGACGACGGACGAAGTGTTCGGCATAATGGATGAGATTGAAGAAAAATGGGGAGCAGATTTGCAGGAATGAAAAAATAGTTGTACTTTTGCAGGCATAACCAAATATTCGAAATGAAACACCTAATATTGATAGCCGAAGAAGGCGAGCGCAAACTGATAGAGCGCTATCTGCCAGAGACCGAAGGAGAAGTGCTTGTGACAGGCGTGGGAGCGTTCAACATAATGCGGTCGCTGCGCAATATAGCACCGGACACGCCCATCATCAACATCGGCTATGCCGGCAGCAGCAATTTTGAGATAGGGACTGCCGTTGAAGTGACAGAGGCACGGCTGAACCACCCGCAAGTGACATATCCGGAGCCGGAATACAAACTCCGGCCGTTGAGCGGGGTGATTGCGGACAAGAAAGCGGTGTGCTACACAGGCACCGACTTTGTCACGCAGTCGAACTACAAAGACTGCGTGTTTGACATGGAACTGGCATTCATTATCGGCATGGGATTCAGCAACGTGAGTGCCATAAAAATAGTAAGCGACAACCTGAGTCTGCATGACTACCGCGCTTTCGGACAAGGAGTTGAGGGCATATAAACACAAGAACAACAAAAAGAGGAGAACTATGAAAAGAGTATCACTGCTTGCTTTGACCGTATTATTTTCGTGCATGTACGCGCGCGCGACTATGCGCACACAGACCGATGCCGCACAGATAGCGGCACAATGGCTGAACAGCCAGAGCAGCAACTCACGCCGCGCACCTATGGCAGAGGCGGACATGCAACTTGTATTCAGCCTGCCATTGGACAACGGAGAGACGGCAATATATGTTTTCAACGGCTCCAACGGAGGTTTTGCCGTTGTTGCGGGAGACGACAAAGCGACAGACATACTATGCTACAGCGCGGAGGGCAGCCTTGATGAGCAGAACATGCCGGCAGCCATGCGTTGGTGGTTAGGGCTGATGGCGGAAGAGGTGTCAGCCATAGCAGCCGCACCGCAGACAACAACCGCAAGACGTGCCGCTGCAACAGAGACAACCGTCATCGAGCCATTGTTAGGCGACATCCTCTGGACACAGAGCGAGCCGTTCAACAACCTGTGCCCCATTGACAATTTCAACAACACGAGGTCGGTGACAGGCTGCGTGGCAACAGCAGCTGCACAAATAATGCGCTATTGGAAACACCCGCACCAGGGGACAGGCAAGAAAACCTACACCTGGTACAACTACGACCGCAGCACGGAATACGACCCATACAAAGGTACTTATGCAGAATACTTCAAGACCGAGGATCTTACGGCGGACTTCGGCAACACAATATACAACTGGGATGACATGCCGGCTGTATATAAGAAAGGCAAATACACAGAAACACAGGCAAATGCAGTGGCCACACTGATGTATCACTGCGGCATAGCGTGCGACATGTACTACGGCTGCAACGAGACCGGAGGCAGCGGCGCACTGGTAGGGGACATGGCAAACGGCATGCGCGACTATTTCGGCTACAAGTTCTCGAGAGTCCTTTCCGCTTTTGAAAACACATCGCTCACTTTTTCGGACTTTGCCAACGCCTTCAACACCGACCTTGAGGCAGGCCGCCCCATTATCATATCGGGCGAAGACCCTGTCGGGGGAGGACATGCCTTTGTGTGCGACGGCCGCGACAAAGACGGCAAGTTTCATATCAACTGGGGCTGGGCCGGACACGGCAACTGCTACACTGCAATCAGTGCCCTGCGACCAGAGTCTGACCAAATGCCCTACTCTTTCACACAGAACATAGAAGCCTGCATAGGACTTGAGCCTGCATGCAAAACAGTGAGAACCACCGACATACGCACCGTATGCATCAACGAGCTACCGTTCACCTGGAACGACATAGAGATACGCAGTACCGCAGACAACGGCAAAGAGGCATGGCTGAAAACAACGAAAGGCTGTGACTCGATAGTGACACTTCAGCTGACAGTCTATCCGACATACAACACAACCGACGGAGCAACCATCTGCGAGAATGAACTGCCGTACACTTGGGAGGGAGAGACTTTCACAGCAGCAGGCAGCAAGACAAAAACACTGAAAACCATCAACGGCTGTGACTCAATCGTTACATTCACGCTGACAGTATATACGACATACGACCTCACAGACGGAGCGACCATCTGCGAGAATGAACTGCCGTACACTTGGGAGGGAGAGACTTTCAACGCAGCAGGCACAAAGACAAAGACGCTGAAAACCATCAACGGCTGTGACTCAATCGTTACATTCACGCTGACTGTCTATCCGACATACGACCTCACAGACGGAGCAACCATCTGCGAGAATGAACTGCCGTACATTTGGCAGGAAGAGACTTTCAATGCAGCAGGCAGCAAGACAAAAATACTGAAAACTATAACCGGCTGTGACTCCGTGGTAACATTCACGCTGACTGTCTATCCCACATACAACACTACCGACGGAGACGCAATATGCGAGAATGAACTGCCGTACACTTGGGAGGGAGAGACTTTCAATGCCGCAGGCACAAAGACAAAAACACTGAAGACCATCAACGGCTGTGACTCCGTGGTTACATTCACTTTGACAGTCAATCCGACATACAACACAACCGACGGCTCAACAATCTATGACTACGAACTGCCATACAAGTGGGAGGGTGTAACTTTCACAGCAGCAGGAACAGAAACGAGGACTTTGACATCGTCCGGCCTGTGTGACTCGACCGTAACTTTCACTCTGACAGTAATCCCGACCGTCACTCTTACTGCCGAAGCCAACAACAGCGGGTTCGGATATATTGACGGCGACGGACACTACACATCCAACGAAACCGCCACACTGACAGCCACAGCCAATTCAGGCTATAAGTTTGTCCGCTGGAGCAACGGCAGCAAGACTAATCCATATATCTTCACAATCACCGAAGACACCTACTTGCGCGCCATATTTGCAGAAAACAGTGCTCCGGATGCCAACATAACCACCCAAACGGAATCCGACAAAGTGGTATTTACATGGACTGCTGTAAAGGATGCAAACACCTACACACTTGTCATTTACCTTGACGACCTTTATACACAGATATTCTGCACTTTGGTATTTGACAATGAAGGCAGACTGCTCTCGCAGACTTCTGGCAAACCCAAACAAGCACCTGCGGCAAGTGCCATCGCGGAAGATGATATACTGCGTTATGAAGCGGACTTCCTTGCATCTGCCACCACCTATTATTATATGGTGCAGACACAGAATGTATCAGGCCGCCTTCTTGACACAGAGTACGGAACATTTGTTACAGAGGAAACTTCCACCGCTATACCAAGTGTTTCTGGCAAGCAAGGAGCAATAAAGTTAATGATTAACGGGAGACTGTATATTATGCGCAACAGCATCATATACGACATCTCCGGTCAAAGAGCAAAATAAAGAAAGATTATAACGGCTAACGGAGATACCACTCCCTGTACCAGGCCATGAAATCCTCTGCGGTTTCATGGCCTGAACTCCAGTGCATAAACCTGCTCCAGAGGAGGGCTTTGAGTGTAACCGGCACTCCGTCATCTTCATTGAAGTGCTCCAGACCATACTCTTTGTAGCCTTCCAGATTCCCGCGCAGAGTTTCTATTCCATCCTCCGTGAAATGCTCATCCACCCAAACTCTCTCGTAATCAACAACTATCGCATTCCGGCCGTCAGACTCACAACCATCGTCTTCCAATGACGAGTCGCCGCTGTAATACATGCACTTGGAAATATAGTACTCGCGCGGTCGGGGAGTGTAAACGAACAACTCTCTCCAGCCTCGCGGGAAAGCGACATTGGCGAGATGCTGCGCCGCCGAGAAGAGCGGAGCCATCTGACTATCAGTGAATCCGGCTATGCCACAGCCGATGCGCGTGACCCAGAAAAAGAGTTCGGGGTGCTGCTCTGCATATCTGACAAATTCGTCCACATAGGGTTTGATGGTTTCCACGCCGCCCTGCATGGTGGGGATAGCATAGCACTGCCCTGTGCGACCGACACCGACACCCCACTCTGCGCCGAAGCAGTCGTATGCCTGCCGCGCCGCGCCGCCTCCGTGTGCGCCGCGCAAATTGCTACCAAAGACGAATATCTCGTTGGGTTGCAACTTTTCTATATAATAAGGAGTTGTCATAGCATTCAGCAGTACATGCGCCCTTCAATCCAATTGACGAGGCGCTTTGGCAAGAGTCTGTCGAGGAAACAGAGCAGTCTGTAAAGCCCTCCCCCGACATAAAGCGGAGCGGGATTGCGTTTGTTGGCTATTTTCCACAGACATTCAGCCATCTGCCGAGGCTTCATGCCGTTCCGCTCATCTTTTTCCATAGCCTCTACCGCCTGCCCTGCACGCAGATAGACATCATCTCCGCACGAGGATTTGCTACGCGCCGCCGTGAAACCAGTGGCGACATCGCCAGGCATGAGACATGAGACATGTATGCCGAAAGCCCTGACTTCGTTGACCAAAGCGAGTGCAAGAGCATTGAGAGCAGCCTTGCTGGCACTATAGAAACTCTGGTAGGGGACACTGAGTTGTGCGGCGACACTGCTGGTGAAGATAATGGTTCCGCCATGCTGCCGACGGAGAGCAGGCAGGACTGCCTGCACAAAGCGCACGGCTCCGAAGAAATTGACATCGAACTGCCTCTGCGCGTCTTCAAGCAAAGTAAATTCAACAGGACCGCTGATGCCGAAACCGGCATTGCTGACAATGACATCAATGTGTGGTGTCATTTCAAGAACACGGGCGACCGCCCGGGTGACGCTGCCGCTGTCGGTGACATCACAACTGATGTGCGTAACCGGCAGTCCGTCAGGAACATCCGCTTTGCGGCGGCTCAAAGAAAAGACCTGCCATCCTCGTTCAGCAAAGAGAAGAGCCGCTGCGAGTCCGATGCCGCTGCTTCCTCCTGTGATGACAAGTGTTTTCATTCGGCAAAGCGTTCAGTCTCAATAGTCAGCTTTTTTAGCGAGCACGCGGGCAATGATATCCACCGCCTCGTCGATGATGCTCTCGGTGTGCGTGGCCATGACCGTAGTGCGGAGGAGGCACTCGCCTTCGACACATGCCGGGGCAATGACAGGATTGAGATATACGCCCTCTTCAAAGATGCGCTTGCCGTAATAGAGCGTGTCGAGAGTGTGGTAAGTGAAGATAGGCACAATGGGTGTCGGAGCCTCAATGATTTTCACTCCTGCGTCAATGAGTCCTTTTTGGAAGTATCGTGCCATATTCATCAGCCTCACAGGGCGTTGCGGGTCTTTTTTGAGGCAATGCAGTGCAGCCTGTGCAGTTGCGGCGGCACTTGGCGGAATGCTGGCAGAGAAGATGAACGGGCGGCTTACGTGGCGCACATAGTCAGCGAGCGCGCCGTTAGTGAGCATGCAGCCTCCGATGCTGGCGAGGGACTTGGAAAAAGTGAGCATGGTAATGTCCACTTTGTCGCGCAGCCCGAAATAGTCGGCCGTTCCGCGTCCTCCGTTTCCGATTACACCAAATCCGTGCGCATCGTCCACCATGACGCGTGCTCCGTATTTCTCTGCGAGAGCGCATATTTCCGGCAGGCGGCAGATGTCGCCACGCATGGAGAAGACACCGTCGGTGACAATAAGTTTGCCCGCCGTGTCAGGAATCTGCTGTAGTTTTTTCTCAAGGTCCTCCATGTCGGAGTGCTTATAGCGGAGCACCGTGGAATAGGTGAGGCGGCAAGCATCGTAGATGGAGGCATGGTTTTCCCTGTCGTTGAGGATATAATCGTCTTTACCACAGATGGCAGAGATGATGGCAAGGTTGGTTTGGAAGCCTGTGGAGCAAGTCATGGCGGCTTCGTAGCCGGTGAATTCTGCGAGTTCCTGCTCAAGTTCGAGATGCAGGTCGAGCGTGCCATTGAGGAATCTGCTTCCGCTGACTCCGCTTCCATATTTATCAAGAGCCTGTTTACCAGCCTCAATAACTTCCGGTTCCTCGGTAAGGCCGAGGTAGTTATTGCTCCCTAACATGATGCGTCGTTTACCCTCCATCATGACCACCGGAGCCTGCCGCGATTCCAGTCTGTGGAAATAAGGATATACGTTTTTTTCACGTACTACATCCAACAAATCGTAATGGCATTTCTGAAATATATCCATACAATATAACAATTTGGCTTGCAAAGGTATATAATTCTGTGCAAATATGCAAATTTTTCTGCAAAAAAAACGCACAAACAGCTGATATGCAAGTATTTTATGAAGTTATGCAGATTCAAAGGACGGCATGGTGAAGGGCAGATTGCCCCAAAGAGCAATAAAAACACCAAGAATCAGAGCAGGAGAGAAGTGCGGAATCAGCCTTTTTCCACCGCCTCGCTCTCCAACAAACGCACCTGCTGCAAGGTCTGCTTCTGGAGGAGCTGCAGGTGCTTGTACTCTTTTTCGAGGCGAGTGATTTCCGGAGCAAGTTTCCGCCTGCTGTCGGCATCCGCACTCCGATACTCCTCTCGCAGGGCATCAAGACGCAGTCCGGCAGCCTGACACTGCTCCGCCTGCTGCCTATAGTCGCCGTAAAGTTTCTGCGCTTCGCTGCTGACAAAATCCTCTTCGGCGAGATAGACTGTACTGTCGTTGAGCACGAAGCGGATAGAATGGAGCATCTGCCCGACGGGCTGCGGGTCTTCGGAATATTGCGGAGCCTGCACATTACCATCATTCAGGTCTTTCTGCGCACGGCGGAAGAGTTTCAGTTGTGCGAAGAGTGCGAGCGAGTCCTGCCCCATGCCGCCAAGATATTGCGGTTCTCCAGTCAGGCGGAAGCTATAGACACAGACACTGTCGGGAGCGCAGAAGCGGTCGGTGGCGAAAAAGCCGGTGCGGCGTGTTTCGTCGGTGGCGAGCATATAATCGTTGCCCTCGGAGTTGAAGGGGAAGCCGACATTTTCAGGTTTGGTGTAGGTGTCCGTCGCAGAATTATACCGGCTCATGTAGATGTCGAGTCCGCCGAAACCTCCGGGCGCGTCGGAGGCGAAATAGATAGTGATTCCGTCGCTTTCGCAGAAGGGGTAATTCTGGTGTGCGGCCGAGTTGACCACTTCATCAAGAGTGTCTGGTTGCGACCAGCGGTCGAGGAGCCTGTAGCGCGTGGCCAGCAGTGTCCCTCCGTCTGAAGGCAGGGCATAGATGCACCGGTCGGCTCTCTGGTTGCTGTATGTGACGCAGCCGTTGGTGTCCAGCGAGAGAGTGCCGGCTTCGCTGCTGAGTCCGTAGGCCTGCAAGAAGGCGTTTTTAGGCAGCACGACGGAGTCGAAGACCTCCAGTTCGCGGACCCGCTTCATGTATCTTTTGCGCATTTCCGCCGTCTGCATCTGTGCGGCGATGTGCTCTGCGCGGTCGGAGTTAGTGGCGTTGTCGAGGTATGCCTGATATGCCTCTATAGCCTCATCGGAGCGCCAGAGAGCCATGCAGCTTTCCGCCGTGAAGAAATAGGAGAGGACATATTTCTTCCTTGTTTTGACGAAGTAGGCGAGCGCCTCCTCGTGGCTGCCCGTCTCCTGCAGGCACCTCGCATATCTGTAGGTGTAGAGGAGGTTTTTAGGGGACTTGCGGAGCATTTTTTCGTACATAGATTTAGCCTCTTCATACCGCCCCGCCTCGAAGAGCGCCGCCGCTTTAGCGTCCTGCGCCTGCAGAGACAGGCTTGCCGGCATTAGCAGCAACAGGACAATGAGCATCCTTTTCAGGGTAAATATATTGTTAGTATGCGACATAAAAACACAATTAAACAGGTGTATGCACAAAAACTCTGCAAAATTACTACATTATTTTGATATTTCCAAAAAAAGTTATAATTTTGCGGCATGGAAAACGAAAAGCATGTCAGGATAGTGTCCCCGTCGGGGCATATTTCTCCGGAGACAATAGACTCTGCCCGGCAACTTTTAGAGAGTTGGGGGTGGAAAGTTCAGGAAGGTGCATATACACGTTGCGAGTACGGGCGTTTTGCAGGCAGTCCGTCCGAGCGCGCCGCGGACCTAACAGAGGCACTTACCGACCAAGAGGCCGACATAGTGCTCTGCTCCAGAGGCGGTTACGGGCTGCAACAGATAATAGACCGCATTGCCGACGGCCTTCGCGGGACGCGCCCGAGACCTCTGCTTTGCGGTTTTTCGGACATCACCTGCCTTCATTCGCTGCTCGGCACGATGGGTGTGCCGTCGGTGCACGGGCTGATGTGCAAGGCCGGGACTCTGCCTGCAGAGAGCGAGGAGGTAAGGCTGTGGCGCAGAGTCCTTGAAGGCTACAAACCGACTTACAAGCTTCCCCCGCACCCTCTGAACCGCGAGGGACACGCCACAGGACGACTGACAGGGGGCAACCTGAGCGTGCTTTACGGGCTGCAGGGCACTCCGTGGAGCATATCGGAAATATGCAGGAAGAACCGGGAAGCGGGGTGCGGCAGCATACTTTTCATAGAGGATATATGCGAGCGTCATTACCACATTGACAGGATGATGCAGAACCTGCGGCTGAGCGGTGTGCTGGGCATGATAGAGGGGCTTGTTGTAGGGTATCTGACTGACATAGAAGAAGATCCGCTCATGCAGTGCACCGTGGAACAGACAATACGGCAGGCGGCAGAGGGATATGATATTCCGATAGTTTTCGGTTTTCCGGCAGGGCACGATTCGCCCAATTACCCGCTTTGGCTTAATGAGGAAGCCGCTCTGACAGTGGGGGAAACGGGGTCAGAGCTAAGTTTTGTCGGCTGAATCACCTACTAATCACCTACTAATCACCTACTAAAGACAGCGGGGAAAAAACGGGGAAAAAGCCGGGAAAAAGCGGACAAAAAGCGGGGAAAAAGCGGGGAAAAAGCGGGGAAAAAACGGCATAATTACTTTGCAAAAACACAAGGAGAGCGTTGTGATTTGCAAGGGGACAAGAAAAAAGTTGCAGGTTCAAGAAAAAAGCACTACCTTTGCAGGCGGAATAGAGAAAGACAAGAAAGACCGTCGCTTAGAGACGTAAAACAGAAGAGAGAGTGTCGCTTACCGACATAAAACAGAAGGACAGGCGCAGATGTGCGCCATATATAGACAAAAGAAGCGTTTGCTATCGCTCTTTGCATTGAAAAATTAGGAAGTTTCGATATGAGAGGTTGGCAAATAGTTTCCACGCAATTGTGGCGTGGTGCTATTATGTACACATATTCATATCAAAGGTTTTCCTAATTACCTCAATGCAGAGTGTGTGGCATAGCAGCCTCACGCTTTTATTATATTTACCGTCCTTTGAGGCAGCAGGACAATAAAAACAAAAACACAAATGAAAAGCATTAAAATGAAATGGTTCCCAGTCACGCTACTGGCAGTAGCAGGTATGATATTCACTGCCTGCGAAAACAGCGACTCTATTAATTACAATGTAGTCACTATCAATATGTTAAATGAGGAGAACGGAAAAACATTAATAAACATAAAGAAAACGGTTTATCATGATTCTGACGAAATTACTGCCGAAGCAAATTTGTCAATAGCCAAAGACAACAATTTCATTTTATCTGCTCCCGACTGGGATAGTTACAATGCCAAAAACAAGAATAACTGCTTCTTCTTTTGCGATGCAGGCAAGAAAGGGATAAGTTCTGTAAAAAAAGTTCCTACAGAAGGCTGGACGCAGACACAAAAAATAGCAGTATTATCAGGGCACTGTTATATTATAAAATGGGAATATACAGATGCCTATTGGAACGGGCACAACAACGAGAAAACATTTCTTTTATATTGGAAATTATATGTAAAAGAATATATAAAAAATGCTTCAGGGGAAATAATTGGAGCAGAAGTACAATACTGCGAGTGGGAGCCTAAAGAATAACAGGAAGTTATGTAGTATATATCCGCCCGGAGCAGGTGCTTCGGGCGGATAGTTTTTATGGATAGCCAAAGGCGGAGAGGTTATTGCAGGAAGAGGCGGAGGCGGTTGAGGGCCTCGGCGAGGGTGGCGCGTGGACATGCCATGTTGATGCGGACATAGTTGTCGTCACCATACATCTTGCCGGCATTGAAGAGGACATGCTGCTCCGCCGCAAGACGAGTGCAGAAGCCGGTGGCAGTCATGCCGGTGTTGCGGACATCAACCCATGCGAGATAAGTGCCCTCCATCTTCATCAAGTGCAACAAAGGCAGGTGATTAGCGAAGAAGTCGGCCATGAAGAGGTAGTTGTTATAGATGTACATCCGCGCCTGGTCGAGCCAGTCCTCGCTATGGTCATACGCGGCGATGAGCGCCTCGAGGCTTAGAGCCGTAATGTCGCCGATGCGATTAGTGAACACTGCGCGCGCTATTTTTTCCCTGATCCGGCTGTCGGGAATAATGATGTTGGCAATGGGGAGTCCGGCGATGTTGAAACTCTTTGTGCATGAAGTGCATGCGCACCAGTTGGTGCCTGTAGCGACAGTGGCATAAGGCGTGTAGTCGTGCCCCGGGAAGGCGAGCCCGTTGTGAATCTCATCCGCCATGACGAAGACGTTGTAGCGGTTGCAGAGCTCGTTGAAGCGCATCAGTTCGGCGCGTGTCCATACCCGTCCTGTCGGGTTATGGGGGTTGCAGAGGATGGTCATCTGCGCGCCCCGGAGCTGATTTTCGAGGACATCCCAGTCGATTTCGTAGTGATTATCAACAGCTTTCATCGGAGCGAGTGCGAGTTTGCGCCCTGCGCTGGCGGGCGATTCGAAGAAGCAGTTGTAGGCCGGAGTGGGCAACGCCATAGTGCCTTGCGGGTCGGTCATGGCCTGCAGAATGGCAGAGAGCGCGGGGACAATACCGTTTGTACAGAGTATGTGCTCGCGGTTGATGTGCCAGTTGTGGCGGCGTGCAAACCAGTTGATGACAGCCTCGTAATAAGCATCGGGGATATGTGCATAGCCGAATATGCCATGCTGAACATGCGCGGCCAGTGCTTTACGTATAGGCTCGGCGACCCGGAAATCCATATCGGCGACCCACAGGGGGAGGCAATCGCGTGCGTTGTCGTTGTCCCATTTGATGCTGTTGGTTCCGCGGCGCGTGACAATCTCATCGAAATTATATTGCATCTTCCTTAGAATTATGACAGAGTTATGACAAAAAGGGCTACCCGACGGCAGCCCTCATATAGCTGAAGGTCAGCATCATTTACGCGAGTTTATTAACGTAAACGGCCAGACTTGACTTAAGGTTAGCAGCCTTATTTCTATGGATGATGTTCCGCTTAGCCAGTTTGTCAAGCATAGAACTTACTTTCGGCAGCATTTGAGCAGCGGTGTTTTTCTCGGTAGTTGCGCGCAGGTCACGAACAGCATTACGCGCTGTTTTTGCATAATAATGGTTGCGTGCTTTGCGTGTCGCCGTCTGGCGAATACGCTTCAAAGATGATTTATGATTTGCCATCTCGCAAAATAACTTTTTGTACTTTTAACTTCTGTGTTTATTAGTAGCCTATAGCAGAGTCGAACTGCTCTTTAGAGAATGAAAATCTCTCGTCCTAGCCGATAGACGAATAGGCCATCACTTACTCCGCCCAAGCCACTTTCGCGGAAAAAGCGTGCAAAAGTACTGCTTTTTTCTGACACCACCAAATTTTTTTGCAAAAAAATGCATTTTTTTTTGTTATTTGCAGAAATATCCGTATCTTTGCAGTCCGTAATCAAACAGGCATGAATAAAATCCGCTTCATACTACTCCTTATAATATATAGCGCATGCGCGCACGCGCAAGACCTCACGCCGTCAGAGCCTCAGCCTCAGCCGCAGGAGGATTTTTTTGACCCGATGCGCGACAAAGACAAGGAGAAATACAAGTTTGCAGTGGAATACCGCATAGAGGCGGGGTATGTGCAGAACAACCACCGCACGCGCAACAAGACATACGAAGACCTGTTCATGCACGGTTTCAGGGCGGGTGTGACATTCGACTTTATGCTTCCCAGCCGCTTCAGCCTGCAGACGGGAGTGCTCTACACATTCACCTACGGCTCGACGACCCAGTACTGGGCACCGATGAACATGGAGGACTACTCTTCGCCCGACCCACAAACCGGCAAAGCCCACAGCGGCGACATACTCCACCGCCTCTACGAGCACCAGCTGACAGTGCCGGTTCGTGCATACTACAACATCCACCTGTGGAAGAAGCTGAACATGTTCTTTTATACAGGTCCGCAGTTGCATATAGGTCTAGCACTCAAAGACGACATGCAGGCAGACATAAGCCAACTGACGAAGCAGTGGATGGCAGCCAACGGACAGCATTACAACCCCTACGACCGCTATAAGGAGAAAGAACTGCACAGAGCCTGCGTGCAGTGGGGAGTAGGCGGCGGATTCGAGTGGGACAGATACAGACTGCAGGCAGGCTATGACTTCGGGCTGAACAACATGGTGCGGAACAAACTCATAGCCGAACAGCATACATGGGAGTGGCACTGGTTTGTCAGTGCGTGCTACCGCTTTTGAAACAAGTGCAGAAACAAGGGGTGCCGCAAGGCTGAGATTACACCCTATGAACCTGGGCGGGTAATGCCGCCAAGGGAAACGGAAAACTCTCTCTACGGCATATCCCTATATATCAACCAAAAAATATATAGGATATGAACAACAAACTCATTCTTTCCGCGGCTTTTGCAGCCGCCATCATTTGCGGCAGCAGGTCTGCCGCTTCCGCCCAAGCGCATGCGGCGGACCAAGACACCGTGACCCTGCTCGGGCAAGAGATTGACGAAGTGCAGATTACAGCACGAGTGGAGCAGCCCACAGACAACCACACCACGCTTGACAAGACGAAACTCAACCAGACCAACATAGGACAGAACCTGCCCTATCTGCTAAATGCGAGTCCGTCGGTGGTGGTGATGTCGGACGACGGCCTGGGCATAGGCTACACCTATTTCCGCGTGCGCGGCACCGACCAGGCCCGCATCAACATGACAATAAACGATGTTCCGCTCAATGACGGCGAGTCGCAGAACGTTTTCTGGGTGAATATGTCGGACCTGGCCTCCTCCATGACCAGCCTCAACATCCAGCGCGGCGTAGGCACCTCCACCAACGGTTCCTCCGCATTCGGGGCTTCGGTGAACATGTCCACGCTGAACAAAAACGTGCAGCCGAACCAGTTTGAAGTGTCGTTCAACGGCGGCATGTACAAGACCTTCCGCGAAACAGCCTCGGCACGCGTTGCACTGAAAAACAACTGGCAGGCGGAAGCGAGATTCTCGAAAGTGAACTCGGACGGCTACTTAGAGCGCGCCTTCTCCGACCTTTACTCCTACTCGGGCAAGGTGGGCTATTACGGGAAAAAGACCACCGCGGTGCTGTCAGTTTTCGGCGGCAGCGAAAAGACATACATGGCATGGGACGGAGTGTCGTGGGAGGACATGCACCAAAACCCCCGCTACAACCCCGCCGGGAAATACACCGACGACAACGGGAAGACCGCCTATTACCCCAATCAGACAGACAATTACGCCCAGCAGCATGCCCAATTCAGCCTTATGCAGGCACTGCCCAAACAACTCTCGCTGAACGTGACCCTCCACTACACGCACGGAGGCGGGTACTATGAACAATACAGAGAAGACAAGAAATTCTCGTCTGTCGGCCTCTCGCCATATACGGGGGCAAACGGCGAAGAGGTGAAGCGCAGCGATTTCATAAGGCAGAAGCACCTTAACAACCACTATTTCGGGGCAGTAACTTCGCTGAGGCTGACCACGGAACCTGTTGATGCACAGTTTGGCGTAGCCGCCAATGACTACCTGGGTTCGCACTGGGGGAATCTAACCTACGTCCGTGACTCGCTATACCCATACAACGTCCCCTACAACTATGAGTTCTATCGCTCCACGGGTGACAAGATTGACGCAAACGTCTATGCCAAAGCCAACTGGCGCATTATTCACCGCGCCAGGCAGCAACTTGTACTCTATGCCGACCTCCAGTACCGCTTTGTCCGTTACTCCATCAACGGCATCAACGATGAGGACCTCAAACTGCTTGACATACACGAGGACTTCCACTTCTTCAACCCCAAGGCCGGCCTCACATGGCAGTACAGAGGGCACAACACGTATTTCAACTTCGCCATTGCCAACCGCGAGCCGAACCGCAAGAACTACACAGAAGCAGGCATGTATGACATCCCGAAATCAGAAAGACTATATGACTATGAGTTGGGGTATTCATATACACACACCAACTTCCAGGTAGGGCTGAATCTGTATTTCATGGACTATAAGAACCAACTTGTCCTCACAGGAAAATACTCAAGTACAGGCGCTTACCTGACCCGCAATGTTCCGAACAGCTATCGCATGGGGGCGGAACTAAGCGGTTCATACAGCCCTGTGCGCTGGTTCAGCTGGGCACCGGCACTGACAATTTCGCGCAACCGCATACCGGACTACAGCGACTGGATTTCCATATATGACGAGGACTGGAACGAACTCAGGCAGGAAGAAGTCCGCTTCGGGGAAGTCACCATAGCCATGTCGCCGTCCTTCATATTCAACAACACCTTCACTTTCAACATAGCAGGTTTCCGCGCCGACATACTCACATCAGTAGTCAGCCGCCAATATCTGGACAACACCATGTCCGCCGAGGCAGTACTGCCGACTTACACCGTGACCAACCTTAACCTGGAGTACAAACTGCCCCTGCCTGACAAGTGCCCGCATATAGCACTGCGCTGCCAAGTAAACAACGTCTTCAATACACTTTATGCAGCCAACGGAGGCAACTGGATGTGCCAGTTCACCGACGGCAGCCGCTATTACAGCCCGTGGTACTATCCCCAGGCCGGCATCAACGCCCACGCAGGATTCACACTCCGCTGGTAACATTTCAGTGAGCATTACACTCCGCCGGTAATTTTTCAGTGAGCTATAGCAATTGCAAAAACACTGATACTGCACCAGAGACACTCCCTAAGTGCCTCCATGCAGGCCCGGATGGTGCTGCCGGTGGTGACTACATCGTCCACAAGCAGGATGTGCTTGCGGAAAAGCTCTTCAGGATAGCGCACCTTGAAGAGGTCCCTGACGTTTTCCTCTCTTTCCGCACCGCTTTTCATAGCCTGCTGCGGATTGTCGCGTTTGCGCACTAAATAGCCGGTTGCCATCGGCACTTTTGTGACCTCTGACAGAGCTTTAGCTATGTATTCAGACTGGTTGTATCCGCGCTTACGCAAGCGCCGCGGATGGAGAGGGACAGGGATTATGACATCAATGCCGTCAAAGAAGTCAGTCAAGATGCCCTCTTTGGCGGCTTTAAGTCCTAACTCGTAGGCGACTTCCGGCTGCTTCATGTACTTGAAGCGGTGCACCAGAGCCTGCACCATAGTATGCCGGTCCAATTGCTGCATAAAGGTTACACCCCGCCTCCAGTGCGGCATAGAGGGCAATGAGTCGTCCCCTCTGTAATAAAGGAATGCAGCGGCACGTACAAACGCCTGCTCTTTGTAGAACATGTCCTCCAGTTTGTTGTTTCGGAGCAAGAAATGCTCGGTGCGCGGCAGCAGAGCCATGCAGCGACAGCAGATGTAGCGGTCAATGTTACCGTCTTTTTCTCCTTCTACACGGCAACCGCAGGCGGCGCAAGTTCTGACAAAAAGTACAGAAGCAACGCTGTCACACAGATATTGAAGCAGGCGCATATAGTGTCAGAGGTATTGTCCGGTAAGACTCTCTTTGCTGCTGCGCACTTCATCGACTGTGCCAGAAGCCACCACACGTCCGCCTCCCCGTCCGCCTTCCGGGCCCATATCGATTATGTGGTCGCAGGCTTTTATGACATCCAGATTGTGCTCAATGACAATCACAGTGTTGCCTTTGTCCACCAGCCTCCGGAGCACGCCGAGCAAAATACGAATGTCTTCAAAGTGCAGTCCTGTGGTAGGCTCGTCAAGAATGTACAACGTCCTGCCTGTGGAGGGGCGTGAGAGTTCCGCAGCAAGCTTTATGCGCTGACTCTCTCCGCCGCTCAGCGTAGTGGAAGACTGCCCGAGTTTGATATATCCCAGTCCGACCTCCTGAATAGTGCGAATCTTGCGCAGTATCTGAGGCTGGCTTTCAAAGAACTCCACCGCCTGATTGACAGTCATGTCAAGCACATCGAAAATACTCTTCCCCTTGAAGCGCACTTCCAGTGTCTCTCTGTTGTAACGCTGTCCTCCGCATGCCTCGCAAGGCACATAAACGTCAGGCAGGAAATGCATCTGTATGGTTTTGAAGCCGTTGCCTGCGCACTCTTCACACCTGCCCCCTTTAGAGTTGAAGGAGAAGCGCCCTGCTTTCCACGCCCTCATTCTGGCTTCGGGCATCCGCGCAAAGAGTTCACGGATGTCAGAAAACACATTAGTGTATGTAGCAGGGTTGGAGCGCGGCGTGCGCCCGATAGGCGACTGGTCCACAGCTATTACCTTGTTTATCAGGTCAAGACCTTCTATGCTGTCATATTCCAGCGGCTCTGCAAGCGAGCGGTAGAAATGGCGGCTCAGTATAGGGAGCAGTGTCTGCGTAACGAGTGTGGACTTGCCACTGCCTGACACTCCTGTAACGCATATCATGCGCCCGAGCGGGAAGGACACATCTATGTTCTGCAGGTTGTTGCCCCGACAACCGCGCAGAGTTATAACCTCGCCGTCAGGTTGTGCAGGTTTGCCCTCCGCTGTCTGTGTATGCGCCTCCCCTTTCAGGTAACGTGCTGTAAGAGTGTCAGTTTTCAGCAGTTCAGCCGGTGTGCCCTGAAAGACGACTTCTCCCCCGAGCCGTCCTGCGGCAGGACCTATGTCCACAATATAGTCAGCGGCACGCATCATCTGCTCGTCATGCTCCACCACAAGCACCGAGTTGCCCATGTCACGCAACTGTTTCAGCGAGTCGGTAAGACGCTGGTTGTCACGCTGATGCAAGCCTATACTCGGCTCGTCGAGTATATAAAGTACATTTACGAGGCGTGAGCCAATCTGCGTTGCCAGCCTTATTCTCTGGCTTTCTCCCCCGCTCAAGCTGTCAGACGAGCGCGACAAAGTAAGGTAGCCCAAACCTACGCTGAGCATGAACCGGAGGCGCGTGCATATCTCCTTGCATATAGGCTCCGCTATTTTGTAACCTTGCGCGGGAAAGTCAGTCTCTTTCAGATTGCTGAGAAATGCGAGCAGGGCATCAAGTTCCATTCCGCCCAACTCGGCTATATTCCTGCCGGCAATCCTGAAACTCAGAGCTTCTTTGTTCAGCCGTTGCCCCTGACATTCGGGGCAGACGACAGTTTCAGCCGTTTCTTCCGTGTTGTCCTCCTCTTCGCGGGAAGTATATTCCACCATTTTTGTGAACCAGTCGTCAGAGCGTATGATTTCGTCCAATTCACCGGCGCTGCCGTCGGTCTGCGCCGAGCGGCGTATTTTTCCGAGTCCCTTGCAACACGGGCACCATCCCTGCGGAGTGTTGAAAGAGAATGTGTGCGGGGCGGGGTCCTGATAACTAAGACCAGTGGAAGGGCACATAAGGTGGCGTGAGTAGTATCGCGGAGCAGGGTCGTCGTCCCGCACAATCATCATCACGCCGTTGCCACGGCTCATAGCCTTGTCCACCGACTGGCGCAAGCGCTTTATATCCTCCTCTTTGCAGTTGTCAGCATCGGCCGTTTTCAGTCTGTCCACCACAACTTCGATGTTGTGGTTCTTATATCTGTCCACCTTCATTCCGGCGGTCAGTTCGCACACCTCTCCGTCTATGCGCACATACACGAAGCCGGAACGCCTGATACTATCAAACAGCTCCTTATAATGCCCTTTCCTGTTGTTCACAAGCGGGGCGAGCAGCAGTATTTTCCGATTGGCGTATTCTTTTTGTATAATGCTGATTATCTGCTCGTCGGTAAGGTGCACCATTTTTTCTCCAGTCAGATACGAGTATGCCTCTGAAGCTCTTGCATAAAGCAGGCGCAGGAAGTCGTACACCTCTGTGACAGTCCCCACAGTGGAGCGCGGGTTGCGGCTTGTGGTTTTCTGGTCGATGGATATGACAGGACTCAGGCCCGTAATTTTGTCCACATCAGGGCGTTGCATTGTTCCTATATACCCGCGCGCATAAGAGGAGAATGTGTCCAAATAGCGCCGTTGCCCCTCGGCAAAGATAGTGTCGAAGGCAAGCGAGGACTTACCACTTCCGCTAAGGCCCGTAATCACTGTAAGGCTGTTGCGGGGTATGCGCACGTCTATGTTTTTCAGGTTATGCACGCGCGCTCCTGTCACTTCTATGTATTTGCCAGTATCCACTTTTTCCACGTTATGTTATTCAACCTGCAGCACAAGCCCTTTAAGATATTCTCCTTCAGGATGATATATGTTAATCGGGTGATCCATGGGCTGGTGCAGTTGGTGCAATATGCGCACTTTGCGTGCTGTCTGCGCAGCCGCCGAGAAGACAGCAAGACGAAACATCTCCTTGTCTATGGCCTGAGAGCAGGAGAAAGTGAAGAGCAGTCCGCCGCTCCTTATCTGCTCAATCGCCCGCGCGTTGATGCGCTGATAGCCCCGCAGTGCATTTTTAATGGCATCACGGTGTTTGGCAAATGCAGGCGGGTCGAGAATGATGAGGTCGTACTTGTCTTTTATGCCGCTCATGTATTCAAAAGCATCGCAGGCAAAAGCCTCATGCGGCGCGTCCAGAGTGAAATTGAGCGCCACGTTTTCGCGTACAAGAGCGACCGCCTTAGCACTGACATCCACCGAGTGCACCGTTTTTGCCCCTCCGCGAAGAGCATAGACAGAGAAGCCTCCGGTGTAGCAGAACATATTCAGCACGTCGCGCCCTTGAGAGTAGTGCTCAAGCAGTGCGCGATTCTCCCGCTGGTCAATAAAGAAGCCTGTTTTCTGCCCTGCCTCCCAGTCAATGCGGAACTTAAGACCGTTCTCCAAAGCTATGCATCCGCCTTCGCCCTCTCCAGCCAGCCAGCCGCTACTGCAACCGTCTTCACGGACCTTCTGGGGCAGAGTGTCCTCGGACTTGTAATACACTCTTTTTATTTCCGGGACAGCCGCTATCAGCGCCTTTGCAATCAAGTTGCGGTTGCGGTGCATGCCTGCCGAGTGAGCCTGCATGACTGCAGTGCCGCCGTAAACATCAACAACCAGCCCCGGAAGGAAATCCCCCTCCCCGTGTATCAGCCGCCATATATTATTGTTGCTGCGGATAAGGCCCGCCTGTCTGCGCAACGAATATGCCGCAGTCACCCGCTGTTCCCAGAAATCCGCCGCCAGTTCATCCGCCCCGAACTGCAACATTCGCACAGCTATAGCTCCTGTCTGATAGTGCCCTATGCCGATAATATTGCCTCCGGCATCCTCCACTTTCACGGTTTCCCCTTCCTGCGGGCCGGAGTAAGGATAGTCGCTGTCAAGCACTATTTTCTGTATTGCGCCAGAAAACACCCAGGGATGGAAGCGCAACAGGGATTCTTCTTTATGCGGACGTAGTATTATTGTTGTCATGGCTGTTTGTTTCGTTTTGTCTTGCGGCAAGAACCTCCCTCTGGTGCTCCTGCATCATGCGAAGATGGTCGCGGCGCAATCGCTCGGTTTCCTTACCAGGCAGGGGTTCTGTTTCAGACAAGAGTTTGTATATCAACAAGGTTGCCCAAGCATCAGTGGAAGCATAGCGTGCCTGTTCGGGAGTCAGTTTGGATATTTCCCAGTTTGTAAGCTGCTGCGCCTTAGATATTTTTTTGCCGAAGCAGATAGCGAATATCTTCTGCAGTCCGAGCTCCAGTATCCCGTACTTAGCCACTATAGACTGTAGGTCCACACAGTTCTGCGGCTTGAAATCCCGCCTGCGGCGCAGACCGTTTATGTCGTCCTTGAATGCGAGTCCCACCTTGCATATATCGGGATTGGCAAACAGTTTAGCCACAGCCTGCGGCATGCCTATGTGCGTAAGCCTAAACAAATAGCAGCGTTCCTCTGTAGCCATCTGCAGCAGCGCAGTAGGATAATGGACCCCGCGCACAAAAGAGGGTCGCGCCTCCGTATCCACACCTATATATTTCTGCTTTGACAGATACTGCACCGCACCGGCTATCATATCTTCGCTGTCCACGACAATCACCTCCCCCTCAAAACTCACTACGGGAAGCCAGTGAATCAATTCTTTGGAAATATAATGTGCAAACAAGTTTGGTTTCATTTCCGGTATCTGTTATGCGGGTCTGCTGCAAGCAGTAGTGCGCCCTGTTGTCGGAATTTTGTGCAAAGGTAAAGTTTTTTTTTGAGATGTACAAATATTTTTGTATCTTTGCGCCCTGAAATGACTCACGGACTATTCCAATATCTGAAAAAGAGGCACAAAATAGAATTGTCGGTGCTGGTTGCAGTGGCATTGGTGCTGGTTGCCACGCTTCTTTTCACGCCTATCCGCATCTATCTTTGGGTTGAAGAACACCGCATTATCCTGATGTGGGTGACAGTGGTCCTGCTTACAGCCATAACAGGCGTTATGTGGGCAATAGCAGCCGACCTGAAGGAGCAGCTCCGCCAGTGGGAGCAGGGGACAGTGCAGGAGCGCAGGGAGCAAGAGACAATGTACAAATTCTACGATGAAAAAGGGGACCTCAAACTCATTGTCCGTCCCGACATGCTCTTTTACCTTGAAGCCGCCGACAACTACGTCCAGATTCACTACATGAACGCGGGCAAAATGGAGAAGATACTGATACGTAACACTCTGAAAAACATAGAATGGCGCTTCCGCGACATGAATCTTGTCCGCTGCCACCGGTCGTACATAGTCAATCTTGACAACGTCAAAGTGCTGAAGCGCAGCGACGGAGATGTGATGATAGACTTCGGGAACGAGAAGATAGCGCAGATACCTGTAAGCCGCAGCTACGGAGAGAAGGTGTTTGAGAAGTTTGCCTAACCGCACAATGTGACAACAAAACCAACAGAGATATGAAAACCGTCAATTTGTCAGAGCATGACTCTCTGCTCAATTCGTTTTTGCGTGAGATTCGCAGTGCAGAGATACAGAAAGACCGCATGCGCTTCCGCCGTAACATAGAAAGAATAGGCGAGGTCATGGCACTCGAAATCAGCCGCACCTTCAACTACGAGGACGTGCCGGTTGAGACACCGCTTGCCACCGCCACCGTCAGCGTTCCGGCAGAAAAGATTGTGCTCGGCACCATTCTGCGGGCAGGCATGCCCCTCCACCAGGGTTTCCTCAATTATATAGACAACGCCGAGAACGCCTTCGTCAGCGCATATCGCAGCTACAGCGACGAAGCGCACACACAGGTGGAGATACACCGCGAATACATGGCGGCTCCTCGCCTTGAGGGGAAGACACTGATTCTTGTGGACCCGATGCTCGCCACAGGCGGCAGCATGGAAGCGGCATACAGGGCACTTCTCGCCAACGGCACCCCCAAGAAAGTGCACCTGACAGCAGTAATAGCCACCAGAGAGGCAGTGGATTTTCTGCAGAGAGTAATGCCCGAAGACACCACATTATGGTGCGCAGCCATAGACCCAATGCTCAACGAGCACAAGTACATAGTGCCCGGACTCGGAGATGCAGGGGACCTGTGCTACGGGGAGAAGTGCTAAATGAAGAGGCTGCCACATTATCTTCCATCCTTGCTTTCGGCGGGACTTGTGTTCTGCCTGTCTGTGATGCAAAGCCCCCTGCCCGACTCCGTCATGCCGCAGGGCCTTGACAAGATAGCGCACCTGTGCATGTACGCCGCCCTCGCCTTCGTTTTTTCGCTTGACTGCAGGCGTGACGGATGCAGCACAACAGCCGCTTTCTGGTTTCCGTTAGTCGCGGCATCACTGTACGGCGGAGCGATGGAGCTGGTTCAACAATACTTTTTTCCTCCCCGCACGGGAGAATGGGCAGACTTCATCGCAGACATTGCCGGGGCATTGACAGGTGCAATTATTCCGCTATATATATGGCACTTACGCAAGAAACACTGACTCTAATGGCTCTCTCGTGCCTCTTCCGCAACAAGCTGCGGAAGGCCTGCACGCTGCTTGAGCACTACGGCAGCGCCGTAGAGACATGGAAACACATTGAGGAGGAAAACATGTCCGCCGCCATGCAAAGGGCAGAGAAAGAGGCAGATTTCGTAGAGAAGCACAACATAATAGTCTTTGCGCGCCACGAGGACACCTACCCCACCCGCCTCCGGCAATGCCCGGACGCGCCGTTAGTCCTCTACGGGAAAGGACGTTGCAACACCAACAGCGGGAAGATGATTTCAGTGGTCGGCACCCGCGACTGCACCGACCGCGGCAGAGAACTGGCACGGCGCTTAGTGCTCGACCTGGCCTCCATGCTCCCCGATGTGACAATAATAAGCGGCCTGGCCTACGGGATTGACATTGCGGCCCACAGGGCGGCCCTTGAAGCGGGAGCCCCCACTTTCGTAATAACAGGGCACGGCATGGACCGCATCTATCCCGCCATACACCGCGACGTGGCGGTGAAGGCACTGACAAAAGGCGGAGTGCTGACAGAGTATATGAGCAGGACCGAGCCAGACCGCCAGAACTTCGTCGCCCGCGACCGCATCATAGCAGGAATGGCTGACGCAGTGGTGGTTGTAGAGTCGCACGAAAAAGGCGGTGCGCTGATTACAGCCCACATGGCACTTGACTACTCGCGGTCGCTGTTCGCCTTGCCCGGTCGCGTTTCGGACCCTGCATCGCGCGGGTGCAACATGCTTATACGCGACTCAAAAGCCGCCCTGATAGAGACCGCCGAAGACCTTGTAAAGGCGATGATGTGGGACAACGATGCGACCCTGCCCGAGATAGAAGGGCTATTCCCAGAGACCGGCTCCGCCCTATCTTCCTCATCATCAGCCGGCGGCAGCGGCAGGGCCGCCTCTTCACGCTCTGCACTACAGCAAACGTCGCTGTCCGGCATTCCCCTCACAGAGGACGAGCAACGCATTCTTGACCTTTTAGCCGGTCAGGACGAAGGGGTTCATATCAATTTCTTGCAGGCAGAGACCGGGATTTCCTACTCTGACACAGCCTCCGCCCTCACCATGCTTGAGATGAAAGGTGCAGTGCGCTCACTCCCGGGAGGCATTTTCCGCGCTACAACCTGAGCACCAACCATTTAAGACGAGGACTCGAGAACGTCTTCATGCTGCGACAGAAGTCGGGCATTGTCCCGCTTTTGTCGCTGTCTTATCCTGAAATAGGTTTACTCATAAAACGAAAAGAAATGTACTATTTTTAAGATTCAAGTTTTATGAAACAAGCCAGAAATTATTATTCAGAGTCGTTCAAGCATGAAGTATTGGACGCTTATTTCCGGTCAGGT
>JAFPZY010000002.1 GCA_017417025.1 Paludibacteraceae bacterium | reverse complement strand
TTTTATGTCGTACCTTTGCATCATCTTAAATGGTAAACCTCCTTAGGAAGGGAGTAAACTTTTTCAGTAAACAAGGCAAAAGTTTACGATTTTTAAGATTACAACTCAGTAAACGAGTCAACCTTTTTCAGGTTTAGTCACAGGGTGATGTTCCGCTGATGTCGGCTCTATCCTTCGGTTATCTTTCGGTTATCTTTCGGTTATCTTTCGGTTATCCTTCGGTTATCCTACGGTATATACAGCGGAAAAGGAAGTGACAAACGGCGGAAAAATGGCGGAAAGATGGATGAAAAAGAGCGGGAAGATGGATGAAAAGGAGCGGGAAGATGGCGGGTAAATGATGAGTAAATGATGAGTAAATGATGGAAACACAAGGCAGGAAAAGGCAGGAAAAGGCGACACGAGGCGGGAGAAACAAAGAAAAATACACAGAATGGAACTTTAATTTGCGTATCCCGTAAAGATTCAGTAACTTTGCAGGCAAATTATGTGCAGGGGGCGAAGAGGCTATGGCAGATAACGTGCGAGGGAACGGAAAGGCTATAGCAGATAACGTGAGAGGGGACGGAGGGGCTATGGCAGATAACGTGAGAGGGGACGGAGAGGCTATGGCAAGTAATGTAAGGAGGGACGGATGGACTATGGCAAAAACCAGTGACATAAAAAACAGGAATATGCATGCAGGGCAGGCAGAAGAATATATTGCAGGACAGACATACAGAAGAAAAACATATTGAAGAAAAACAATATTGAAGGACGACATATAGAAAAACATATTAAAGGACGAACATATAGAAGAACAGATAGAAGAACGTATTGAAGGGCAGACAGAAGTGCAGATAAAAGAGAAAATAAAAGGGCGAATAAAAGGGCGAATAAAAGGGCGAATAAAAGAGCAGACAGAGGGGCAGATTGAGCGGCACCCGCTGCGGCCGTTCATGCCTGACGATGCGCGGCTGCTGATGCTCGGGAGCTTTCCGCCGCCGAGAGAGAGATGGTGCATGGAGTTCTTCTACCCCAACCCGCAAAACGACATGTGGCGCATAATGGGGAGCATCTTCTTCGGCGACAAGATGCACTTTGTGGAGCAAGAGGCAGGCGTGAGATTCCGCTATGAGGAGATAAAGACATTCTGCCGCGACAAGGGTATAGCGCTCTTCGACACCGCCATTGCAGTTCGCCGCTTGCAGGGGAATGCCGCCGACGAGCACCTGGAGATAGTGGAGCGGACCGACATAGCCGCGCTGATAGAGCAACTGCCCTCGTGCCGCGACATCTGCTGCACAGGCGGCAAAGCCGCTGAGACACTGGCAGAGAGCATAGGCGAATGGCAAAAAGCACACGGCACAACCTCGCCCGTCAGCCTGCCACGGACAGGCGAATACACAGAGACGGCGTTTGCCGGCAGGACGATACGCTTCTGGCGCATGCCGTCGTCGTCACGCGCCTACCCGCTGCCGTTAGAAAAGAAAGCCGCAGCATACAGGCAGATGTTCGAGACGACAGACAGGAAGAGAGTGGAAGTGGCAGCGGCGGTAATATTTGACACGGGCGGCCGCATCTTCGCCACCCAGCGCGGCTACGGGGAGTGGAAAGACTGGTGGGAGTTCCCGGGCGGGAAGATAGAAAAGGGGGAATCGCCGCAAGAGGCGTTAAAGCGCGAGATACGCGAAGAATTAGACGCGGAGATAGAAGTGGGGGGACTGCTCCGCACCATAGAATACGACTACCCGCAGTTCCACCTGACCATGCACTGCTTCAGCTGCAGGCTAACGAACAACCATGTGACGCTATTAGAGCACGAGGCCGCCAAATGGCTCGCGCCTGCGGAAACGGGGACAGTGAAGTGGCTGCCCGCCGACAAAGAGATAACAGAGGCTTTAGCACAAAGCGGGGGACCCGACAGACACACCTAAAAAGAAGAAAAACAACAGAATATCATGCTACAGACAGGAGACAAGATGCCGCAATTCAGTGCGACAGACGAGCAAGGACGGACCATAACCGACCAGGACATGCTCGGCAAGAAGACAGTGATTTACTTTTATCCGAAAGACTCGACCCCGGGGTGCACAGCCGAGGCGTGCAACATAAGGGACAACTACCAGTCGTTCATGGCACGGGGGTACCAGGTGTTCGGGGTAAGCAAGGACTCGCAGGCATCGCATATCCGCTTCAAGGAGAAATACGACCTGCCCTTCCCCCTGCTGAGCGACCCGAGCACGGAGATGCTGCAGGCCTTCGGGGCATGGGGAGAGAAGAAACTATACGGGAAAACATCTTACGGCACACTGCGCAAGACCTTCGTTTTCAACGAGGAGGGCGTAGTGGAGCGCATTATAGAGAAAGTGGACACCAAGAACCACTCGGCACAGATATTATAAGTCATGGATACTTATCGTCTAAGAAAAAGCATTCACCGCCTGCCGGGGAAGGTTATTCACACCATCCCTCTTCCGGAGCCGGAAGTGACAGAGGGGCACGGCTCGCGCAGGCAGATCGGCGAGATATGCAGCCAACACGGCTACAGGCAAGTACTGTTAGTGACCGACAAGACACTGCAAGCGCTGGGCTACGACAGCGCAGTAAGGGAGTCGCTGGAAAAAGCGGGCATAAGCTTCACAGTGTTCAGCGACATCAATTCGGAGCCGACCCCCGCCATCATAGAGGCCGGCAGGAGGCATGCGGCAGAGAGCAAGGCAGAGTGCATTATTGCACTCGGCGGCGGCTCCGTGATGGACAGCTGCAAGATGATAGCTGCAGGCGTAAAGATGCCGCACCTGCCAGTGAAAGCCCTGCTGCTGAAGTTCCTGCCAGTGCCAGGGAGCACGCTGCCGCTCGTGATGGTGCCTTCCACCGCCGGCACGGGAGCAGAGACGACAGTGGGCGCAGTGGTCAGCAACGAGCACGGCGTGAAGGTGTCCACCGTGCTTATAGGGCTGAACGTGACGGACGTAGTGCTTGACAGCGAGCTGACCATCCGCGCGCCGCAAGAAGTGACAGCCGCCTGCGGCATTGACGCACTCAGCCACTGCATTGAAGGGGCAGTGAGCGACACCGAAGCGGACGAAGAAGACATGCGTCTGTCGATGGAGGGAGTAAGGCTCATACTGCAGAACCTGCCCGTGGTGATGCGCGACCCCGCCAACAACGAGGCCCGACTTGCCATGTGCCGCGCAGCCATGTACGGGGGCAACGCCATAAACACGCAGCTGGCAGGCTACGTGCACGCCTTCGCACACAGCATAGGAGCCAAGTACCACCTGCCGCACGGACAGGCTATCTCGCTGATGCTCATGCCCGTACTGGAGTTCCAGAAGGAGGCCTGCCTGACCAAATATGACGCGCTGGCAAAGTACTGCGGCGTGGAGGACTTCCTGCAGGCCGTGAGAGGACTGATGGCGGAGTGCGGCATGGATAAAATAAAGTCGCCCGTGCGCGCCTGTGACCATGAGGAGCTAATACCTATGATCGCCGCCGACTCCATCAACTACTCCGCCCCCCTCACGCTGAGCGAGGAGGACATAAAGCGCATATTGAACGAAGTGACCTGCACAGAGTTGCAGGGATATACGGAGGAGTCCATCCGCGACATTGTAGCCTCACAACGCCGCTTTTTCCGCAGCGGCACCACACTGCCAGTGGAGTGGCGCATAAAGCAGCTCAAGCGGCTGAAGGCAGCGGTTATAGAGCATCAGGACGAGCTGATTGCCGCGCTTGGCGAGGACCTCGGGAGGAGCGAGGCGGAGGCCTATCTGTGCGACATAGGACCAATAATAACCGAGGTTAACGAAATGCTGAGCGGCCTCCGCCGCTGGGCGCGTCCGGAGCTGCATTTCAGCGGTTTGATGTGCTTCCCGAGCATATTCACCAAAGTGTACAAGATGCCCTACGGCGTGTCGCTTGTAATCAGCCCGTTCAACTTCCCCATACTGCTGACCATAGGCGTGGTGGCAGCGGCGATGGCAGGCGGCAACACGGTGGTAATCAAGTCCTCAAGCAAGTCCGCCGCCAGCACAGCCGCCCTGAAGCGCTTCTTTGCAGAGGTGTTCCCGCCCGAATATGTCACCCTTATTGACGGCGGGCACGACGTGGCAGACATGTGCCTCGCGCAGAGGTTTGACAAGATATTCTACACCGGCTCTCCCGTAGTGGGCAAGCACGTACTGAGCGAGGCGGCAAAGAACCTTACACCCGTAGCACTCGAGCTTGGCGGAGAGACAGGCAACTGGTGCGTGGTGCGCAAAGACGCAGACCTGAAAGACGCGGCACGCAAGATAGCCTTCTTCAAGCTGACCAACGCCGGACAGATATGCATCAATATCAACCAGATAGCCGTTGCAGAAGAGGTGGCAGAGCCCTTCCTTGAAGAGCTGAAGAAGGCTTTTGTGGCACAGATAGGCGAGCATGCAGAGACCAACCCCGAATACCCCAAACTCATCACATCAGCCGCGTATGAGAAGTGTGCCGGTCTGGCGGACGAGTACCGCGGGCGCATTGTCTTCGGCGGCAGGGGCGACAAGGCTGCGCGCAAATACGCCCCGACCATAATCTATCCAGTGGACATCAACGAGCATATAGTGCAGCACGAGCTGTTCTGCCCGCTGCTGCCCGTGGTGCCGTTCAAAGACAAGGATGCGGACGCACTGATGGACATAATAGCCGACCGCGAGCACCCGTTAGCCATGTACCTCTTTACCAGGAACATACGCTGGGCGAACCGCGTTATGCAGACCCAACAATACGGCGGCGGCTGCATCAACGAGGTGTGCATACACATGATGGTGAAAGGCGTGCCCTTTAACGGCACGGGGCACTCAGGCATGGGAGCTTATCACGGCGAATGGGGGTTCCGCGAGTTCACCCACCCGCAGACCGTGCTGCGAGGCAGCACAATATTCAATCTGCCGCTGCGCGAACACCCGTACACGGGCGAGGCAGGCAAGAAGAAGATGCGGCTTCTGCGCCTCTTTGAGAGATAAGGGGACAGGCTTGTTCTGCCGAGTCAGAGCCCTCTCCTCTTTTTGCTCTTATACAGCGGGTTATATCCCCCAACAGTGCGCATAGGGACATCGAAAGCGTCCTCTATATGCTGTATGTCCGTCACCTGCATTGTCTGCGGCTCGACCATAACCGACACTATATCAAAGCGCGGGGCAAGGGATATGCGTCTGAAGGCTATGTAGGCATTGGCGGCACGGGCTATGTGCGCCTGCTTGGCTCTGTCCACATACTCTTCAGGGCGCTTGTCGCCGAAAAGCGTACTGCGAGTTTTGACCTCCACAAAGACTATATTCTTCCTGTCCTGTGCTATTATATCAACTTCCAGATGACCCAGACACCAGTTTTTTTCGACAATCTTATAGCCTTTTGAGAGCAATAAGGCAGCCGCAGCCTCCTCGCCTTTTTTGCCGGTATCGTTATGAACAGCCATAGCCGGTCAGCGCCTTACAAGGTCCACTCAAAGCCGTCTTTCTTGTCCTTGATGTTGAAGCCGAGCGAGACAAGACGGTCGCGTATGGTGTCGGAGGTGGCGAAGTCCTTGTTCCGCTTCGCCTGCAGACGCATCTCAAGAAGCATATCGACAGCCCCTTTGTAGGCAGAGACGTGTGTGTCTGCAGCACTGCTGTCGCCGGAAAGCCTCAGGCCGAGAATGTCCTCAGCAAAGGTCTTCCACACGGCGCGCAACTCGTCCAAATCTGCCGATGAAACCGTGCCTTTTCCATCATATACGGTGTTGATTGCGCGTGCTGATTCAAACAGGTGGGATATGACAATCGGGCTGTTAAGATCATCGTCCATAGCCTCAATGCAACGCTCACGCAGGCCTTTGGTATCGACAGTGGAAGTGCCTGCCGGCTGCAGGCGCATGAGACGCGAATAAGCCTCCTGCATGCGCGCCAGTCCTTTCTCAGCAGCCTCAAGAGCCTCGCTGGAGAAATCGACAGTGGAGCGATAGTGCGCCATGAGGATGAAGAAGCGGATGGTCATCGGGCTGAAGGGCTTGGTCAGCAACTCATGTCCGCCCTTGAAGAACTGCTCAAGGGTGATGAAGTTGTTGTAGCTCTTACCCATCTTCTTACCTGCGATGGTGATCATGTTGTTGTGCATCCAATAGTGCACGCTGTCGTGCCCGAGAGCGGCGCAACTCTGCGCTATTTCCGCCTCATGGTGCGGGAACATGAGGTCCATGCCTCCGCCGTGTATGTCAAACTCCTCACCGAGATACTTGCATCCCATAGTGGAGCACTCCATGTGCCATCCGGGGAAGCCCTCGGACCAGGGACTGGGCCAGTGCATTATGTGTTCGGGAGCGGCTTTTTTCCAGAGAGCGAAGTCATAGCTGTGCTTCTTCTCGTCCTGTCCGTCCAGTTCGCGCGTTTCAGTGACTATGTCCTGAAGGTTCCGGCCACTGAGTTTCCCGTAATGATAATCCTTGGCGTACTTCTCCACGTCCATATACACACTGCCGTTGCTGACGTAGGCGTAGCCTTTGTCAAGAATCTTCTGCACAAAAGCAATCTGCTCTATGATGTGTCCGCTGGCGTGGGGCTCTATTGAAGGCGGCAGGACGTTGAGCTGCTCCATGTCGTGGTGATAGCGGTTGGTGTAATACTGCACCACCTCCATAGGCTCAAGCTGCTCCAGACGGGCTTTTTTGGCTATTTTGTCCTCGCCTTCATCTGCATCATGCTCCAAGTGACCGACATCGGTAATGTTGCGCACATAACGCACCTTGTATCCGAGGAAAGTGAGGTAACGGAAAAGGAGGTCGAATGTAATGGCGGGACGTGCGTGCCCGAGATGTGCATCGCCATAGACCGTAGGTCCGCAAACATACATACCTACATGCCCTTCGTGGAGGGGGCGGAAATACTCTTTCTGACGTGAGAGTGTGTTGTAAATCTGTAACATATAGTTGGTTAGTCTTTAATTTTCATGTTTTGTATCCTGCTCCTTGTTTTCAGCACCGCACAGGCCCATCTCTGCGGCTTTTTTGAACATAAAGTCCTTAGCCGCCTCATACTCGTTGGGGATAATGCCGTCGAGGATGGCATCTTTCACAGCATTCTTGAGTACGCCGACGACATTGGAAGGCGGCAGGTGCAGCAATTCCATTATTTCATCGCCTTTTACGGGCGGTTGGAAATTGCGAATCCTGTCCTTTTCCTCCAGTTCGACCATTTTTTGGCGCACAAGCTTGTAGTTGTTGTGGAAGCGCTGCACCTTCTCGGCGTTTTTGCTTGTTATGTCGGCATCGCAAAGCAGCATGAGGTCATCAATATCATCGCCAGCCTCAAAAAGGAGACGGCGCACGGCAGAATCAGTGACTACATCCTCAATGAGGTTGATGGGACGCATGTGCAAGTCCACCATTTTGACGACGTATGCCATTTTCTCGTTCTGCGGCAACTTCATGTTCTTGAAGATGCGCGGAATCATCTTTGCACCGATGTAGTTGTGGTTTCTGAAGGTCCAGCCCGCCTGCGGGTCCCAAGCCTTGCTTTTGGGCTTGCCGATATCGTGCAACAGTGCAGCCCAGCGAAGCCACAATTTGTCTGATTTCATCGACAAATTATCGAGAACCTGCAATGTGTGCAGGAAGACATCTTTGTGCCCTTTTCCCTCCTTCGTCTCGACACCTTTGAGTGCTGCGAGTTCGGGAAAGACGAGAGGGAGCAGTCCGGTTTTGTCAAGCAAAAGCCACCCAACCGACGGGCGGCGCGAGAGCATTATTTTGTTGATTTCATCGGCAATTCTCTCCTTTGTAATAATCTGTATGCGCTCTTTGTTTCTCTCGATGGCCTCAAAAGTATCGCGGTCGAGATAGAACCCGAGCTGGCTTGCGAAGCGTACAGCCCGCATCATGCGCAGCGGGTCGTCGGAGAAGGTGATATCGGGGTCGAGCGGCGTGCGTATGGTGCACTGCTCCATGTCGTAAAGTCCGTCAAAGGGGTCGAGCAACTCCCCATAACGGCTGCTGTTGAGACAAATTGCGAGAGCATTGATGGTGAAGTCGCGCCGGTTCTGGTCCTCCTGCAGCGTGCCGTCCTCGACCAGAGGGTTACGACTATCGTGCCTGTAACTTTCGCGTCTGGCCCCTACAAATTCGAGTTCCATTCCGCGCTGCTTAACCTGCGCCGTGCCGTAGGTCCGGAAAACACTAAGATGTGCACCCTTGCCGAGAGCCTGAGCCACTGCCTGTGCGAGCTGTATGCCTATAGTGGGCTGTTTGCCGCCGGAGTCTTTGGCAGGGAGCGGCGCAAAAGATGCTCCGTCAGCCGCAGCGCCGACGACCACGATGTCAATGTCCGTGCTGTCGCGATGCAGAAAGAGGTCGCGCACCCAACCACCGATGACGTAGCACTCGAGGTTGAGTTTGTCGGCCTCACGCCCGATAAGGCGAAGGACCGGCATGGATATTTTGGGGTCATTGACAAGCATAGTTACAACCATATTGCAGCATACATAAATTCAGCAGAACTGCAATCAGCCTGCAAAGATACAGCAAAAAAAGTGTTTTTGCAAATAAAAAGTGCAAAATGCCGAAATTACTTCATCAGTTTGCCGTCCTGCCAATTCAGGGAAGGGTAAGTCTTGCGCAGATAATCCACCGACTGTTCAATACCGCTGCTGCCACTGGTGGCAAAGGGAATCAGCGTTTTGCCTTCAAGCTGCACGAGGTTGTTATCCACCCATGAATTGATAATACGCGGGCAAATGCCCCACCAGACAGGGTAGCCGACAAAGATGGTGTCATAGGGCTGAATATCAGTGCATTGCTTGATAGCAGGGCGCGCTTCCGGGTCTGCCATTTCAATGGATGAACGGGACTGCTTGTTGCGCCAATCAAGGTCTGCGGCGGTATATTTTTCCGCCGGTTCAATTTCCCAGAGCACGGCTTTCTGCTGTTTGGCAATCTGCTTTGCCACAGTTCGGGTTGTTCCGGTAGCAGAGAAATAAGCCACCAAAGTCCCGGCTTGGATGCCAGTTGCCGCAATAATGAGTGCGGCGAGAATGAATTTTCGCATTTTATCAGTAAGTTTAGTTAGTTTGTCAAAAAATTTTTGTATCCGTCCATGCGGCTTAAGAGTGCTTTGGCATATAAAATTGCGCCGGTTCTGAAACGATATTTGGCTGTGGAGCATCAGTAACACCCAAGTAGTCACAAATAGAATTAACAAACTTTTCACCGAACCTGTCTTTCTTATTCTTGCCAATACCATAAATCTGTCTGAGGAAAGAGAGTGATGTAGGCTTGTGAGTGGCTAATTCATGCAAGGTCCTGTCAGATAGCACCATATATGCACGCAAATTTTCTTCTTGGGCTATTTGGAGACGCAGCAAACGCAGCCTTTCAAACAGTTTCTTGTCCTCCTGCGGGTCAACCGAATAAGGATTTTGTTGTGCCTGAACATATACGCCCGTATCCGCAATGAAATCCCCGGGGACTTTGACAGATGCTTTCTTCACTTTGTTGTTTCCGGGTTTACCAAATACGGATTGTGTCTGCATAGGCACAGCCACAAAGTTGCTTTTGGCCTGCAAGTATGCATCCGTAGAAGCCTCTTTGCCGAGGGCCTGCATCAGTGCCGCTTTCTGCGAGAGGACGAGATACAAATCGCTTATCATCGTATCAAAGTCAGACGCATCAGCCTTGTTCTTGCATCGGCACGGATGCTCACTCACCTTAACCGCCAACACCTGCACCTTAGGCACAAAATACCCTGCCGCCGCCGTCAGCCGCTGCTGAAGGTAGTCATACCGAGACGCAGATATCAGTTCCGCCAACTGCCGTTGAAACTTATCACTCACCTCCGTCCACCCCAGGACCTGCCGCTTCAACCCGTCAAGAAACAGAGATGTCTCTGCAGTAAACGACACACATTTAGCCACATGCCTCTGCAGTTGCTCTATCATCGTGAGCAGACGCTTGACATCATAAAGTTCGGTGAACAACTTCAACTGATACTCTTTCTGTGCCGCCCCGAGATTTACTGCCGACTGCTCAGTTGTGGGTTGCGTATGGACATAATTGAGCACCTGCGGGTCGTTGCCGAGACTCACATGTTGCAGCGGCGAAGAAAGTATGATGCCCTCCAACGTCCGGCAGCGCGACAACGCCACATACACCTGTCCAGCAGCGAAGGCACGCGCAGCGTCTATTATAACACGGTCGAAGGTCAGTCCCTGACTCTTGTGTATAGTTATCGCCCAAGCCAATCGCAGCGGATATTGCTTGAAAGTGCCGAGCAGTTCCTCGTCTATCTTTCCGGATTGCGGGTCTTCTTTGTAACGGATGTTCTCCCACGTCATCGGCTCCACCTCTATATCGCCGTCCTCACAACTGACAAGGATTGTATCGTCTCTTTCGTTAATTGCCTTAACAATACCAAGTTTGCCGTTATAGAACCTGCGAGGTTTCTGGTCGTCGTTGCGGATGAACATCACCCGCGCGCCCTCTTTGAGTGTCAGCGTCTCCTCTGTCGGATAACTGTTCTCGGGAAAATCTCTGCGCACCTCCGCTTTGAAGTGATAAATCCGCCCCTTGAGTTCATTCAACCGCCTGTGATTCAGGTCGTCAGCCTGCTGGTTATGCGTCGTCAGCGTTATATGGAAATCATCATCGGCAGTCTTTTGACTATAAGCAGGCATATATCTCGCAGCCAGTATCGCCCTGCTCTCGTCCGACAAACGGTTCTCCCGCACCTCATTAAGCACCCGCACAAAGTCCGTGTTCTGTTGCCGGAACACATGGTCAAGCTCTATATAGACAGGTTTAACTTCTTGCATCACCTTGCTCTGGAAGAAATACGGTCCCTCGTAATACTTCGCCATAGCCTCCCGCTCTTCGTCTCCGTGCACAACCGGCTGCAGCTGCATCAGGTCGCCTATCATCACCACCTGCACGCCGCCAAAGGGCAGGTCGTGACGGTAACGGTAATGGCGAAGCACGGCATCTATGGCATCCAGCACATCGGCGCGCACCATACTAATCTCGTCTATCACGAGCATCTCCAAGTGGTAGAGCATCTGCCGTTTGCGCTGCATCATACGCTGCTCGGCGAACATCTGCCGGTATGACTGCGGTGTCGGAACCAGAGTCCGTATCGGGAGCTGGAAGAACGAGTGAATGGTCATACCGCCCGCATTGATAGCCGCCACACCTGTCGGAGCCACAACGGCGATATTCTTCGGCGATTGTTCGCGCAGTTTCCGCAAGAGCGTCGTCTTTCCCGTCCCTGCCTTGCCGGTGATAAACAGGCACTTGTTCGTTGTCTCCGAAAACTCCTCCGCTAAACGATATGCCTCAGACTGATACGCCGTTTTGGAATGTCCTATAGTATAAAGAGTATTCATTTTAACTTCAGATTTGTTTTGCTATAAAATCGCAGGTTAGTTTCATTTCTTTTTTCCGCAAGAACAATCTCCATTCCTATTTTTTGAATGTGCATGCCGATAGCTTGATAGAAACGTATGGCGGAATCATTGCCTCCCCATACATTGAGCGTCACATTATAGCACCCCACCTCTCGCGCATATTGCTGAGCGAAGTTAAAAAGTGCTTTGCCGATGTGCTTGCCCCGCGAAACTTCATCTACGCACAAATCGTCAATATACAATGTTTTGCAATCTTGAAATAAGCGATCGTTCTCAACCTTCTTTATCCGGCAAAAAGCATACCCCAAAACAGTCTTCTCTTCATAGACAAAAATCGGATTATTTTCATCTTTAAGCATGTCTGCCAGTTCCTGCTCGCTATATTTGGTCGTCCCAGGCCTGAATAAATCCGGACGCGCATGATGATGCACCATGTTCACTTGCAGCAAAAGATTCATCAGCTGCGGAATATCTGTTTGAGTAGCTCGTCTAATCATAATATTTATATTCTAACTATCTTTATACTCCTTAATGGTGCGGCCTTCAATAGTTGGTGGGGGGATAAACATATCTATAAAATTTTTATTGCAATGATAGCACATGCCTCGGCATCGGCAAGAGCGTGGTGATGGTTTGTCATTTCATAGCCGCAATAGCGAGCGATGATATCCAAGTTGTGATGCCCCTGCGGCCACACTTTGCGGGACTTGAGCAACGTACACTGAAACTCATAGTCTGGATAAGCAATCTCGTAGGCGCGAAAGACTGCTTTCAAGCATTTCTCGTCAAAGGCTTTGTTGTGCGCCACGAAAGGCACTTCTCCGTCCTCTATATACGGAAAATACTCATGTATCTTTTGCTGCGCGTCTGCCCACACGCCTGGGAAATCAGGAGCATCGTTAGTGTCACAAAAATGCAGCCCGTTCACTTCGCTACAGCGGGCATTATAGAAGTTCGGTATGGGACGAATGAGCGAGTAATAGTTATCCACAATCTCGCCGTCTTTGACTATGACCAGACCGACAGAACAGACACTTGACTGCGCGAAGTTAGCCGTCTCAAAATCTATGGCTACAAAGTTATCCATTGCTATCCAACATCTTCATTGTATTCCTACGGGTTACTCATTATATCCATAAACCAAGCCGTAGCGTTGGTGGAGAAAGAAGAGGGTGCTGTCGGCTTTCATGTCTGCAATGAGGGCATTGACGAGGCGGAGCAGGTCGTCCTGTCCCGTGCGCATAAGGATGCCTATCTCGCCATGCGTGAATGGCTTGCTGAGGAGCGGAGCGGCGAGACGCGGGTCGTTCTGCACGTACCATGGCGCTTCTGTGATCTCCGTTATCATGACATCGGCATTGCCCTCGGCCACTTGCGACGGTATCTCTTCGTTACGCGGATAGACGATGATGGTTGCATGAGCGAGTGAATCGTGTGCGAAGCGCTCGTTCAGTCCGCCCGGATTGACCATCACGCGCACTTCTGGACGGTCGATGCCCGCCAGCGAGCGGAAAAGGAGCGTATCGCCTATGCGGCAAAGGATGGTCTTGCCATTACGGAGGTAGCCATCGCTCATGAGCATTGCCTGTTTGCGGGCTTCCGTGACGGTGATACCTCCGATAGCGAGGTCAAAGAGAGGCGGCTCTGCCGTCACATCGGCGGTCAGCGTGGGCCATGAGGTGCTGACAAACTCGACCGAGACACCCATCCGCTCGGCTATCTTCTGTGCCATCTCTATATCAAAGCCCCAATAGGTGCTGTCGGCTTCGCGATAGGAGAGCGGCCGGTAGTCACCCGTGGTGCCCACAAGCAGTTTGCCCCGCTCGGTGATGCGCTGTACAGAGGAGTGCTGACTATCGGCAGCGGGCTTATTACAGCCCACGCAGCAGATGGCAATGCTAGTGCTGCAAACACAAACGATAACGGAGAGTAGCAGACGTTTAGTACGATTCATTTCTACAAGTGGCACAGGTTTAAGAATTATAGCGCTCAATATAATTTCATCCAAGTGGCGTAAGCGGATAGACAATGTTAGTAATGAATATATTCGCCGCAAGAATGACGAGGTTCATCCAGAAACCTATACGCAGGAAGTCCGTGAACCGGTAACCGCCAGGACCATAGACCATCATGTGTGTCGGCGAACCGATAGGCGTTGCAAAACTGCTGCTCACGCTAATCATAAGCGCAACGAGGAAAGTCATAGGCTCATAACCCAACCGGACTGCCGCATGATACATGATAGGGAAAAACATAGCACCGGCTGCGGTGTTGGATATGAACTCAGTGATGAAGGTAGCAACAAGGCACACTGCCGTCATCACTACAATGGGATTGGTGCCGCATATATCCAGTATACCGGTAGCCATTCGTTCCGCAATACCTGTCTTCTGAATGGCAAGTCCCAATACGACAGAACCGGCAAAGACCACTAATAGACTCCAGTCGATGGATTTCATAGCCTGACCTGGCGTGCAGCAACGGGTGATTACCATCGCTAACGCCGCCAGACATGCACTCATCAGCAAGGGCATGACACCAGTGGCGGACAACACTACCATCGTTATCATAATCAGCGCGGAAAGCAATGTTTTGTAGCCGATATTGACAACATTGTCGCCCAATACCAGCCCGTGAGTCTGAGTCAACTCTGTAATCTCTTTGATATTACCGGCAAAAACCAATTTGTCGCCACCCATGATAAACTCATTTTCATCTATAGGCACGGACACTCCGTCGAAATGGTGCATCCTGACCAACCGTCCGCCCTTGACATTTACCAATCGGGCATACCCCAGTGTCTCGCCAATATATTTGTTGGAAGATGGCACAACCATCTCCACCGTATAATCCGTAGTATCCTCGTTGGTATCATCAGCCGCCTGACGGTCCGGCAACAGACGGCGCATGGCGATTACGGACAACACGCCTATCGCCAGACAGAACAGCCCCGGAATTGTCGTTGCCAGCACATTCATCTGGATACCGGTTTCTTCAGCGTACAGGCCACTGATAATCAGGTTTGGCGGTGTCCCTATCAATGTACACACACCACCCATCCCCGAAGCGTAGCTTAGTGGAATCAACAGTTTCGACGGAGCCAGATTCAACTTCTTCGACCACATCTTCACAATGCCGATAAAAAGCGCCACAACAGTGGTGTTACTCAGGAACGAACTCAAGCCCGCCACCGGCAGCATCAGCCGGACAACAGCATTGCTCCATCGCTTAGGCTGCCCTAATAGGTTCTTCACTATCCATTGCAGCACACCGGTATAGGTCAGCCCGGCGACTACGACAAACAGCACTCCTACTACCACTACGGACGACTGACTCATTCCCGAGAATGCCTCTTTGGCATCCAGCACTCCGGTAATATACAGCACCGCCATAGCTGCAAGGAACACTGCATCAGCGCGGATTTTGGTGAACAGCAGAATACTAAATAACGCCAGCACGGTAGCTATCGTTATCCATGCATGCAGATTAAACCCGAATAATACAATTTCATTCATTATTAGTTCGTATTTGAAATTGTTTTTTATTGCAGTATGTGTTATTTTTTCTCAATTGTGTTTTGTGTTAATAGTTTTATATATACCCCTCCATATATAAGGTAAAAAAGAGCCTAAATCTATCACCTCAAAAGCAAGTTTTTTTCATTTTTTTTGCTTTTTGTGCAAAATTGCCAACAAACGGCGGTTGAGGGTGAGGGCGGTTTGGTGCATGGTGGATTCCATTTTGTCTTTTGTCAGGTTGCACGCCCAGATGACTATCACCTGCCAGCCGTTTTCTATCAGTATATTGTAGTTCCGTTGGTCGCGTTCGCGGTTACGGTCGATTTTCGCCTGCCAGAAAGGTGTGTTGGTCTTGGGCAGTACGAACTGTCTGCATCCCTCATGTCCGTGCCAGAAACAGCCGTTGACAAAGATAGCCGTTCTGTACTTGCGCATCACTATATCCGGCTTGCCAGGGACACTCTTGACATTGAGCCGGTAGCGGTATCCGTGCGCCCATAACCATCTGCGAACAAGGATTTCCGGCTTGGTCGCCTTGCTGCGTATATGCGACATGCAGCGGTGGCGTTGTGCGGGTGTCAGGATGTCGGACATGTTAATTCATCTCTGATACTTTTTGTTCTATATTGGTATATATGTACTCGGTTATGTACTTAATCCACTCTTTTTGCTCAGAATCGTTTGGTAAAACTCCATAATTGAATTCAATGTCTTTATCCAATATCTGCAATTCGTACTTTTCGTCATAAAACTTAATACAAATATCTATATGTTCTTTAGAGCCAGCTGGAATCAGAGAAGACGGACTTTCCAGTTCGATTTGTATGATATGTTTTCTTCCTTTTATTTCAACTATTGTTTTATTTTCTAAATCATATCTGTTTTCTGGCAAATATAACTCAGAAGAAGAATTGTATAAGTATCGAAAATCAACTCTACTATCTCCATAGAATTGACCGAAGATAGGCAAACTTTCTTTAATTTTCTCGCTAAACGGAATAATAAAATTATTGTAAATATCTAATATATGATTTCTGTCGATTCTTTTGATATTTCCTTTTTTTCCTTGTGCATTGCGGGCAAGGATAGCCAATTTTTTCTGAAGATCATCTTTTTCCTCGATATTTTCTCCTTTAGCTGCCTTGATACTAATTCGTAGAGCGCGTTCCATGCATTTCTTAAGATATTCAACCAACGGCGTGATTTGTTCTAATGCGGCATGAGCACCGTCAGATGGAATCGAGCCTACAATGTAATCGCATTTTTCCAACGCACTAAGATAGTTGTTTTTATCTTCTGTATGGACAACAATCATCGGATATCCATATGTCGATAGTATGTAATTTACCATCAAACGTGCTATTCGACCGTTCCCATCCTCGAATGGATGGATACGGATATAGCGGAAATGGAATAGAGCAGCCAACTGTAAAGGAGATAGTTTTCCTTCTGCCTTTGCAGCGTTATACCATGCAACCAAATCTGTCATTAAGGAAGGAGTTTCTTCCGGCGATGCATATTCAAATATCTCTCCCGTTTGCGTTTTGACGGAGTTTGGGCGTGTCTTATAAATTCCGACATGAATGGTATATTGTATATTTTTCCCGTCTCTGTTGTCATATACGATATAATCCTCCCTCATCATTATTTGATGCACCTGACGGATAAAGGCTTCAGTTAATGGACGTTCTGTCTCTTTGGCGGCTTGTTTTATATATTCCAAAGCAGCATGGTGGGCTTTCATTTCCTCGTAATCACGCATCGGCGCATTGCCGTCTGCTTTTCCATAGATAAGCAATGAAAGAGTCTGACCATACGTAAGAGTATTACCTTCAATATGATTAGAGTTATAGTTAAACTCTAACATAAACTTTTCATCCAGTCGCTTTTGGTCTTTTTCACTCAAAGGCTGCAATGCCTTCAATTCGTTGTATAAAGTTTGAATATCCATAGTATTATGTATTTACAACTTAAATATTTATTCTTTTCACCCCATCAACTCCGGCCATGTGGTGAAGAAAGGAATAGTCGTTTGGTTGCCACGGTTGAGACCCGGGATGTTGGTGTATTCCTGTGAGCGGGTTGTGTCCAGTTCGTACACCAGATAATAGTCGTGTCCCAGACTCTCAAAGCCTTTTTTCTCCAAGTCCGCTTTCGACCAGAATCGCGGACCTTTGCCTTTCAGTTTGTACAGCGTGCCGTCTTTGCCGTTATGCAGCAGCACATAGCGTGCATTGACTGCGTCCGGAGTCAGGATGATAGAGCCTTTCTCCTCGCCGGTACGCAAGTAACACAAACCGGTCTCTTTCATCCTTGCTAACTTGGCGGCAGGGGCGTAATTGACCAGAATAACGGTCTCCGGATTGCTGTATGCCAAGCCGTGTTGCGGAATCGCTTTCTTGTACAAGTCTGACAACATACGTTTGCTGCGCAGCCATTTCTCAATCTGTTCACGCAATGCCTGTTCGCTGTCATTCGGGGCAACCAGTAATCCCTCATCCGCATGGGAAGGACGTAGCGGAAACGCTCCTATACCCACTTTCTCTATCGACTGATGATAATACGATTGCTTGTATTCTTCTTGGGTGTAATTGCCGGGGAACAGCACATATCCGCCGATTACCTCGCGTTTGAGTTTGCCGTTGTTCCCGTCCACATAATAGATTGCGTCACGGTAACGGTGCATCTGGTCAATCGCATCTACCGGCGGTACATCCAGTCCGTCTTTCTTGGCATCGGCAATGCGGTATTTGGCATCAAAGAGGAAGGTGTATTGTATGTCTTTCTGCTGTTTGGTCAGCCTTAGAACAATATCCGGCCGTTGCTCGGTGGTAAAAGAAGTAGTGCCGCGGATAGCGGATTGCGAGTCGGAGTTCTCGTCTTTTGTCGGCGCGTTGTACATCACCGAAGCCAGTTCCACGCCGTCGTCTGTCCGTACGAAAGTCACTTCCGAACTCTGTCCCCATGTCAGCTCACGCACAAAACGCGGTGTCAGTTTCTTGCCTTTGTTGTGTACCTCCGCTTTGCTGCCGAGAATCTCTTCCACAATGTTCTTGACTTTGATAAAACACCATATCTCGTACAATGTGGAAATATCTTTCGTCTCCAGTTGGTTGATACCTTCTTCCAGTTCGTAGCCGCATAGCAATTCTATCCATTTCTGGTAGATAGTGCGGTAGCCGACGGCGCGTTTCATGACCAACGAATCCTGCGCAAAACCCCGGAACTGCCCGATTGGACGGAAGAATGGATGGTTGACCATGCGTTTGAGATTGTCCTCCATGTCCCTCAGTTCTCTTTCCAGACGTGCAGAGCGGGAAGTGTTGCGGATATGCCTGCTGACTACTTGGAAACGGTTCAGCAGACCGTTCATCACAAACTTGAGAAAACGGTTCTCAACTGTGTCATCCGTGTGACACAGATCTTCCGTCCGGTATAGATGGTTCGGCTCGTTCTGGAAATTGGCGTACTCGTTTTCCATGTCGGGCATCAGCCTGCGTAGCCGTTCCGCTCTTTCGTAACGCAGAACAGGATGCAACCGCCGTCTGGGGGAAAGGATAATCTGCCGGCATGCGGACAGAATCTCATCATAGCACGACCGGAATATCTGCCACCAAATCAGGTCGGTTGATTTGCCTTGCTGCGTGCGGAAATTGAGATACGTCTCACGCATGAAGGCGAACGACAGCATACTGTATTCTTCCTCAATGTCGCGGATGATGCTCTTCATGTCCGAGCGGTAGTCCATCTTGTAACTCAGCACTTCCGTTGTGAAACGCAGGTTCTTCTCCCTGCCGTCTTTGCGGTAGCGCAGGCACACGTCTGTCTTTCCGACTTGGTTGCCGAAACTGACAGCTCCGTACAGCAGGTTTCCGTCTGCGCTGAGTGCTCTCTCTCGGGGTGAATTGGAGAAACGGAGCGACATGCCGCTCACTCCGGGATTGGCTTCTATCAGCGTGGGATAAGAGGTATTCTCGTAGAAAACCGCCTCACGGGTAACGGTGCCGGTATGTTCTTCGCTGTCGAAGAAGAAATGTACGTCCTTGTCCCGTGTCGCAAACTCCGCCATCAGACGGCTGTCGTTCCGTTCGGCGCGCATGTTCTTCATAGCACGGCTGATACAACTTGCCGTACTGATACACGAGAAACGAATGCGCACGTCGTCATTCTTTACCTCGAAACTATGGATGCTCTCAACAGCCATGTCCCCTTATGCCCAATAGGAAACGAAATGCTCTCTGCAGAGCGTGGTGTACATGTGGTTGATTTTCTTCTCGGTCGCAGTATTGGTGCCGATATGCTGTCTGACGATGGCGCGCAGACCATTCAGCAGCGTCAGGTTCTGTTCGCCGTTGTCCAGAGGCGATTCGCTCAACCCTGCTTTCTGCAACCGCTCGTCGTTCTCGTCTATTGCCAGACGGCTGTCATCGCCCTCTATACGAGACAGTATCTTCATCAGCGTAAATTCGTCCATAGCGGTCTCAATACTGAACGCTTCTTTTGCAAACTCCTGAGATGCAGCGACATATAATATTGCTTCATTGGCGGCACGGTAGCCTAATTTGAAAGGCGTGCCGTCTAACAGTTCATTCACGGCTTTGAGGTAATCAATCACCTTTTGACTGTCAATCTCTTCTTGTACCTCTTGTGCTTTCTGCGGACGGTTGACCAGCAGATCGTTATAATCTGTCAGCAAAGGCATCAGTTCAGTTTTGCCTTCTTTGAAATCATCATAATTGACCTTGTTCATCTCCACGGACATTGCACGGTCAAGCACTTTGCGCGAGAACGAGAATGTGGTCTCGTCCATGTTCACCGTTCCCAAAACCATCAGGTTCGGAGGCAAAGTCAGACCTTTCTCCTCGAATTGGATAGCCAATGGATTAGCTTCCGTATGATGTGCTTCGCCTAACAGCTCTTTCAGCATGGCTTCGCATACCTCCTTACCGTAAACCTTGAACGGGGAAATAATCGGGTCGGTGGTGTAATTACCTTTCTCGTCCCATGCACGTGATTCAATGGCACTGAGGAACTCTGCGAAATACTCTTCTACGGGCGCAAGGTTCATCTCGTCCAGACAGAGGAAATATGGAGTTTCCGGATGTTGCCATGCTTTGACGATGAAACGTACAAAATCGGTGAACACATAATGCGGTTCGGGGATGTTCGACAAAAAGCCCACTACATCCATTGAGTTGTGCCAGTTGGGTTT
>JAFPZY010000016.1 GCA_017417025.1 Paludibacteraceae bacterium | reverse complement strand
TTACACAGCCGGAACTAAACCGTCTATGACGCTTACTGCCAATGGTGAAAACGGAGGAACGGTAACGCTGACTGCTTCTGCATACGCCACCCAAACAGGTTCAGGCACGTACCAATATGGTACTTGGGTAACGCTCACTCCTACACCGGCAAGTGCATTCGTCGGTTGGGAAGGTGCCGATCATCAGTATATCATTGATAATGGCGATGGTTCCTTCAAAGTGAAAATCGAGACAAAGAACCTCACACTTCAAGCTAAATTTGCAGCAGTTGCTTACACCCTCGGCTGGAATGCCAATGGCGGCGAGTTGTCGGGCGACTATACCGCCGCAGGCAGTGTAAACGCAGGGGCAACCATCACCGCTCCTACGGCAACACGCACAGGTTATACCTTCACAGGCTGGTCACCCGCTTTCACAGGTACAATGCCTGCAGCCAATACAACGTACGTTGCACAGTGGGAACTCAACACCTACACTGTCACTTTCAAAGTGCACGATAACAGTACAGGTTTTGGCACACTGCAAAAGAACAGCGAAACACCGACAACCGAGATAGTCTTTACCGATGTACCTTATAATACAGCGAAACCCGGTAGCGCAGGTGGCAATGCTCTCTCATTCCAAAACAGCACTATTACTCCCATTCCTGCAGAGGCGGCAGACGGCTACACCTATGCTTTCCAAGGTTGGAATGGCGCAACTTCCAAGATTACGTCCGACAAAACTATCTCGGCTCGTTTCACACGCACTGCCACAGAATACACTATCACTTACAACAACTACGACATCAACACCTACCCTGGAACAGTTACTACGAGTTACACGGTAGAGACTCCTACTATCACTCTCCTCATTGCACCCAATGTTGCCAAAGAAGGCTACACCTTCGACGGCTGGTATGCTAACGAAGAACTGACAGGCAATCCTGTTACCACCATCCCCGCAGGCTCAACCGGCAATAAAGAGTTCTGGGCTAAGTGGACGAAGAAAGCATACACAGTGAATGTGGCAGTGGACGAGCCCGGCCACGGCGAAGTGACGGCCGACAAAGCCGAAGTGGACGAAGGCGGCAATGTGACAGTGACTTACACGTCTGACACATATCAGAACATAAGCAACGAGGCTGTGGCAGGGTTCTATGAGTTCGTGCGCTGGAGCGACGGCAACACCGAGAACCCGCGCACCATCAGCGGCGTGAGCGCCAATATCAATCTGACCGCCGTGACAGCACTGAAGACCGCCCTCGAGCTGCGCGACGACATGAAAGACGACTACTACGAAGCTATGGCCGAGGCTTACTACGACGGAGGAGCCAAGCAGCTGACCTCTGTCACCTACCGGCGCACCTTAGCAAGCAACCAGTGGGCGGCATTCTCCCTGCCCTTCGACTTTGAGATAGAGGGCACCGAACTGGACGGCAAAGTATATGCGTACACCGGCGCGACAGGTAATGCAGAAGATGGTCTGAACGTGAACTTCGCAAAGCACGGCAGCGCCATAGAGGCAGGCAAGCCCTACCTGTTCTACAGCCCGACAGCCCTCACCAACCCGACCTTCACCACTAACGGCGGCACAGCACTGCAACTGACAGACGCCATCAACACGGCAGACTACGAGGACGGACAGACCGGCAGCGTGCGCTTCACAGCCACCAACCGCCGCACAGCTCTCCCGGGCAGCAGCAGTCCGGACTGGAAGAAGTATATCTTCCTCGCCGGCAACCGCCTGTACTATCCTAACTCAGCCGGCACCACCATGCGTCCGTTCCGCGCCTACTTCCGCGTGGATCAGGCGGGAGCAGGCATAGCACCTCGAGTGCGCATCGTGGCAGGCGGCGAGATAGTGACGGAGCTGGAGACCGTGACAGAGGCAGGCGGCACGAACAGCGAAGTGCGCAAGTATGTGGAGAACGGCGTGCTTGTGATAGAGCGCAACGGTATTCGCTACAATGCGACGGGAGCGAAAATGAATTGACAATTGATATCTGCCGGCGGCCGACAGCCGGTCGCCGGCAGACAAAACAGAAAACAAAACGAATAATCATAAAAAAAACAACAGACGAGAGATGAAACTGAAAATGTACATCAGCCCCTGCAGCATAGCCAGCACAGTAGAGCCGACAGCTATAGTATGCGCTACGACTCCCACTTTCCCCACTACCCCTCCGGGAGAGTATCCGGGGGTGGATGAGGAGCCCTGATTGAATACGGGCACGGGGCAAGAGCACTGAACAGAGAGAGGGAAAAATGATTGTTTCCCCCTCTCTTAACTCTGAAGACAACTCCCTGACTGCGGTCGGGAAGTTGTTGCCTTATGCCATGCGGGGGGAGAACTGCGTGAGACGGTAGTGTGAGGGTACTGTGACGGTACTGCGAGGGTAGGGATAATTGATATTTCAACGCTGCTACATTTTTTTCAGATACTCTTTTACCGCAGGCTAGAAGCCTGCGTACCCGGTGGCGGGAAGCAGAGTACACGGTGGCGGAGACGGCAGGCTAAAGGGCGGTTTTGATATGCTGGAGATAGCAAAAAAAATAAATATGCCAAAATGTTTGGATTTTGGCATATTTTGTATTATCTTTGTGGGCGGATTGGGGAAGACTGCAAAAAGAGGCAGCACAGCCCCAATCAGACAAAAACACCATACGGCAGAAACAACATACATGTTCAAAGGCCGTACGACAAGCCGACAAGCCCAACAGAGATATAAACAAAACACAATACAATTATGGACAAGCAGGAAGAACTGAAGCAGATTATGGAGGTGGCGAAGACATGGCTCACCGACGATTTTGATGCTGAAACCCAGGCGCAGGTGCGCCGCATGATGGAAGCGGATGACAAGACCGAGCTGATAGACTCGTTCTACCGCACATTGGAATTCGGCACAGGCGGTCTGCGCGGCATAATGGGTCCGGGGACCAACCGCATGAACAAGTACATAGTAGCCCAGGCGACACAGGGTTATGCCAACTACCTGAACAAAGTAGCCCGCGAAGGCGGTTTCACCACTCTGGGCAAAGGCGGTCAGGTGAGCGTAGTGGTCGGTCATGACTGCCGCAACAACGGCCGGTTGTTTGCGGAGACCGTGGCGGACGTGTTTGCGGCAAACAACATAAAAGTATATCTGTTTGAAAGCCTTCGCCCGACTCCGGAAGTGAGCTTTGCCATCCGTCATCTCGGCTGCCAGGGCGGTGTGAACGTGACGGCGAGCCACAACCCGAAGGAGTACAACGGCTACAAGGCTTACTGGGAGGACGGCAGCCAGGTGCTCCAGCCGCACGACCAGGGCATAATAGACGAGGTGAACAAGGTGAAGATGGCCGACGTGAAGCGCGGCGGCAACAAAGACCTGATAGAGATAATAGGCGGCGAGACGGACTACGACTACATGGAGGCCGTAAAGACGGTGATGATAGACCAGGACGTTATCCTCCGCCAGCAAGACCTGAACATAGTCTATACTCCGATGCACGGTGCAGGCCGCCAGATAGTGCCGATGTGCCTTCGCAGCTGGGGCTTCAGGAACATACATGTAGTGCCGGAGCAGATGGTTATAGACGGCAACTTCCCGACCGTAGTGTCGCCCAATCCGGAGAACGCGGAGGCGATGACGATGGGCATGGCTCTCGGCACGAAGCTGGGTGCGGACCTTGTGATAGCCAGCGACCCCGACGCGGACCGCATAGCCATAGTGTGCAGGAACAACAAAGGCGAATGGGTGATAATAAACGGCAACCAGACGTGCATGATGTTCTGCTACTACATCATCAACAACATGAAGCGTTTGGGCAAGCTGACACCGGACATGTACTTAGTGAAGACCATAGTGACGAGCGAGCTGATTCGCCGCATAGCCGACAGGCAGGGTGTGACGCTGACAGACGAGTTCACGGGTTTCAAGTGGATAGCAGGGCGGATACGCGAATGGGAAAACAAGCGCAAATACATAGGCGGCGGCGAAGAGAGCTTCGGGTTCCTGCCCTACGACGCAGTGCGCGACAAATGCTCGCCGTCGTCGATATGCCTGATATGCGAGATAGCCGCCTACGCGAAAGACCACGGCATGTCGCTGTATGACTACCTGCTGAACATCTACATGGAGTACGGCTTCCAGCGCGAGACTATGATAAACATAGTGCGCCCGGGCAAGACAGGTGCGGAAGAGATACGGCAGATGATGGTCAACTACCGCGAACACCCGCTGACAGAGATAGCCGGCTCGAAGGTGGTATGCACGAAAGACTTCCAGAAACTGGAAGAGAAAAGGCTGGTGAACGGCGCATGGGAGACGAAGAAGATAGAGATGCTGCTGGGGGCGAAGTCAAACGTGCTGCAATACTTCACGGAGGACGGACTGAAAGTGAGCGTCCGCCCGTCGGGGACAGAGCCGAAGATAAAATACTACTTCGAGATACCCGCCACGATGAGCACTCCCGCGGACTACGAGAAAGCGACCGCCGAAGCCGAAGCACGCATACCCGCCATCAAAGCCTCGCTGGGCATCTGATACGGGCCGCAGGAAACAGGCAAACAGACAACCGGAAAAACAGCAAACAAGATGAACAAACGCAGAATAGCCATAGTCGCCGGCGGCGACAGTTCGGAGCACGACGTGTCGCTCCGCAGTGCACAAGGGATATTATCGTTTATAGACAAAGAGCGCTATGACGCAGAGATAGTGGAACTTAGCGGTGCCGACCTGAAGGCACTGGCACGCATAACGGAGTACGACTTCGCCTACATCACCATTCACGGCACTCCGGGTGAGAACGGTCTGCTGCAGGGTTTTTTAGACATGATGCGCATCCCCTACAGCTGTTGCGGCGTGCTGGCAGCATCACTGACCTTCAACAAGTTCGCCTGCAACCACTATCTGCGCGGGTTCGGTTTCCGCATAGCCGAGAGTCTGCTTCTGCGCAAAGGTCAGCCGCGCCCGAGCGACGAGGAGATAGCAGCCCGTGTTGGTCTGCCGTGCTTCATCAAGAGCAATGTGGGCGGCAGCAGCTTCGGGTGCACGAAAGTGAAGAGCCTTGCCGATGTGGCTCCCGCCATAGAGACGGCCTTCAAGGAGGGCGACGAGGTGATATGCGAGGCGTTCATGAAAGGCGTGGAAGTGACCTGCGGCGTGTACAAGACGAAAGACAAGGCAGTAGCCTTCCCCGTGACAGAGGTGGTGACAGACAACGAGTTCTTCGACTACGACGCGAAGTATAACGGGCAGGTGGACGAAATAACCCCTGCACGCATCCCCGACGCGGTGCGCGACGAGATACAGGCAGCGACCCTGCGCCTGTACGACATACTGGGCTGCCAGGGCATCATCCGCACCGACTACATACTGACCGAGGGCTGGCAGGTGAACCTGCTTGAGGTGAACACCACCCCCGGCATGACTGCGACCTCGTTTATTCCGCAGCAGGTCCGCGCCGCGGGAATAGACATAAAAGACGTACTGACCGACATAATAGAAGACCGTCTGCAGCAATGACCGACATCAACCGCGCGATAGAACAGTTAGAATGGAACCGCGAGCCCCGCTCGCTGTACGAGCCAGTGGAATACACCCTTGCCTCGGGCGGCAAGCGGCTCCGCCCCACCCTTGCGATGCTTGCCTCACAGATGTTCGAGGGCAACGACGAGGACGTGCTTCCCGCCGCCCTCGCCCTTGAAGTGTTCCACAACTTCACACTGCTGCACGATGACGTGATGGACCGCGCCGAGGTAAGACGCGGCCGCCCGACAGTGCACGTGCTCTGGAACGACAACACCGCCATCCTCTCGGGCGACCAGATGATGATAGAGGCCTACCGCCTGCTCTCGGGCGTGCCGGAAGAGAAACTGCCGAAAGTGCTGCGCATGTTCAACGACATGGCAACCGGCATCTGCGAAGGACAACAATACGACATGGACTTCGAGGCGCGCCAGGACGTGAGTCTGGAGGAGTACATGAACATGATACGGCTGAAGACCTCCGTGCTGTTGGCAAACGCTTTGCAGACAGGGGCTTACATAGCCGGAGCGACAGAGGCACAGCAGCAGCGGATATACGACTACGGCATCAACCTCGGCCTGGCTTTCCAGATTCAGGACGACCTGTTAGACGTATATGGCGACCCAGCCACCTTCGGCAAAGCCACCGGCGGCGACATCTTGTGCGGCAAGAAGACTTTCATGCTGCTGACCGCCCTGCATACCGCCACCCCCGCCGTGCGCGAAGAGATAGAGGCACACCTGAGCGCCACCGACACAGCACAGCACAAAATAGCCTCAATGACAGCCATCTACGACAGGCTGCATGTGCGCGAAAAAGCGGAAGAGGCCATAGCCGAGTACACGGGCAAAGCCCTTGAATGCCTGGAGGCACTGCCTCACAACGATGCCGCAGAAGCTCTGCGCAACCTTGCCAACAAACTGACAAACCGCAAAATATAGACCAATATGCCATACCGCCGTTTACCAAATACCGACCAGTCGCGTCTGACCGCCCTTCAGACCGCCATCCAGCGCGCGAGCGAAGCTGACTTTACAGAACAGGTAATATCGTGGCAGAACATCTCCGAAGCACAGAAGTTCCTGCTCCAGTTCGAGAACAAAGTGTCGCTGTACCACGAGAACTTCAACACCCGCGTGTCCGCCAACAAGCAGTACCGCCGCATGGTGCAGAACGCCCGCATGTACATCTCGCACTTCATACAGGTGCTGAACATGACCGTCATACGCGGCGAGATAAAGAAAGAACTGAAAGAGTTGTACGGGCTTGACCCCGACAGCCACATACTGCCAGACCTGAGTTCGGAGGAAGACCTACTGGTATGGGGCAAAAACATAATCGAGGGCGAGCAGGAACGCATACGCCAGGGCGGCTTCCCACTATACAACCCCGCCATAACCAAAGTGCGCGTACACTACGACATCTTCAAGGAGAACCAGGTGAACCAGAACATGCACCGCAAGACGGAAAGCCGTGTGTATGAGGACCTTGAGGGACTGCGCAAGGAAGCAGACCGCATAATACTGAACATCTGGAACCAGGTGGAGGAGTACTACAGGAACCTGTTGCCATACGCACGACTGCGCGCATGCCAGGCATACGGGCTGATATATTACTACCGCACAGGCGAAAACCGGCTGACCGAAGAGACGGACAGGCGGCTGAAGCAGGCGCAGGACATGCAGCCTACTCTCCAATGGTCTTGCTCGGAGTAACGACGCGGTCCATCATCTGGTCGAAGACGGCGTGCGGAAGGTCGTTGTGCAACTGGAAGTCGTAGCAGACTCCTATTTTCATACCGGCTTTAAGGCGTTTGAGAAAACGATCGTAGTAGCCTCCGCCGCGACCGAGACGGTGCAAATCCTTGTCGAAAGCCACTCCGGGGACAAGAATAATGTCAATGTCGCCTTTCCAAGCCGGTGTCTTAGGCTCGGGAATGCCGAAACGACCCTTCAGCAGAGGTTCGTGCTTGACATACTGGCGCACCTCGATCATGTGCCCGGGCAAGGTGGCGGGCAGCAGGAAAATCTTCTCGTCGGCGTAATTCTTGACAAGCGAGCGCAAATCGACCTCGTTTTCTATGGGATAATAGAGCATAACGGTCTTCGCATTCTTCCAGCAGGTCATCCGCTCTATCTGCTCGACAATCTTGTGCGACCCCTCTTTCACCTCTTCGGCACTCATCACACGGCGGCGTTGCGCGTCCAAGCCGCGTATCTCCGCCTTCTCTTTTGCCACCCTCGTAGCGGGCAGGTGGCGCATAAAGTCCAGGATTTGGCTCTCAAACAGCATAACTTATTTATTTTTTCGCCACAAAATTACAACCTTTTTTGCAAATATGCAAATAAAGTAGTATTTTTGCAACAAATTTTGCAGACTCCCCTGTCTGCGCAGCAAAAAAAGACAATCATGCAACACACTTATTGTTCCATAAATCGCAAAAACTGCCTTGCAGTTCTGCTGCTCACAGCGGCAGTCTGCGCAGTATCGTGCAAGAGGTCGTCGTCGTCCACACCCACCTACGATGTGACCGATGCCACCATCTCGGCCTTCGTGCTGCTCAGCAACGACAGCGCGCCTGAACTGAGCCGCACCAACTTCATAGTAGAGGACCTGGCCGACACGGGCAGCATACACCTTGCCGACAAAGACTCCATCACTTTCGGCTACTCGCTGCGACGCGTGGTGCCGGCTGTCAAATACAACTCCGTGCCCTCCGCCGCCATCTGGTACATAGGCGACACATCGCTTGTGCTGACGGGCTACGACACGCTCAATTTCACGCTTTCGCCAATCTACCTGCGCGTCTATGCCTCCGACCGACAGCATGAGAAATGGTACCGCGTGCTGCCGCGCGTCCATCAGGTGGACCCCGACCGCTATGTGTGGCAGCGCAAGACGGCACAGATAACCGCGCCGCGCTCGGCCGAACAGCACGCCCTGCTCGCCGACGGCACCTTCTGCTTCTTCACCAACGACGGGTTCGCCACATCGCTGTTCACTTCCGACGACGCGGAGCAGTGGACGCAGCAGACGGTGACAGGCCTGCCCAAAGACTGCAAAGTCAGCACCATTGTATATGACTCGCTGACGGCGCAATTCTGCTATGCTGCTGATACAGTGCTATATACCTCCGCCGACGGGGCGGCATGGAATACCGGTTCAACGGCATTGTGGGACACGCAGTGGCACTGCATAACCCTCATCATGTCGTTTGACGACAAGGTGTGGGCTGTGGTGCAAGACGACAACCGGTCGGTGCGTCTCGCCACTATAGACTTGAAAAACAGCAGTTTCAGTCTGCAGTGGGAAGTGGATACAGAGGTCTTCCCCGTCTCCGACTTTGCTGTCGCACCCTTCAGCGGCTCCAGCGACCGCCGTCACAGCCTTGTTGCAGGCGGCTACACGCTCAATGGGCGAATGACGGGAGCATGCTGGGCTTTTGAGGCTGCCCCCACCGGCTGCCGCATGGTGCGACTGCAGAACAGCATGCAGCCGTTTGCAGGCGCAGCCATTGCCTGGTACGGGCAGAAACTTGTCTGGTACGGCGGCCTTGACGGCGGTCAGCAGCTGATGGAAGGCATGCGCGTCTCGCCGACAGAGGGCATGACATGGAACGCCGTCGCCGACACCACCCATTCGCCCTGGCCTGCCGACTTCGGCAAGCGCTGGCGCGTGTCCGCCTTCACACAGGGCGACTGCATCTGGCTCATCGGCGGACAGACCGCATCGGGCTTTGCGACTGACGTGTGGCGCGGACGGCTCAACTCGATTGACTGGTAAAACTATCAGCCTATTTGAACTCTTATCGCCCCGCATATTCGCGGGGCGATTTGCTTGTCAGTCTTTCCGAAAAATGCAGTGTGACGATGCCGCGTTTTACGTCTGCGGGGGGCGGGATATCAGAAGAGACTCAGTTGGTCGCCGGCGGGACGGCTGCTCTCCGGCACTTCGTTGGTGATGGTGAAAGGCACATCCAGAGCCGATGTTATTTTTTTCCCCGTCTGCGCGTCTTCTTCCACTGGCTGTGCCGGCTCTTCATTGTCACCTGCGCCAGTTCCTCCGCCGGATGTGTTATTCTCACCGTCCTCAGGATTCTCTTCCTGTGCATCAGATGGTTCAACCTCAGTTGCAGCAGGCTCTGGAGTGGTTGTCTCCTGTTCGCCGGATTCGGGTGTTTCGCCCTCTTCCGGTTCCTCCTGTTCTTCCGGCTCTTCAGGTTCGGGGGTGATGTCCTCTATGCGGGCAATGTCGAGTGTGGTGATGCGTCTGCCTTTCACTCTCGGGGTCTTTGCCTCTATCAGTTCGCTCATTACCAGCTCTATAGGTGTTCGCCATTCCTCTGCAAGCGTAACGCGGAATACTGCGTCTTCGCGGTCGGAGAGCAGGACAAGGCGGTTGTCCTCGCTCTCACCTACCATCCTCTGCGGCCGAGCCTGCGCATCGAAAGTGAAGCGCTTGGCGTAATAAAAGCCCAACTTCGCGTTCCATTGCACAAGCGACCACACTTTTTCGGGCTTGTACTTCTCGATGATGCGTATATCCTTGTCGAAATGGGCGGTGAGCTCAAAGGTGTTGAGGTAGTAGTCGCCCTGATTGGTGATGACCAGAATGCGGTCGTCATCAACAAACTCACCCAGATAAGTGCCCTGCCCGTCGTAGTTGAGGCGCAGCACGTCGGGGTCGAACCACACTTTGCGGCCGCCAAGCGTGGAGTGACCTTTCTGCTTGAGTGTTATGGACTTAACCTCATATTTGGTCAGCACATTGCCTCTTGCCGTGCGGCTCTTCACCGCCAATTCGCTGAGGTCCTTGTTCACCTCCACTTTCTTGAGGTGCAACGCAGGCTTGAGTTGCACGCGTATCACCTCCGCTTCGCCGTTGGGGTTGGCTGTGAAATAGGCTACCTTGCTTCCGGCCTTGCCCTGCGTGAGGTCGTACTCCTTGTCACGCGCAACGCCGGTTACGGAGAAGCGCTTCATATAATAGACTCCCGCCTTGCCGTCGCGGTAAACGACATTGTAGATGGTGCGTGTGTCGTTTTTCTTGAAGATGGCAACGTGCAGTATGTCAGTGCCGATGAAGATTTTGTCAGCCACGCGCACAATCTTGTAGCGGCCGTCTTTGTGGAAAACAATGATGTCGTCTATGTCCGAGCAGTTGCAGAGGAACTCGTCCTTTTTCAGTCCGGTGCCTATGAAACCCTCCTCGCGGTTGATGTAGAGTTTCTCGTTAGCCTCCACCACGGTCTTGACGTTGATAGAGGCGAAGTTCCTCACCTCTGTCAGGCGCGGATAGCGTGCTCCGTAGGTATCCTTCAGGTGCTCGTACCAGCGTATGGCGTAGTCAGTCAGGTGGTTGATGTCGTGCTGTGTCTGCTTGATGCGCTTGTCGAGGTCACGCATCAGCTCGTCCGCCTTCTTCGAGTCGAAGCGAGTTATGCGTATCATCCTTATCTCGAACAGGCGCTCTATGTCCTCGCGCTTCACCTCGCGCAGCAGCTTGGGTTTGAACGGCTCCAGAGCCTTGTCGGTGAACTGTATCAGTTTCTCTTTGTCGGGCGCGTCCTCATAGCCTTTCTCCTTGTAGATGCGCTGTTCGATGAAGATGCGCTCAAGCGAAGTGAAGAAGTACTGCTCCTCCAGTTCGGCTTTCTGTATCTCCAGTTCACGGCGCAGCAGGCCTTTGGTGGTCTCAACCGACTGCCTGAGCAGTTCGCTCACGGTGGTGAAGACGGGCTTGTTGTCCTGTATGACGCAGCAGTTGGGCGACACGCTAACCTCGCAGTCGGTGAAGGCGTAGAGTGCGTCTATCGTCTTGTCCGACGATGCACCCGGAGCCAACTGCACTACTATGCGGGCTTCTTCGGCGGTGAAGTCGTCCACTTTTTTTATCTTTATCTTGCCCTTCTCCTGCGCCTTGAGTATGGTCTCTATTATCTTTGAGGTCGTTGTCCCGTATGGCACTTGCGAGATGACCAGCGTCTTGTTGTCGTCGGCTTTGGTGATGCGCGAGCGTATCTTCACCATGCCGCCGCGCTCGCCGTCGTTGTAGCGGCTCACGTCTATCTCGCCGCCCGTCGGGAAATCCGGATAGAGCACAAACTCCTCGCCGTGCAGACAGGCCAAAGCAGCATCGCACAGTTCGACGAAGTTGTGAGGCAGAATCTTCGAGTTCAGGCCAACGGCTATGCCCTCCACACCTTGAGCCAACAGCAACGGGAACTTGACAGGCAGGTGAACCGGCTCTTTCTTGCGCCCGTCGTAACTGAACATCCACTCCGTCGTCTTGGGGTTGAACACCGTCTCAAGAGCGAACTTGCTCAACCGCGCCTCTATGTAACGCGGAGCCGCTGCACCGTCGCCGGTGAGGATGTTACCCCAGTTCCCCTGGCAGTCGATAAGCAGGTTCTTCTGACCTAACTGCACCAACGCGTCGCCTATGCTCGCATCGCCGTGAGGGTGGTACTGCATCGTCTGACCAACTATGTTAGCCACCTTGTTGTACTTGCCGTCATCCACACCCTTCATGGCATGCAGTATACGCCGCTGAACCGGCTTCAGCCCGTCCTCCACTGCCGGAACGGCACGCTCCAGTATGACGTGCGAAGCATAGTCAAGGAACCAGTCCTTGTACATGCCAGTCAGATGATATTTAACGCTTTCCTCACTCATTGGTATCAATTGTCAATTTCCACCGTCGCCCACTCCACTTTGCCGCCGACTGGCGGATTGTGCTTGCTCACGCTCACACGGATATCACTCGCCTCGCTGAACGATGCGGCAAGCGCACTGCGTATGCGCTCCGCCACATGCTCCAACAGAGCCGACGGCACCTCCATCTCACGCTTCACCACCGCATAAACATCGCCGTAATCAACCGTGTCCTCGATCCTGTCAGTCTGCATGCCTGCGCTGTCAGGCAAACGCATAGAGACGCTCACGCGGAACAGATTGCCCTCTGTTCTCTCGCTTTCAAATACGCCGTGACGAGCACGCAATTCTATGTCTTCCAAGCGTATTATCACGCATCCAGATAGCGGTTCAGCAGTATGTACGACAATATACCTGCCACCTCCAGCACCAATGCCGTGACTAACAAGGCATTAACCTGCACCGATGTCTCATAAACCAACAGACACACAACGCCTGCAAGCACAAGAATAATTCCGAGGCTCTTCAAAAAGTTCTTCATATCGCGATAAGTTTTTGCTTCTTTTTCTTTGGGCGAGTAACTAAGTTACACAACGCCTTTTCCTGAAAAACGTTGCAAAGGTACAACAAAAAAAACACTTTTCCAAATATTTTCTCAAAATTATCATTTAACGGTCGTATAACTGATAATCGAAGGGCTATAAGCCGAGGGTCGAAAGCCGGAATTCATTCCCTTTACCTAACTCCTAAATCCTCATTCCTAACTCCCAATTATAAATAGCGGGGAAGTAGCGGGAAAGTAGCGGGAAAGTAGCGGTAATAAATCCTGCAGCGCAGATGTATCTGTTACTCCTCGAGGAGGTCGGGGCGGCGTTCACGGGTGTGACGGAGAGACTCTTCGTAAAGCCATTCGTCTATCTTGGCCTGATGACCGGAGAGAAGTATGTCTGGCACGCGCCAGCCTTTGTACTCCGCGGGGCGTGTATAAACTCCCGCTTCGAGTAGGTTGTCCTGAAAAGAGTCGCTTAGTGCGCGTGTCTCGTCGCCGAGAGCGCCCGGGAGGAGGCGGACGATGGCATCAGTCATTATGGCAGCCGGCATCTCGCCGCCTGTGAGAACGAAATCGCCGATGGTGTATTCTTTTGTGATGAGGTGGTCGCGCACCCGCTGGTCCACGCCTTTGTAGTGCCCGCAGAGGATGATAAGGTTCTGCGCGAGCGAGAGGCGGTTGGCTTCGCTCTGCGTGAAACGCTCGCCGTCAGGGGCGGTGAAGATGACTTCATCGTAGCGGCGCTCGGCGGTGAGAGCGGAGATGCAACGGTCGATAGGCTCAATCTGCAGTACCATGCCCGCGCCGAAGCCGAAGGCGTAGTCGTCCACCTTGCGGTGCTTGCTCAGGGTGTAGTCGCGGAGGTTATGCACGAATATCTGCGCCAGTCCTTTGTCTTTGGCGCGTTGTATGATGGAGTGGTTGAGCGGCGACTCCAGCAGTTCGGGGCAGCAAGTGATGATGTCTATACGCATGGATAATGGATAATGGATAATTGACAATTGACAGTTGATATTTCGTGGCGGTTCCAGGCTTTCTGCTTTTGGCTTTCGACCTCCGACTTCAGACTTCCGCCATGCTTGTCAGGGGACGGGGTCGTAGCCTGAGCCTCCCCATGGGTTGCACCTTAATATGCGTTTCAGTCCTATCCATCCTCCTTTGAAGATGCCGTATTTGAGGACGGCCTCCACCATGTACTGGCTGCAAGTGGGGGTGTAGCGGCAAGAGGGAGGCGTGAGAGGGGAGATGCAGTAGCGGTAAAAATATACGGGCAGCAGAAACGCCTTCCGGAGAAGTTGCCTGCCGTTTGCAGCGGAGAGATGATGACCTGTGCTCATGTCTGTGTCAGTTTGCGGACAGCTTTCTGTACAGCCCTTTCAATAACCGCATAGGGCTGTACGGTCTTGTCCATATAATTGAAGGCTATGTGCCAGCCTTTGTCCTCTATAGTCTGTTTGTTGAGGCGGTAGGCTTCTCTTATGCGCCGCTTGAGCAGGTTGCGCTTTACGGCGCGCTTGAAAAGTGACTTGGGTGCCCAGACAAGTACTGCTGTCTGCGGGTCGGAATGGTTCTTGCTCCATGTGACACGCAGCGGCCAGACGACGAACTTGTGCCCCTCGCGATAGAGAGTCTGCAGGTTGTTTCTGCCGCAGAGTCTTTCGGTTTTGCGGAAAGTATTCACTCGCCTGCTGTCTTTTCGAGTTGTTCAAGGTAGAGTTTGATAGCCATAGCTATTCCCGGTACTCCGGGGACGGGAGCCTGTATGTCAGGCTGCAAACCAATATCATTGAGCGCGACTATGGTGGTCTGCCCGAAGGCGGCAATCACTTTGTCGCCCTGTTTGAGGTCGGGGAAGTTGCGTCGAAGCGATGTCACTCCGCTCGGTGTGAAGAGGACGACCATGTCGTAGTCGAAAGGTTCTTCCTTAGGCCATTCGACAGGCATAGTGCGGTACATGACGGCGGGCTTGACCTGGATGTTATGTGAGGCGAACATGTTGAGAACATCGTCGTTATGCACATCGGACATAACCATTATGTACTTTTCGTCGGGCCTGCGGTTCATAGCCCCGAGCAGTTCCTCGAAGTTGTTGTGCTCGGCAAAGAAGACTTTCCGTTTGCGGTACTGGATGTACTTCTGCAGGTAGTTGGCTACGGACTCGGAGATGCAGTAGTAGTGCATCGATTCGGGGATGGCGATACGCATTTCGGCACAAATGCGGAAATACTGGTTGATGGCCATTCGCGAATTCAGAATGACCGCCGTGTAGTCAAGCGGGTTGATATGCTGCTGCCTGAATTCTTTGGCTGTGAGGCCCTCAATCCGGATGAGTTGCCTGAAGACGAAATGAACGTCAAAGAGTCTTTCGAGTTCGGCATAGGGGTTGTGGCCTGTAGCAGGCTGAGGCTGTGATACGAGAATATTACGGATAGTTTTCATTTCACGTGTGTGGTTAAGTGTCAGAAAGATGTCAGTCTGCCGGCAGCGTAAAGGACGGCCGACAGAGGCAGAACTTCCAACGTGATGATATATATAACTATATAAAACAATGACAAAGGAGAAATCAGGTATGTGCGCAGAAGACGGGTGGAGAGGGATACGAAGTAGAGCGCTGCGGCAGCGCCAACGAGCGTGATTGACAGCCATCTGACCGGCACCAATGCGGCGACCGCCACTGCGACATAGAGAACAACCGATACGGCAGCCCACAGCGAGCGCATGTACTCGCGCCATGGTCGCAACCACGACTCGAACGAGAACACATAGGCGGCATATTTGCGCAGCAGCATCTTGCCAGTCCACACCGCCAGAACCACAGCCAGGAGAACCAGCCATGCTCTGACGGGGAAGTCACCGCCTCTGTAGAGGCATACTTCGGCAGCAAGGGCTGATACGGCTATGCAGAAAATGCGGAGCCCACTCATGGCGAGCACTCCGGAAGTGTCGGTGTAGCGGCGCTCCAGTCCGGAGAAAAGCGACGAGAAACTGTCGGAGATGCAGCGCGGATTGGAAATCAGTACACCAATCAGCAGCACACCGCACAAAAGCAACACCCACGGCAGCCATGCCGCCGACCAGAGAGACGATATGTGAGGCATCATCTGCATAAGTCAAATAGCAGCCTCCCGCCTGACTGACGCATCCCATACCGGCATAGACATAAGTGCGGGAATGACCTCGTCGGCAGAGGTGACAACGGCAAACATGCTTTTGTGTATGTCGCGTATCATGTGTTCGTCCACCATTTTGTCAATGAAAGCGAGCAGGTGGTCGAAATATCCGTCAATATTGAGAATGACGACCGGTTTGGTGTGCAGGCCGAGCTGTTTCCATGTGAGACATTCAAGCAGTTCTTCCATAGTGCCTATGCCTCCCGGCAGAGCAACCATTGCATCGGACAGGTTTTCAATCATGGCTTTGCGCTCGTGCATTGTCCCGACTACGAATGTGCGGCTGCTGCGGGGATTGTTCCAGCCTTGCTCGACCATGAATTGCGGAATGACACCTACAACCTCGCCTTTGGCATCGAGTGCACCGCGTGCAATCTCACCCATAAGCCCTATGCCGCCGTCGCCATAAACAATCCTTATGCCCGCTTCTGCCAGAAGTTTGCCGAGGAGGAAAGCCTGTCGGAAAAAGGACTCACGCACCTGTGAGGATGAAGCGCAATAGACGGCAACGGATTGGATAGAATGCATAATAAATAAGGCCTTATGTCAAAAAAGTGCGCAAAATTACAAAAAAATATTGATATAATTTGCATTTTCCAAAAAAAAAGTGTAATTTTGCACGATTTTTGGGAATAAGCGGGCATGATGCCCGCTGTAAAATGCCTGAAAAGGTGTAAAAAGGGAGCAGTGGCACAGCGATGAAAACATCGGTTGAACTTCAGGAAGCAGAGGCCATGTTTATGGAATATGCCTCGCTGCATAAGATGCGGATGTCTTCCGAGCGAAGGGATATATTGCGTTTCATTTTCGAGCAAAAGCGTCCTGTAGCGCCTGCGGAAGCCGAGGAGTTTGCCGCGCGGGAGCACATAAGCCGGGCGACTGTTTATAACACGCTGAAACTGCTTGTAAGAGCCAATGTGCTGCGGCGCGTGCAGCAGGACGGAAACGCGAGGATAGTACAGTACGAGCCCGTCGGCTGGAGGCACAACAGAATGGAGATGAGGTGTATGCGCTGCGGCAGGGTTGTAAAGATACAGGATGCCGCCATAAGCGACCTGATAGCCGCAAAGCGATACTCGAATTTCAACTACAGCCACTATACGCTGTGTGTTTACGGCGAGTGCAAGCTGTGCCGCAAGTCGGCAACAAAAGAAAAGAACAGGAAAAGATAAGGAAGAAGATGGAACAGACGATAATGCAAAATCCGAATGCTTTGTACTGGATGCTGTTTATCGGCATAGCCATAGCCAGTTGGGCTGTGTCATATTCGTTGGAGCGCAAGTTCAAGCGTTTCTCTAAAGTGCCTTTAGGTCTGACCGGCAAAGAGGTAGCGGAAAAAATGTTGCGCGACAACGGTATATATGACGTGCAGGTGACGTGCACCAAAGGCCACCTGACCGACCACTACAATCCGGCCACAAAGACGGTTAACCTGTCAGAATCGGTGTACGGTTCGGCTTCGGTGGCAGCGGCGGCGGTTGCCGCCCATGAATGCGGTCATGCGTTGCAGCACGAGACAGAGTACGCCCCGCTGAGCATCAGGTCGGCATTGGTGCCTGTTGTGAGTTTTGCCAGCACATGGGTGATGTGGGTTCTGCTTGCCGGTATGCTGATGATAAATGTTTTCCCTGCCATAATGGGTATAGGTATCGGTCTGTTTGCGCTGACGACACTGTTCTCGTTTATCACACTGCCTGTTGAGATTGATGCGAGCCGCAGGGCTGTTGCATGGCTTGAGACGGCCGGCATAACCGACAGGGAGACCACTCCGATGGCGACATCTGCGTTGAGGAGTGCGGCATACACATACGTGGTGGCAGCTTTGTCATCGCTGGCGACACTGGTTTACTACATACTCATCTTCATTGACAGGAGGTGAGTGCACAGATAGAAGAAAAAGAACAATACGGCGCAACACTGCGCGCCAATTAACGGCCCCGTAGCTCAATTGAATAGAGTGTCAGATTCCGGTTCTGAAGGTTCTGGGTTTGAGCCCCAGCGGGGTCACAAGAAGCTTACGAAGCGAAGCGTAGAAAGGTTCGTCCCTGCCCAGCGGGGTCACAAGAAGCTTACGAAGCGAAGCGTAGAAAGGTTCGTCCCTGCCCAGCGGGGTCACA